>PLED01000100.1 GCA_003136355.1 Vulcanimicrobiota bacterium | reverse complement strand
AGCCCGGTGAACGGCTCGTCGAGAACGAGCAGCTCGGGATTGTGCACGGCCGCGCACGCGATCTGCACTTTCTGCTGATTGCCTTTGGAGAGTTCGGCGCACGGCCGTTTGGCGTATTCCGTGAGCTCCAGGTTTTCGAGCCAGCGGTTCGTCCGCGTACTCACGTCGGGTTCGACCAGTCCGTGAAGGCGACCGAAGAATGCGATCTGTTCGCGCACGTCCATGCGCCCGTAGAGGCCTCGTTCTTCGGGCAAGTAGCCGAAGCGCCGGCGCATGCGTGTGTCGATCGGCGTGCCTTTCCATTGGATCGAGCCGCCGTCGGGCGTATAGATACCGACGATCATGCGCATTGTCGTCGTCTTTCCGGCGCCGTTTGGCCCGAGAAGTCCGAACGTCGAGCCCGTTTCTATTGAAAACGAAACGTCGCGCACGGCGCTCACGGCGCCGAAATCCTTACGAACGTGCTGGACGTCGAGCATATTTTGGCGAGAGGAAGAGCATGATGGCCGCCGCCACGATGAATCCGACGTAATACGACAGATCGCCGAATTGCGGATACGCGCTGGTAAACGGACCGACGTACCAGGCTTGGTTCCAAAACGGCAGCGAGGCAAGCAGACCGATGATCCACGCATACAGACCGGTTCGTATGCGCGCGCCCGATTCAAATTCTTCGGGCGGAACGTTTTGGCCGCGGCGGTGCAGCCAATCGATGAAGACGACCGCCGCCCACGGTGAGGCCCAATACGAAAGCAGCAGCAAGAAGTTGGTGTAGAGTTTGGCGGTTTCGTCGGGATGGCCGCCGCCCGAAGCGAGCAGCGCTCCGAGGACGCCCACGATGATCGCGGCGCGCCAGCGGGCGATTCGCACGTGCGCGACGACTCCGACAATCAGACCGACCGCGATGGCGAAGCCCGCCGCGATCAGCGGCGGCGTGTGCGCGATCGCAAACAGACCGCCGGTCAGCAGCGCGAAGAACGCGCCGATCGCGATTGGCGCGCGCAGAGAAGACGTCGGAAATTTCACGACGAGGGCCGCCATCGCTCCCGAGTACAGGTTCATGCAGTTTGCGGTCAGCGTGCCCAGCACGATAGTTAGCAGCACGAGGATCGCAACCACGTGGCCGGTGCCTGTCGATCCGAGCAGCGTCGCAATCGCCTGGGTCGGGCTTGCATCGCCAAAATTTCCGCCGCGCACTGCCGTAACCGTTGCAGCGCCCATAATTTCGAGGATGACGCACGGGATCACGGTTCCCAAGAACGAGTACCACCAGATTTTGCGCGGGTCGGCCGCCGCCGGCAGATAGCGCGAATAGTCCGACGCGCACGGGACCCATCCCGTCGCGTAAGAGAACCCGAGCGCCGTTGCCAGAATGATTCCGCCGATCTCGCCGCCCGTCGCAAACGGCGCGTGCGCGTTGAATGCGGCATGCCAGTTCGCGCGTTCGAACGTGATCACGCTGAGTAGCGTAAAACCCGCGGCCAGCAAGACGGAACTCACGCGCTCGAACCAATGGATCATGTTGTAGCCGTAGACGGCGAGCAAAATTTGCAGCAGCAGCATGATCCCGAGCGCAAAAGCGTACGGCAGATTGGTGATCGTCTGCAGCGCGTATGCGCCGAAGACGGAATTGATCGCAAACCAGCCGACGCCGGCCAAAAAACTCAAAGCTGCCGGCAGCGCGTTTCCATATCGCCCGAATGCGAGGCGCGAAGCGACCATTTGCGGTACGCCGTACCGCGGCCCGAACGTCCCGAGAATGCCGAGCAGCGCGAACCCCAGCACATTTCCGGCGATCAGTCCGAGCGCCGCTCCCGCCAAACTCGTGCCATAGAGCGCGACGGCAAAGACGCCGACCATCCACGTTGCGATTTCGGCGTTGGCCGAGAACCACAAACCGAAGAGCTGGCGCGGATTACCGTGCCGCTGCTCGGGCGGAATGTATTCGATGCCGGTGGGTTCTACTTCGAGAACTTGATCGCGGTAGACCTTATCGGTCATGCAGCCGTGCGCAGCTGATCGCTGGTCACGAAGCGCACGCCTTGTTTTTCCATCTCCGCGAGTGCGATGGTTTCATCTTGGGGCTGGACGTTTACCGCGGCGACCGCATCGGTGATCACAAGCGTTTCGAATCCGCTCTGCGCCGCCGCTAGCGCCGTTTCTTTCACGCAATAATCGGTTGCCAACCCGGCGACGAAGATGCGCCGGATGCCGCGGCCGCGCAGCCGCTCGGCCAAGTCGGAGTTTTCGAACGCGCTGTAGCCGTGCCAGGGCGCCATCGTGCCTTTGCTCAGGATCTCGTCGACATACGCGAGATTCATCTGCGGCGCGAAGCCCGCGCCGTGCGTATGCTGCAAACAATGGTAAGGCCACGTGCCGCCGTGATCGCGAAAGTGCGGATGCTCTTTGGGGTGCCAGTCGCGCGTCGCGACGACATAGGGAAAGAGCGGCATGATGCGTTGGAGGGGGCCGAAAATCCGGTCGCCTTCGGCCGTCGGCAGAGCGCCGCCGGGGAGAAAATCATTTTGGACATCTACGACGATGAGGGCGTCACCCGAACCGACCGTCTGCATTGCTACCGGCTCTGAACCTGGGCGATCCACATTTCGACCGCATCAGAGGACGACGGTAGTATCGAAGTGAGATTGTCGCAGCCATCGTGTGTCACGACGGCGTCGTCTTCGATGCGCACGCCGATGCCCCGGAAACGTTCGGGCACGGTGGCGTCGTCGGGTTGGAAGTACAGGCCCGGTTCGACCGTCAGCGCCATCCCGGCTTTCAATTTTCCGTAGCGGTAATTTTCCGAGCGGGCCTTCGCGCAGTCGTGAACGTCTATGCCGAGCATGTGACTGGTGCCGTGCAGTGTGTACCGGCGGTAGTACTGATTTTGCGGCTCGAGCGCTTCATCGAGCGAGCATTTGAGAATGCCCAAATCGATCAGGCCTTGGGCCAGCACGCGCATCGCGGCGCGGTGCGGCGCCAGGAAGTCGCTGCCGGGTTTAACCTCGGCGAACGCCGCGCGCTGCGCTTCGAAGACGAGATCGTAAACCGTGCGCTGTTCGTCCGAAAAGCGTCCGTTGATCGGAAGCGTGCGCGTGACGTCCGAAGTGTATAGCGATTCCGCTTCGACGCCCGCATCGACCAGCAACAGGTCGCCTTGACGCAGCTCACCATGATTACGGATCCAATGCAGCGTGCAAGCGTGTTCGCCGCTCGCAGCGATCGTCGAATAGCCGACGTCGTTGGCCTCGATCCGCGCGCGCGACCAAAATGCGGCTTCGATCTCGCGCTCGGAGCGGGCGCGCGGAAGAATACGAATGATGTCTTCGAATCCGCGCTTGGAAATTTCGGCGCACGTGCGCAGCTCGGCGATTTCGTAGTCGTCTTTGATCAGCCGCATCTCCGCGAGATATGTCGCCAGTTCGGCGTCTTCGTCGACGTTACGAATGGTCGCGCCGCGCGAACGCAGTTCGTCCAAGTAGCTTTGCGTTTGATCCAGCGGCCGGCAGCGGTCGACGCCGAAAAAGAGTTGGCTCTCGTCGACGCCGCGGTGACGCCCGACCCACAGTTCGCCGTGCACGCGATCGGCGAAAAACGCCTTATCGCCGCGATTGTGCGGGGGCACGAACAGGACCGACTGATGCGATCCCCCGGCGGGTTCCAACACGAGCATCGAACCTGCTTCGCCCGGTCCGATCAAGTACGCAAAGTCGCTGGAGGAACGGAAGCGGTAATTCGTATCGTTGGACCGCACTGTTTCTTCGCCCGCCGGAACCACCAGTACCGCATTCGGAAACTCGCGCGCGAGCTGTGCGCGGCGTTCGGCAAAACGCTCGGTTTGCTTCGGGCGCGCGATGGTGATCGGCGCTTCGAGCCAGCCGCTCGACATGAAGTCGACCAAGGCTTGGGGCGTTTCGGGGTCGTGGGCCGCTCTTTCGGGAGCCGCCGCTTCGCGTTTGCGCGTATCCATGGAGCGCTCTTTCGCGGTCAGCGCAGTTTGGTCTTGGCCTGCCGCCGCTGGGGGGCTTCCGCTTTGGGAACGGCGCTCTCGACGACCGCTGGTTCCTCTGCCGGGGCCGCGGCCTCCGCCGCCTTGGGCGGTGTGTGTTTGAGGTTGGCCAAGGTCGCCTGGAAGCGCTTGGCCCCCGGGTCCCCGCCCTTTCGTGCTCTTGCCATGGGTCTATTGTCCCACGCTTCGGGGGTGCCGTCCATATGAAAGTGGTTTTCACTTTTTGGCCGGATGGGGTAGAATCAACCCTCAACCCCTTCCCACGCGTAAGAGAAAGTGAATGTCGTTTATGTTGGCACAGGTTGGCAAGCCCGCTCCCGATTTTAAACTCAAGAGCACCAAAGGTGCGACCAGCTCCAAGGACCTCGGATCAGAGCTCTCGCTCTCCGATTACAAGGGCCGCTGGCTGGTGTTTTTCTTTTATCCGCTGGACTTCACGTTCGTGTGTCCGACGGAGATCACGGCGCTTTCGGACCGCGCTGACGAATTTAAAGCCGTCGATTGCGATATCGTCGGCGCGTCGACCGACTCGGTCTTCAGTCACTGGGCGTGGATCAACACGCCGCGCGAAAAGAACGGCATCGCCGGCCTGAAGTATCCGCTCGTCGCCGATTTCACCAAAGAAACGGCGCGCGCGTACGGCGTTCTTAATGAAGGCAGCGGCGCGGCGCAGCGCGGCCTGTTCATTATCGATCCCGAAGGCATTCTGAAGTATGCGGTCGTGACCGACGACAACGTCGGCCGCAGCGTTGACGAAACGATTCGCGTACTGCAGGCCCTGCAGACCGGCGGCCTGTGCCCGGCCGAATGGAAGCCCGGCAAAGCACTGCTGCAAAAAGTCTAGTGCCTTTGCGGATGCGCACCCCCCTCCCGTCGCTGGAGGGGGTTGCGGAGTGGATCAACGGCAAGCCCAAGGCCGAAGAGCTGCGCGGTTTTTCGGTGCTTGTGCACTTTTGGTCGATCACATGTCATCTTTGCCACAATGCGGCGGAGCAGCTGAAAATTTGGCGCGAGCGTTTCGAGAAGGAAGGCATGATCTTCATCGCCATTCATCAGCCGCGCTCGGAGGCCGAGCTCGACATCGAGGCCGTGCGCAAGGATGCGCGCGAGCAGATGCTGTTCACGCAGCCTTGCGCGATCGACAACGAGCACACCATTGTCGACCGGTTCCAAAATGACTTCGTCCCATCGTACTATGTCTTCAACCGTGCACACGAGCTGCGCCATTTTCAGGCGGGCGACAAAGGGCACGATCGCTTGGAAGCCGCGATCGCGCGCGTGATCAGCGAGCCGGCCGAGGACGAAGTCCTGCAATAGATTAGCGCGTCGGCGGGTACACTCGTTACCTATGGACGCAATTAAACTATTGAAAGAAGATCACAAGAAAGTCAAAGCGCTCTTCGAGCAAGTCGAAGGGCTAGGCGACCGCGCAGCGACGCAGCGCAAAAATCTGTTCCAGAAAATCGACAAGGAACTCACGCTCCATTCGAAGATCGAAGAGACGTTGTTCTATCCGGAGTTCAAGAAACGTGCCAAGAACAGCGAAGAACGCGATGAAGTTCTTGAGGCGTACGAGGAGCACGGCGTCGTCAAGGTGATGATCGGCGAGCTGGAAGACCTCGATCCGAAAGACGAAAAGTACAAACCGAAACTCGCGGTGCTCAAAGAGCTCGTTCTGCACCATGTGAAAGAGGAAGAGGGCGAGCTTTTTCCGATGGCGCGGGAGCTGTTCGAACCTGAAGAGTTGAACCGCATCGGCGACCGCATCGTCGCCGCGAAAGAAAAAGCGAAAGCTTAAGCTCGCCATCGCGCGGCGGGATTCTTTCAAGCGGAGATTGCCACCGTGTACATAAAGCGGCTGGATGAGCGTCGCAGCCCTGGCGGTTATTGCCGTTGCGATTCTTGCCCTGGTCGCGCTGGCCAAACGCATCGGCGTGGCCTATCCCATCGTGCTGGTCTTGGGCGGAATCGTACTGGGCTTCATCCCCGGCATCCCACGCACGGAGTTGCCACCGGACCTCGTTTTCCTAGTCTTTCTTCCGCCGTTGCTGTACTGGGAAAGCGTCACGGCTCCCACCAGCGGATTCTTGGCCGGAGCGGCCTGGATCTTCCAGCTCGCGGTCGGGCTGGTTATCGCAACGACGGTAGCAGTCGCGTTCGTCGCGCACCACGTCGACCCGGCCATGGGGTGGCCGGCCGCGTTCGTGCTTGGCGCGATCGTTTCTTCAACCGATGAAGTCGCGTTTGCAAGCATAGCGGATAAACTGCGCGTTCCCCGCCACCTGATCGCGACCATCGAAGGCGAGAGTTTAATCAACGATGCGACTTCTCTGATTATCTACGCCGTTGCGATCGGCGCAGTTGTCGGCCAGGTATTCACCATCGGGCAAGCTGTCGAACAGCTCGTCATTTCGGTCATCGCTGCGATCGCGATTGGACTGGCAGCGGGCGCCGCGATCGTCACGGCCTGGCATTTTACGCGCGACGACGAACTCCAGCCGATTATTTCGCTGATGGCCCCGTATCTGGCATATTTGCCGGCATACCATTTCAAAGTTTCCGGCGTGCTTGCGGTGGTCGTGACGGGAATCTTCGTCAGCAGGTTTACGCCCCGCGTATTGACGCCGCGCGCCCGGCTGCGCGCGACCGGCTTCTGGGTGACGATCGTTTTTGTCGTGAACGCATTCATCTTCGTGCTCGTGGGAATGCAATTCCATCCGATTCTTATCGAGAGCCTCTCGCGCTACTCGGCGTGGCATTTAACGTGGCTTGCGCTCGCGATCTGCGCGACCGTTATCATCGTCCGCCTGGCGTGGGTTTACGGTCAGGCGCTCGTTCCATTCACCAACGAACCCGAACACGAACGCGGCAAAGCGGATTGGGCGCACGTCAGCGTCTTGGCGTGGACGGGAATGCGCGGCGGCATTTCGCTGGCAGCTGCGTTGGCGCTGCCGCTGATGATCGGCGCGGCCCGCTTTCCGCAGCGCAGCCTCATTATTTTTCTCACCTTCGCGGTATTGCTCGCGACGCTGGTGGGGCAAGGCGGAACATTGCCATGGCTGTTGCGGCTGCTGCACATCAGCGAAGACGATGAAGACGCGCGCGAGGAACGCTTGGCACTCTCGCGGATAGCGCGCGTGGCGCTCATCCGGCTGGCGAGGCTGCGCAAAGAGCAAAACGTACCGGCGCCGATCCTGGCAGCGCTGGAACAGCATCATCGTTCGCGCTGGCGCGAGTTCGCCGACGCGAAAGAAGGCGAACAGTATCGCGAGCAGGTGACGTCGCAGTATCGCGCGATCGAAGGCGAGCTCCTAGCCGTTCAGCGTGACGAGCTGCTCCGTTTGCGCAACCGCGGAAAGATCGACAACACCGTTATGCGTCGCGTTCTGACGCTGTTGGATTTCGAAAACGAAGAGATCGCTTTGCTCAGCACGAGCGGCCACTCGGATATCGATCCCGAGCAATGAGTTACTCTTCGCCGTCGTAGTAGTCGAGATGCTCTGAGCGCATCATTCGCCGCTCGGGCGAATAGACAACCCACTTTTGGCTGTCCGGATAATGGCATGACTCACCGAACGGATTGTCCGCCACGACATACAGGACGAGATCTTCCGTGCCGTCATTGATCAACTGATGGGGCTGGTCCGGTTCGAAGATGAACGCGTCGCCGGTTTCGATGGCCGTTCTGCCATCTGCGTGCCGTACCGCGCCTTTGCCTGAGATAACGTGATAGAACTCCCACTGCTGGCTGTGCGAATGGTACGGGCACGACGATTTCCCGGGGGGAATACGTGCAAGCTCCACGTCGAACGGATGACGTTCCCGCACATCGGTCGATTTCGGCTTCCTCCCCAACGCTTCTGAAATCTGGATGCCCGCACCGCCAAATGTGCCTTTTGGAGATTCCCAGGTGAGCTCTTCGAGCGTTTTCGTGTTCACTTTTTTCATGCAGGCATATTTTCGGACCGTCGAAGATTTTTCATCGTCCCGCCGAAGCTCGGCAAATGAGAATCATTCATCCGATCGCGCGTGTTCTGCTCGGCCTCATTTTCGGCGTGCTGGGTCTCAACGGGTTCTTGTGGTTCTTCAAGGCGCCGCCGATGACGGGGGCGGCCGGCGACTGGCAAACCGCAATCACCATCTCGCATTTCATCTGGTTCACGTCGGCCGTCCAGGTCATCGCCGGCGTGTTGGTTTTGATGAATCGGTACGTCGTGTTTGCGATCTTCGTTCTGGCGGCCGTACTTGCCAACATTTTGGCCTACCATATAACGATGATGCCCGCCACGATCGCGCCGGCGTTAGTAACCTTGGTGCTCTGGTTCATTGTTGCGTGGCCACTGCGAGCGTATTTCTCGGCGCTCTTCGTAGATAAGGTTACGCTGCCGTCACGGTAAGTCGCGCGAGGGCGATTTCGCCGGCTCGGCGCATGCGGGCGTACGCCTACACGTTGGTGACGACGGCGATCGTGCTCGCCTTCGCGCTAGCGGAGTGGGGCGCGGAGCGTTTCATTTCCGAACGCTCGCGTGCCGCATCGACAGCGATCGAGATCTCCATCGTTGTCATCGCAGCGCTTGTCTTTCGACCCGTACATGAACGCGTCGACCGCGCGATCGAGTCCGCCTTCAGCAAGAAGAAGCGCGAGGCGTTGGCGGCGCTCGCTACGTTTCGACGGGAGCTCACGTCGTTCAACGACACCGGCCAGCTGCTGCGGCGCGTAATCGAGGCAGTCGGGCAGCAACTAGAGGCACGCGCTTGCGCAGTCTACGTCCGGCGCAACGCATTTCGCGCAGAGGCATCCTCGTTCGACTCTTCGCTCGAAGAAGTGCCGTGTGAAGACCCGCTCGCGATCCGGCTGCGTTCCAGCGGAACGCCGGCCCGGCTCGCATCGCTTCACTCGGCCGCGACCGGCATCTGGGCGTTCCCGATGACGGCCGCTGGGGATCTTATCGGTTTTGTTACGGTCGACTCGATAAACGAGTACGACGCCGACGAAATGCAGATGCTCGGCGGTCTCGCGCAGGATCTGGCCGTCGCGCTGGGCGCGCTCGATCCGCAGCTGCGGCCGCGAACCTCGCGCGTGCCCAATAATATTCCGGCCAACCTGCCGCGGCTCATCGGCCGCGAGCGCGAGCTCGGCGAATTGCATGCCGCGCTTGCGGAATCGCATCTGGTTACGCTGACGGGGCCAGGCGGTGTCGGAAAAACCAGCGTTGCGCTACGGTGCGCGGCCGATGCGATCGACCGCCGCGCAGACGGTGCGTGGTTCGTCAATCTGGCACCGATAGCGGATGGCTCGCTGGTGGCGGCGACCGCTTTGGCTGCGCTTGGCGCGAGTGGCGATCACAATAACGATCTCGATCGCTTGATCGAGCACCTTCGTCCGCGCGACGCGTTGATCGTGCTGGACAACTGCGAGCAAGTGGTCGCGCAAGTATCGCAGATGGTGGCGCAGATCCGTGCCTCGTGTCCGCGCGTGACGCTGCTGATCACCAGCCGCGAAGTGCTGCATCTTGTAGACGAGCAGGTCTACCGCCTCGGCTCTTTGCATCCGGATGCGGCCGCCGAACTCTTTGCCCAGCGTGCAGCCGGCGTCTGCGCGGGTTTCGACCTGAACCTCCATGCAGAGACTGTAACGGCAATCTGCGAACGTTTGGACGGCATTCCGCTGGCAATCGAACTTGCCGCGGCGCGCACGAGTGCGCTTGGCGCCGACGAAATCTTGGAGCGTCTGCGCGAGCGTTTTCGTTTGCTTACCGGCGGCTCGCGCGATGCGCTGCCGCGTCAACAAACGCTGGCCGCGGCGATCGGCTGGAGCTATGACCTGCTCGCTCCCGATGAGCAGTCGCTCTTTCGCAGACTTGCCGCGTTTCGCGGGAGTTTTTCTCTGGCGGCGGCCGCCGCGGTCTGCGCCGCCGGCGGCGTCTGCGACGAATATCGCGTACTCGACGCGTTAACGTCGCTATCGGATAAATCGCTCGTAACGGTAACGATTGCGCTCGCGACTCGCTACCGTCTGCTCGAAACGATCCGGCAATTCGCCGCGGAGAAAGCCGCGGGCGACAACGACGCGGAGAACGCGGCTGCGCAGCACGGTGCATACTTCGCGGCGCTGGCGTCGCAGGCTTACCGCGAATTCGATTCGCAGCTTCCGCAGGGATGGCTCGAACGCTTGTTGCCCGATCTCGATAACTTCCGCGCGGCGTTGGATTGGGCGTTAGAAGGCTCGGGCGACCGGCGCGTGGGCGCGCAGACGGCGGCCGACTGCGGTCCGATCTTCATGCGCCTGGATCTGCTGGCCGAAGGATTGCAGTGGTGCGAGCGCGCCCGCGCGGTAAACGGCCTGCCTCCGCAAACCGCCGGCAGGATCGAATACGTCGCTTCGATGATGCACAACAATCTCGGAGAAAACCGTGAAGCGTTGGCGTGCGCGCAGCGCGCGGTTGCGCTTCTGGGGAAGATTCAAGACGAACGCGGGTTGGTTCGCGCGCTATCGCAAGTCGCTCAGCAGCTTTCGCGCGCGCAACGCTTTGAAGAAGCACGCGTGCCGGCGGAAGAGGCGATCCGCCGCGCCCGGCTTCTCGGAGAGCCTCGCGTGCTGATCGCGGTGCTGCGCCGCTGTGCCTTCTCACTGCCGGCTGCGGATATCGAGCAAGCGCGCGAACTCTTTTCGGAAGCGTTGGACAAGGCGCGCGCGGTCCGCGACCCCGAGGAAGCCTGCATCCTCCTCGAATGGTGGGCGACGCGTGAAGCCGCCGCCGGGTTTTACGAACGCGCGAAATCCCTCGCGCTCGAAGGGCTGAAATGCGCCGGACGCAACGCGCAGATGTCGCTTGAGATTCAACTTGCGGCATGGACTTTGGCACTCGGCGAGGCTGAAGAAGCGGGCGAGCATGCGCGCGAGGCGCTAACGCTTGCCGTGCGGGCGCAACATCCGCTCGCCCGCGCTACGGCACTGGCCTACTACGCTCCGCTGCACGCGGCGCACGATCCGCAGGAAGCCGCAATGCTTTTCGGCTACGCGACCAAGTGTCTGGAGCGGCTCGAGTGGGAAGTGCAGCCCGACGACAGCCTGGCGCTAAAAAACGCGTCGGACGCCATCGAAGCGCGCCTCTCCGATGGCGAATTCAAACCCTTGCTCGACCGCGGCGGTGAATGGAGCGAGGAAGACGCGCTCGCGGCGATCGCGCGCAAAGTCAGCACTGGGCCGGGAAACTGAACGGTCGCACCGCGCTTGTGATGGTATCGGTGCATTCCTGGTTGAGCGTGTAGGTACCGGAGTCGCCCGAGCATCCCGTGACAGGCGTGAACGAGCCGCTAATGCTCGCGGCCGTTCCGGTATTACTGTACGTGCCGGTTGTCGTAAACGTGCAGGTCGTTCCGCTCGGGTAGTTGATAACCATCGCGCCGCTCAGCGCATTCGACGAACTTATGGTCAGCGATATTTGCGCGGTGATCCCGCCGCCGGGTGTGCCCGCGGCGATGGCGCCGCCCGCGTTGGAACCATGCTGCGCGAGCGTTGTGGTTGCCGCGCCAGTGCCGGCGATGCCGTCGTGAAATGTGCCGCTATAATCGCCGGAAACATTGGATATCTGAGCGATGACCGCCGGCGTGCTCGATCCATTACAGCCCGTTAGAGCGAGGCAGCTCGCTATCGCTATTGCGCCATAAGATTGAAAGTACTTCTTCATTACGCGTCATCTTTGAGGACCGGGACCGTGGTGCCTGCGCGCACCGACCGCCGCAGCGTTTTGAGCGCCGGCAGGCAGGCTTGACTCCGAGTTGCGCTCAACGCTCAAAAGGAGATGTACGGGAGGTGCTCATGAATCAGCGACTCGTTCGACCATTGTGCCACGTGTTGGCCGCACTCATCGCCATTTCGATGGCGAGTTGCGCGGCAGCTTCTATCGTGCGTCGTCCGGTGCTGCCGCCGTTGCCTCCCCGCTTGGGACAGGGGACGGGCCAGCAACTTCTTTACGTCGGAAACACCAACAACAACACCGTCACCATCTACGATTTCTATGCCGGTACGCTGCAGCGGACGATCAGCAGCGGTGTGAACAACCCGCTGACGCTTGCGGTTGATAAGCTGGGAAATGTGTACTCCGGCAATGCCTTTCGTCCCGGCAGCGTGACGGAATACGACTCGAACGGAAACCTGGTCCGGACGATAACGAACGGGATCTTCTTTCCCGAAGCGCTGGCATTGGATGCAAGCGGAACGCTTTACGTTGGAAACGTCCAGTCGATTACCGTCTATCCGGCCGGCGCGACTGCACCGAGCTTGACGATCAGCACGGGAATCGGCTCTCCGTCGGCAATCGGCGTCGACGGCAGCGGCACGGTCTATTCGGCCAATCAGAATAACAACTCGGTGACGGAATATGCCGCGGGCAGCCCGGCCGTTCTCAGAACGATAACGGGCGTCAATGATCCGCCGGGGTTAGCGGTCGACTCAAGCGGCAAGCTCGTCGTGTCGAGCTGTTACTCATGTTCGGGACAGGGCGGAGGCGCGGACGGCGTTTTCATCTACGCCCCCGGCGCGACGACGCCGATGAGCAGCCTGAATCAAGTGAGCGGACCTGGCCAAGTTGCCTTCGATTCGCTCGATAACATCTATGTCGCAGAACAGGCCGGGCTGAACGTCTATCCGGTCAACGTGCTCAATCCGGCATCTCAACTGCCGGTTTCGCCGATCAACCTCGCCATCAACGGCAACAACGATCTCGCGGAGAGCGACATCAGCAATTCCGTTTCCGCGTTTATGTACGCCAACTCAAACCCGTTCGAGACAATCACCAACGGAATTTCTGGGCCTTTCGGGATTGCCGCCTCGCATTAGTAAGAGAGATCCTTCGACATGGGCTCCTCCGGAGCGCTCGCTTCGCTCGCTCAGGACCGCGACGGGTTCGGCAAGCTCACCATGACACCGAGATTCGTCGTGTGGCCGTCGGTGGTGACCGTTACTGCGCCGTTTTCGTCCGTTCGGTAAATACGCGCGCCGAAACGCTGCAGCGTTTCAAGAGTCGAGGACGCGGGGTGGCCGAAGAGATTGTGCCGTCCGACCGAGATGATCGCGTAAAGCGGATGCACCGCACGTATGAACGCGGCCGTCGAGCTGTAAGCCGATCCGTGGTGGCCAACCTTGAGAACCGACGATCGCAGATCGATTCTTTCGGCTAAAAACCGTCGCTCGGCTTCAGCACCGGCATCGCCGGTGAAGAACATGCGGAAGCTGCCATATTGCAAGATGAAGGCAAGCGAGTTGTTGTTGATGTCGTTTCGTGTGTGCGTGAGAAGCGGGAGCGATGGGCCGATAAACGTCAGAGTGAGGCCGTCGTCGGTTCGCCAAACGGTACCTGCGCGCGGATACATCATTGCCGTGCGCTGCGTTCTGGCAACCTGTAGCGCGTCATTGTAGGCGAAGCCGGGATAGCGCTGTCCGCTGTCGCCGAACTCGCTGGTCGGGAATGAACGCAAAACCGGGGCAATCCCACCAGCATGATCTCCATGTGGATGCGAAAGTAGCATCGCATCGATTGCGCGCACGCCTTCGCGGCGCAAGAACGGAACAACGATCCGCTCGCCCACCGCTTCAGCGGTCGATTCACTCCCATGTCCTTGCTCTAAACGGCCGCCTGCGTCGACGAGCAGCGTGTGCCCACGAGGCGTGCGAATGACGATTGCGTCCGCTTGTCCGACGTCGAGCACCGTAATCCGCAGCCGGTGGTCGGGCGTGCGCGGCGGCCACGCAACGAGCAACACGCCGAGAATAAAAAATGCCGGCGCGAAATGTCGCGCGCCGCGCTTCCAAAGAAAGACGGCGGCGACGAG
>PLED01000010.1 GCA_003136355.1 Vulcanimicrobiota bacterium | reverse complement strand
TCAAAAAGCGCGAGGACACGCACAAGATGGCCGAGGCCAATAAAGCCTTCGCGCATTACCGCTGGTAATCGCGATGGCTCTCAACCGCGAATATCCGCTCGAGCGGACACGCAACATCGGTATTGCAGCCCACATCGACGCCGGCAAAACGACGTGCACCGAGCGCATTCTCTTTTACACCGGCCGTACGCATAAGATCGGCGAAGTTCACGACGGCGCGGCCACGATGGACTGGATGGTGCAAGAACAGGAGCGCGGCATCACGATTACGTCTGCCGCGACCGCGTGCACCTGGCGCGATACGCGCATCAACATTATCGATACGCCCGGGCACGTGGACTTCACGGTTGAAGTCGAGCGTTCACTGCGCGTGCTCGACGGTCTGGTCGCGCTTTTCGACTCGGTAGCCGCCGTCCAGCCGCAATCGGAGACCGTCTGGCGTCAAGCCAACAAATATCGCGTGCCGCGCATCATCTTCGTCAACAAGATGGACCGCGTCGGCGCCGATTTCTTCAATGCGGTCGATAAGATCAAAGAGCGTTTGGGCGCGAACGCGACGCCGATCCAAGTCCCCATCGGCGCCGAGGACAAATTTTTAGGTATTGTCGATCTCTTTTCGATGAAGAAGATCATTTACACCGACGACGCTGGGTCGGCGATCGAAGAGTCCGAGGTCACGGGCGATCTGCGCGAGCAGGCACTGAAATGGCGCCTGAACCTCGTCGAAAACATCGCGAGCGAAGACGAAGAACTGCTCGAAATGTTCGTCGCCGGCCAAGAGCTTCCGATCGATCGCATGAAAGCGGCCCTTCGCAAAGCGACGATTGACGGCAGCGTGCTGCCGATGCTCTGCGGGTCCGCGTTTAAAAACAAAGGCGTTCAGCCACTGCTGGACGCCATCGTCGACTATTTGCCGTCGCCGCTCGAAGCCAAAGCGATCGTCGGCAAGGATCCGAAAACTGGCGACGAGATGCGGCGCAAGCCCGACGATTCGGAGCCCTTCTGCGCGCTAGCCTTCAAGATCGCGACCGATCCTTACGGCAACCTGACATACTTCCGCGTCTACAGCGGGACGTTGAACAAAGGGACGTATCTCTACAACTCGCGTTCGGGACGCAAAGAGCGCATCGGGCGCATCTTGCGCATGCACGCCAATCATCGCGAAGACATCGACACGATCGGCGCGGGCGACATTGCGGCAGCGGTCGGATTAACCGACACGCGCACGGGTGATACGCTCTGCGACGAAAAGCAAGCGATCACGCTGGAATCGATTACGTTTCCCGAACCGGTGATCTCTCAAGCCATCGAGCCGAAAACCAAGGGCGACCAGGACAAACTCGGCATCGCTCTGACTCGTTTGGCGCAAGAAGATCCTACCTTTAAGATGCGCACCGACGAAGAGACGCAGCAGACGATCATCTCCGGCATGGGCGAACTCCATTTGGAGATCATCCTCGACCGGCTGCGCCGCGAGTTCAAAGTCGAAGCAAACGTCGGCAAGCCGCAGGTCGCCTACAAAGAAGCGATCACGAAGACGGTTGAAAAGGAAGGCAAGTTCATCCGGCAGTCGGGCGGCAAGGGCCAGTTCGGAGACATCTGGCTCCGGGTGGAACCGCAAGAGCCTGGCACGGGATTTGTCTTTGAATGGAAGATCGTCGGCGGCAAGGTTCCAAAGGAGTATGCTAAGGCGGTTCAGGAAGGCATCCAGGAGGCGTCGTTGAGCGGCGTCCTCGCGGGATATCCGGTCATGGATTTCAAGGCGGTCGCCTTTGACGGCAAATACCATGATGTAGATTCGTCCGAGATTGCGTTCAAAATTGCCGCGTCGATGGGATTCAAGGAAGCCAATCGCGCTGCCGGGCCGATCTTGCTCGAGCCGATCATGAAGGTCGAAGTGACCACGCCCAAAGACTACATGGGCGCGATAACCGGGGATTTGAATCGCCGGCGCGGCATTATTCAAGTTACGGAAGAGGCCCCGGGCGGCGCTCAGGTGATCACCGCTAACGTACCGCTCTCGGAGATGTTCGGCTACGCGACCGACATGCGGTCGGCAACGCAGGGCCGGGCGACCTACACGATGGAGTTCGCGCATTACGAGAAGGCTCCGAAATTCATCGAAGAAGAAATCGTCGCCAAAGCTGCGGGCAAGAAAAGTTCCGCCGCCTAAGTGACGATCAGTTCAAAACACTAGAGTTCTATGAGGAAGACGACTTAAAAAATGGCGAAGGCAAAATTCGAGCGGAATAAACCCCACGTCAACATCGGGACGACGGGGCACGTCGACCACGGTAAGACGACCCTTACCGCGGCAATTATCAATTGCCTCTCCACCGAGAACCCGAACATCCTGAAGCGTACCGTTGACGACATCGATAACGCTCCCGAGGAAAAGGAGCGCGGCATCACCATCGCGATCTCGCACCAAGAGTACGAGACCAAGAAACGCCATTACGCTCACGTCGACTGTCCCGGACACGCCGACTATATCAAGAACATGATCACCGGCGCNNGCGCAGATGGACGGCGCGATTCTCGTCGTATCGGCAACCGACGGTCCGATGCCGCAAACCCGCGAGCACATTCTGCTGATGCGTCAAGTCGGCGTTCCGAATATCGTCGTCTTTCTCAACAAGGTCGACATGGTCGACGACGAGGAGCTCTTGGAGCTGGTCGAGCTCGAAATTCGCGAGCTGCTCAGCAAGTATGAGTTCCCCGGCGACACGACGCCTATTATCCGCGGCTCCGCGCTCAAGGCGCTGAACTCATCGGGTAAGCGCGGCGACGCCGACGCGGATCCGATCTTCAAGTTGATGGATACGGTCGACGAGTATATCCCCGATCCGGTCCGCGAAACGGATAAGCCGTTCCTGATGCCCGTGGAAGACGTCTTCACGATCACCGGCCGCGGAACGGTCGGAACGGGACGCGTCGAGCGCGGTCAAGTCAAAGTTGGCGAAGAAATCGAGATCGTCGGCCTGCAAGAAGCGACGCGCAAGACCGTCGTCACCGGCATCGAGATGTTCCGCAAGCTGCTGGACATCGGCATCGCCGGCGACAACATCGGCGTGCTGCTGCGCGGCATCGATCGCACGGATATCGAGCGCGGCCAGGTGCTGGCCAAGCCCGGCTCGATCAAGCCGCACAAGAAGTTCAAAGCCGAAGTCTACGTCCTCTCAAAAGAAGAGGGCGGACGGCATACGCCGTTCTTCGCCAACTACCGCCCGCAGTTTTACTTCCGTACGACCGACGTGACCGGAACCATCAAACTCCCCGAGGGCGTCGAGATGGTTATGCCGGGCGATAACATCGCGATGGACGTCGAGCTGATCACACCGATTGCCTGCGAGGAAGGGTTGCGCTTTGCAATCCGCGAGGGCGGCCGGACCGTCGGCGCCGGCGTCGTGATCGCGGTCTCGGAATAATGGCTAAACAAAAGATCCGCATCCGTCTGAAGGCATACGACCACCGTGTGCTCGATCAATCGGCGGAACGGATCGTGGATACGGCCAAACGCACCGGCGCTTTCGTGAGCGGCCCGGTGCCTCTGCCGACCGAGATCAACCGCTTCTGCGTGAACCGCTCGCCGCACGTCGACAAAAAGTCGCGCGAGCATTTTGAAATGCGCACGCACAAACGCCTGATCGACATCCTTCAGGCCTCGCCGAAGACGATGGATGCGCTCATGCATCTCGACCTGCCGGCCGGCGTCGACATCGAACTCAAGGCCTAGGCCGCCGCGCTTCGCGCGGACAAGCAGCCAGGCCCGGCGAAACCGTAAGGCCATGCCGATTCCGTTGCACGAAGTTCGCGAGCGCACGTTTTCCGGAACCCGCCGGCGCATCTTCCAGCTCTTCGTCGATATGGGGACCTCGAACGACATTATTTGGCCGTTCGCGGCGCAGCCGTTCATGCGTTCGCCGGGGCCGATGGTCATCGGCCGCACGGAGGAATGGCACAACGGGTTCCACGCCGTCCTCGAAGAGGTCGTGCCCGAGGAAAAAATTGTGTGGCGAATCCAGAACGACGGTTTCGACGGGACGCACGGGTTTTATCTGAGTGGCGATGCTAAGAAAACGACCGTCCAGCACCGCACCGATGCGACGCTGAGCGACACCGAAGGCAGACTGGTGTGGCGGCGTTTGGAAGATCAGCAAGAGCGCTCCATCGAAGCGCTTTTCGATAAAATAGCCCGCGTTCTCAAACGGTAGAGATTCAATGGTAGCGTCGCCGAGCGCGCTCGACTTCTTGGGAATCGACGCGCTGCTCGACGATGAAGAACGCATGGTGCGCGACACGGTGCGTGCGTTCGTCCGCGATCGCGTCTTACCGAACATCGCGCAATGGTTCGAAAGCCACACGTTTCCGCGCGAACTTTCCCGCGAACTCGGAACGCTCGGTGTTCTCGGGATGCATTTGCAAGGCTACGGCTGTCCCGGCGCGAGTGCGGTTTCCTACGGGTTGGCATGCTTGGAGTTGGAAGCCGGCGACTCGGGAATTCGCAGCTTCGCATCGGTGCAAGGTTCGCTTGCGATGTTCGCCATCAGCCGGTGGGGCAGCGACGATCAAAAGGGCGCGTGGCTTCCGCGCATGGCTGCCGGCGAACTGATCGGCTGTTTCGGATTAACCGAGCCGGATTTCGGGAGCGACCCCTCGGCCATACGCACCTCCGCCCGGCGCGACGGCACAGATTGGATCATCGACGGCACCAAGGCTTGGATCACCAACGGCGGCATTGCGGACGTCGCGGTCGTATGGGCGCAAACCGATGAAGGCATTCGCGGATTTCTCGTTCCGTCAAAAACGAAGGGCTTTGCGGCACATGCCATCGATCGCAAACTGTCATTGCAGGCTTCGGTTACCTCCGAGCTCGTATTCGAAAATTGCCGGCTTCCCGGCGAAGCGGCTTTTCCTGAGGTGCGCGGATTGCGCGGCCCGCTGGCATGCTTGAACGAAGCGCGCTATGGCGTGCTTTGGGGCGCGATGGGCGCCGCGCGCAGCTGTTATGAAACGGCGCTCGAATACGCCAAGACGCGCCGACAATTCGGACGGCCGATCGCGGGCTTTCAACTGACGCAGCAAAAGCTGGTCAAGATGCTGCTCGAACTGAACAAGGGAACGCTGCTGGCTTTGCACATCGGCCGTATGAAAGATGCCGGCAGCGCGCATCCCGCCCATGTCAGTTTCGGAAAACTCAATAACGCGCGCGAAGCGCTGGCGATCGCGCGCGAAGCGCGCAGCGTCTTGGGCGCCAACGGCATCACCCTCGAATATCCCGTGATCCGTCATATGAACAATCTCGAGTCGGTATTTACGTACGAAGGCACCAACGAAATCCACACGCTGATTCTCGGACAAGCAATCACAGGCTCGGACGCTTTCACATAAGCGCACGCTTGCTCGCCGTACGCTGCCCAAATTCGGGCACAAGTACACTACCATGAAAAGATTGATGAGCGCCTTCCTCACGACGGCTCTCGCGGCGACCTCGATCGCGCCCGCCCTGGCTGGACCACACGAACATGGCGGCCAGGCGGCAGCGCGAGCGGCAGCCGCCCCGGCCGCCCCCCAGCCCCAAGCTCACGCACAACCGCAGGCTCGCGGCGACAACGGCGGCGGAAAGCAAGGCCGCCAAATGATTCCGCAACCGGCCGCGGCACAGGCCCAACGTCCCATGCGCGTGGAGAATCGTCCCGCGCGGATCGAAAATCGACCCGCTCGGGTAGAGAACGTTCCGCAGCAACGCTTTGAAAACAGACCGGCGCGCGTAGAAAATCGACCGGCAAGGATCGAGAACGCTCCGCAGCGGTTCGAGAACAGAGCGCAGCGCTTTGAGAATCGCCCCGCGCGGGTAGAGAACGTTCCGCAGCAGCGCTTCGAAAACAGAGCGCAGCGCTTTGAGAACCGCCCCGAGCGTTTCGTGCAGCGCGCGCGAACGAATAACGAAAACCAGGCTCCGTTCGCCGATGTTGTCCGCCCGCGCGCCACGCGTTTTCGCAGCGATCGGTCGGAGCAGTTTGTGGCGGGCCGAGTTGTCCGAACAGACGCTGACAACGTTTTTGTCGAGACTCCGATCGGACAGACGGTCGTCGTGCGGGGCTGGCACGGACATCGTAAACACTGGAATTGGGGCAGCCAAATGGTAACGATTCCGGTCGTCTACCAGAATGGCGCGTACTATGCCTATCAGACCAACATTGTCCCGGCAGCCTTTACGAGTTACGTTTATCCGGCAGTGGCGAACTATGGATACGCGCCGGATTACGGCTCCGTAACCGGTTATGGCTATACTCCGGTCTATTCGAATTCGCAAGATTATGCGAACTACGCCATGGCAAGCACGCTGACCAGTGTCGTTTCCAGTCTGCTCAACGGTTCGAATGGAAGCTCGTTGACGCATAGCTTGCTGACGAATTACCTGACGAGTTATGCGTTAAGCTCGCTCGCGGGTAACACGCCGGCTTTCACATCCGTGTATCCGACGGGTTACGCGGTGCCGGCTTCGTATGCCCCGATCAATTCACCGCTCACGTATAACTATCCAATGACGTGCGTGTCCAGCGACCCGTACAACGGCGGCTCGTACTACGATCCGTCGTGCGCGCCGGCGGCGACGACCACCTATTACACCTCGGCTTCGGCCTATGCTCCGGCCCAAGTGCAGGGCGTGGTGGTGGGAGCCAGCGGCTCGACCCTGATGGTCCTGGGGGCAAACGGCTTGAAGCCGGTCATGGTCAACGACGCTCCCGCGCTCTCGAACGGGCTCGCCTACAGCGGGCAGCCGGCCGTCGGACGGCTCGTGACCGCCTATGGCTTCTACGACGGGAATTCGTTCGTAGCGACCTCCCTTCAATAGAAGAGAGACAGGCAGCCGCGCTCGTTTCGCTTGACGAGCGCGGCACCACCTGTTACTATCCCGAGGTTGCCCACGCCGGCGGCCGCTTTTTGCGCGCCGGACGGGAATATAATCAATACGCCTGGGTCCGTGGAGACTAATTGCCGATGAAGAACATCCTTGGCCGCAAGGTTGGGATGACGAGCGTGTTCACCGACGATGGCCGGTATGTGCCGGTTACGGTGATTGCCGCCGGTCCTTGCACCGTCGTAGAGCGCCGGTCAAAAGACACGCACGGCTACGAAGCCGTTGCGCTTGCATTCGGTGACGTGAAGAAGTCTCGGGTGACCCGCGCGATGAGCGGACATTATAAGAAGGCGGGCGTCGAGCCGCGCCGCTGGATGCGCGAGTTTCGCCAGGACATCGACGGCGTCGAAGCCGGCCAAACGATCACCGTTTCCGAGTTCGAAGCCGGCGACCGCGTCGACGTCGTAGGCGTCTCGAAAGGTCACGGTTTTTCGGGCGGCATCAAACGCCATAACTTTCGGGGCGGCGGCGCGAGCCACGGCTCGATGATTCATCGTCAGCCCGCCTCCAACGGCGACACCAACGCCGGACGCACCGTCAAGGGCAGCCGCCGGCCCGGGCATTACGGCGTCGATCGGACGACCCACCAGAATTTGGAAATCGTCCGCGCGGACGCGGAGCGGAATTTGCTGCTGGTGCGCGGCCCGGTGCCGGGTGCCAAGAACGCGCTCGTCATCGTTACGCGTACGACCAAACAGAGAGCGGCCGGCTAATGCCGCAAGTGATCGATCTGAAAGGCAAGGTCGTACGCGAGGAGCCCGTGCCCGAGATCCTCGGACGCGACTATAGCGACAAGCAGCACGCGATCTTCCGCGCGGTTTTCCGCGAGCTCGCCAATCCGCGCGCCGGAACCGGTTCGACCAAAAAACGCGACGAGGTCGCCGGCGGCGGACGCAAACCCTGGCGCCAAAAAGGCACTGGGCGCGCGCGGCAAGGTTCGATTCGTTCACCGCAATGGCGGCACGGCGGCGTCGTTTTCGGCCCGCAACCCCGCAGTTACGTCAGCGACCTCAACAAGAAAGAGCGCCGCGCCGCATTCGTGGCCGCCCTCGCCGATCGCTTCCGCAACGATGCCGTGTCGGTGCTCGATACGCAAGATTTCGCACTCACGAAGACGGCCGAATTCGCGCAGCTGCTTTTCGGTGGCGCCAAAGAGGCCAAAAAAGCGGTCAGCACGCTGGTCGTCCATGGACGCGACGAACGCTCGGCCGACGCGATGCAGCGGGTCGGACGAAACTTGAGAAAAGTGTCCTTTACGAATACCGGCGCGCTCGACGTGAAAGACGTGCTCCGGTTCAACCGGCTCATTTTTACGGCCGAAGGCTACGCCGAGCTGCTCACCACACTGGGGGCAAAATAATGGAAGCCCGGGACGTCATCATCGCTCCGCGGATCTCTGAAAAATCTATGGCCGAAGCCCTCGGCCATCAGTACAGCTTCACCGTTCATCCCGAAGCGACCAAAACGCAGATCCGCCACGCAATCGAAGAGATATTTAAAGTGAACGTGATTAAGGTGAATACCGTCAATGTCGGCGGGAAGCGCCGCAATTTTGCGCGCCGCGGGCTGCGCACTCAGGGACGCACCAAAGATTACAAAAAAGCTATCGTGACGCTAAAGGCCGGTCAAAAGATCGAGCTGGGCGGCGTCAACTATTTTGAGCAGTAAGCGATGCCGGTAAAAAAATATAAAGCGACCAGCGCGGGAAAGCGCTTCATGACGACGATGGATTTCTCGGACCTCTCGAAGGTGCCCCCGGAGAAGTCGCTGACCGAGGTGCGCAAGAAACATTCGGGCCGTAACTTCAACGGCCATATCACCGTGCGCCATAAGGGCGGCGGCACGCGCAAAATGTACCGGATCATCGATTTCAAACGCACCAAGGATGCGATCCCCGGCAAAGTGGCGACCCTCGAGTACGATCCCAACAGATCGGCGCGGATCGCGCTAATCAATTACCGGGATGGCGAGAAGCGCTACATCCTAGCGCCGGCCGGCCTAAAAGTCGGCGACACGATCGAATCGGGTCCCGCCGCGGACATTAAAAACGGCAACTGTCTGCCGCTCAAAAATATTCCGGTCGGCACGGTCATTCACAACATCGAGCTTCGTCCGGGCCAGGGCGCGAAGCTCGTGCGCAGCGCCGGCGGCGCGGCTCAGCTGATGGCCAAGGAAACTGAATACGCTCAAGTGCGCATGCCTTCGGGCGAAGTGCGCCAGATACTCGCCGTGTGCCGCGCGACGATCGGACAGCTCGGAAACGTGGAGCACGAGAACGAGATCATCGGAAAAGCGGGACGGCAGCGTCACCGCGGCGTGCGCCCGACGGTGCGCGGCATCGCGATGAACCCGGTCGATCATCCGCACGGCGGAGGCGAAGCGCGCTCCACCTCGGGGCGGCCGCCGACGACGCCCTGGGGACAGATGACGATGGGCAAAAAGACGCGGCGTAATAAGCGTACTTCCAAAATGATCGTGAGAAAGCGCGGAGCGAAGTAATGGGACGCAGCTTGAAAAAAGGTCCGTTCGTGGCGGATCATTTGCTGAAGAAGATCGAAGGCATGAACGAGCGCCGCGAAAAGCGTGTCGTGCGTACGTGGAGCCGTTCTTCGACGATCGTGCCGGCCATGGTCGGGCACACGATCGGCGTGCACAACGGCAAAGTGCACATCCCCGTCTTCGTGACCGAAAATATGGTCGGGCACAAGCTCGGTGAGTTCGCGCCGACACGTATCTTCCGCGCGCACAGCGGCGAGAAGTCCGCGGTGAAAGCGGCTGCGGCCGCTGCCGGCGGCGCGCCCGGCGCGCCTGCCGCAGCACCGGCGGCGAGTTCATGACCAAATCGGGCGAGCGCACCGAAGCGGTGGCGCATTTGAAATTCGCGCGCATGGGGCCGCGTAAGCTGCGCCGCGTCGCCGACGCGATCCGCGGCAAGAACGTCAAAGACGCGCTGATTCTCTTGCAGTTTGCCGGAGTTTTCGCGGCGGAGCCGATCGAGAAGCTGGTTCGCAGCGCGGTCGCCAATGCCGAGAACAATCACGACATGAATGCCGACGAGCTGTTCATTTCGAAGATCATGGTCGACGGCGGGCCCGGGGGCGGGTTTACCAAGCGCCTTGATCCGCGCGCTCAAGGTCGCGCCAACTTCAAGCGCAAGCGTCTCTCGCACGTGACCGTTGCCGTGGCGGAAAGACCCGCTGCAAAGCAAGCCCGCGCGCGCAAGACAGAGACCGAATCGGCTACGAAGGCGCCCACGAGGCGTAAAGCACCGGCGCGTAAAGCGCCGGCACGCAAGAAGAAAACTGCAAAAGCG
This sequence comes from Vulcanimicrobiota bacterium, assembly GCA_003136355.1. Lineage (GTDB taxonomy): Bacteria > Vulcanimicrobiota > Vulcanimicrobiia > Vulcanimicrobiales > Vulcanimicrobiaceae > Rubrimentiphilum. Next base: position 9,024 of record PLED01000010.1, on the reverse strand, counting down.
GGAGCGCGAGCGTAATATGGGACAGAAGATTCACCCCGTCGGCTTGCGCTTAGGCATTACGCGCACGTGGGACAGCCGCTGGTTCGAGAAAAAACATTACCGCGCTTGGCTGCACGAAGACGTCAAGATTCGCAAGTATTTCGCGCGCTGGACCCGTCCGGCCGCGATTAGCAAGATCGAGATCGAACGGCGTTCCAATCAGACGCGCGTGATCGTGAATACCGCTAAACCCGGCATCATCATCGGTAAGCGCGGCGTGGGCATCGAAGAGATCCGTAAGGGCCTCGAGACGTTGACCGGCAAGACCGTGCAAGTCAACGTGATGGAGATCAAGCATCCCGAACTGGATGCGCGGCTCGTCGGTCAGAACATCGTCGATCAACTCGAAAAACGCATTGCCTTCCGCCGCGCGATGAAACAGGCGATCATGCGCAGCATGCGCGCAGGCGCTCGCGGCATCAAGGTGCAGGTTTCCGGACGCCTCGGCGGCGCGGAAATCGCGCGAACCGAGCGCAACCACGACGGGAAGGTTCCGCTGCATACGCTGCGCGCGGATATCGATTACGCACACGTCGAAGCGTTCACGACCTTCGGCCGCATCGGCGTAAAAGTGTGGATCTACCGTGGTGAAGTGCTCCCCGAGCATACGCGCGGTCCCGAAGCGCAGGGCCGCGGCCCGCAATTCCGGGAGCGCCGCGAGCGCGGCGGACGCCCCGCCCGGCGTCCCGCGGTGCGCGCGGAAACAGCCGAACCGGTCTCTGATTTTCCGGTCGCGGACACCGCGGAAGCCGATCAGATCGTTCCGCACGAATCCGCTGCCGCACAAGAGCCCGTTGCGGTGCAAGAGCCCGTTGCGGTGCAAGAGCCCGTTGCGGAACAGCAGCTGGAGAGTGTAGCGGAAACGCCCGCGGCCGAAGAACCGGCGAAACCGCAAGAGCCTGCGCAGTCCGAAGGTCCGGTGGAATAATGCTGACACCCAAACGCGTCAAATGGCGCAAAGTTCACCGCGGACGTATGAAGGGCCGCGCCATGCGCGGCAACTCGCTGACGTTCGGCGAAACCGGTTTGCAAGCGTTGGAGCCGTGTTGGCTCACCAACCGCCAAATCGAGGCCGCGCGTATCGCGATGACCCGCCACATCAAACGCGGCGGCAAAGTGTGGATTAAGATTTTCCCGGACAAGTCGGTGACGAAGAAACCGGCCGAAGTCCGCATGGGCGCGGGCAAAGGAAATCCGGAGTTCTGGGTTGCGGTCGTGCGCCCGGGACGCGTGCTTTTCGAATTGTCCGGTGTCGAAGCCGACGTCGCCAAGCGCGCGCTGCAGCTGGCAGCTTCGAAACTGCCGATCAAGACGAAGCTGATCACTCGCGAGGAGGCGCAGGCATGAAGGGCAACGAGCTCAAGGATCTGCGCGGCCTTACGATTGTCGAGTTGCAAACGAAGGCTCGCGAAACGAAGGAAGAGCTGTTCAATCTGCGCTTTGCGCTGCGGACCGGGCATCTTTCGGATTTCAGCAAGGTACGCGCGATGCGCCGCGCCTACGCGCAAATCCACACCGTCATTTCTGAAAAGCGTCTGCGGGAGGTCAAGAATGCCGGCTGATCAGCGTCATAAGCGGCGCCTGAAGCAAGGCCGCGTCGTCTCCGATAAAATGGACAAAACGATCGTCGTGCTTTCCGAAACCCGCGTCGCGCATCCGGTCTACGGAAAGATCGTGCGCAAATCGGTGAAGTTCAAAGCTCACGACGAGAAAAACGAAGCCAAGGCCGGCGATACCGTACGCATTGCTGAAGCGCGCCCGCTCTCACGCGACAAGCGCTGGCGTTTGGTCGAGATTATCGAGAGAGCCAAATGATTCAGCAAGAAACGCGGCTGAAAGTGGCCGATAATTCCGGAGCGCGCGAGCTTCTCTGCATTCACGTGCAGGGCGGCAGCCGCCACCCCTATGCCCGCGTCGGCGACGTGATCGTCGGTACGGTGAAGAGCGCTATTCCCGGTGCGGCCGTCAAGAAGGGCCAAGTCGTTCAAGCGGTGGTCGTGCGCACCTCTGCGCCGATTCGCCGCCCCGACGGCTCGGTCGTGAAATGTGACGACAACGCGTGTGTGGTTCTCAAGGGCGAAAAAGATCTCGATCCGCGCGGCACGCGCGTCTTCGGACCGGTGATGCGCGAGTTGCGCGACCGCGGATTTTTGAAGATCGCTTCGCTCGCGCCGGAGGTGCTGTGATGCCGAACATCGTGAAAGGCGACACGGTCCTGATCCGCCGCGGAAAAGAACGCGGAAAACGCGGCGTCGTTAAGGCGATTTTTCCGCGCGCCGGCATGGCAACCGTGGAAGGCCTCAACGTCGTCAAACGGCACACCAAACCGGGAGCGCCGAAGCAGCAAAACATGGGCGGCTCCGCGCAATCGGGCGGCATTCTCGAAAAAGAGGCGCCGCTGCCGATCAGCGCGCTGCAGTACGTCTGCGAGAAGTGCAAGAATCCGACGCGGCTGCGCCATCACGAAACGCCCGAGGGCACGCACCGGATTTGCGGCAAGTGCGGCGAGCCTGCCCGTCTGCCGGTCAAGGGAGCGTAAGCGATGACCGCACGGTTGAGAGAGAAATATGAAAAAGACGTCCGCAAACAGTTGACGGAGCGATTCGGATACAAAAATCCGCACCAAGTTCCGAAGCTCGAGAAGGTCGTCATCAACATGAGCGTCAGCGAAGCGATCGCCAATCCGAAGGCGCTCGACGCCGCCGCTTCCGAGATGCAGGCCATCAGCGGTCAAAAGCCGGTGATCGCCAAGGCGAAGAAATCGATCGCGGCGTTCAAACTCCGCGAAGGCGTGAATATCGCCGCGAAGGTCACACTGCGCGGCGACCGGATGTACGTGTTTCTCGACAAGCTCTTCAACGTCGTACTGCCGCGTATTCGCGATTTTCGCGGGCTTTCGCGCAAGTCGTTCGATGGCCGCGGCAACTACAACATGGGATTGCGCGAGCAAATCGTTTTTCCGGAGATCAACTACGACAAGGTCGACAAAATGCGCGGCATGGACATCGTCATCGTGACGAGCGCCAAAAACGACGAAGAGGCGACCGAATTCCTCACCGCGATGGGTCTGCCGCTCCAGCGAACCGCTGGGGCGCAAGGGTAATAAGGAAGCAGAATTGGCTAAAACTGCCTTAATCGAGAAGTCGAAACGCAAACCGAAGTTCAAAGTGCGCGCCCACAACCGGTGCGAACTGTGCGGCCGTCCCCGCGGTTTTTACCGTAAGTTCGGCTTGTGCCGCATTTGCTTCCGGGAGAACGCCCATAAGGGCAACATTCCCGGCATCGTCAAGGCTTCGTGGTAACGCCATGTCAGTCATAACCGATCCCATCGCCGATATGCTGACGCGCATTCGCAACGCGAATACGGCCAATCACGACGCCGTCGACATTCCGGCTTCGCGCACGAAAGTTGCCGTTGCGTCGATCCTCAAGGACGAAGGCTTTATCAACGATTACGAACGGCTCAACGAAGGTCCGCAAGGCACGCTTCGTCTCAAACTCAAGTATGGGCCGAACAAAGAGAAGATCATCACCGGCCTGCGCCGCATTTCGCGCCCCGGCTTGCGCGTCTATACGAACAAGACGGAGATCCCGCGCGTGCTGGGCGGCTTGGGACTGGTCATCATGTCGACGTCGCGGGGCATCATGTCCGGCCGGCGCGCTAAAAAGGAAGGCTGCGGAGGCGAAGTGCTCGCCTACGTATGGTAATCGGATGTCACGCATAGGAAAACTCGCCATCCCCGTCCCCGACGGCGTTACCGTAAACGTCGCCGATGACGTCGTGCACGTCAAAGGTCCCAAAGGCGAGCTCAAACAGGAGACCGCCCATCACGTTGCGGTGCGCGTCGAGGACGGCAAAGTTGTCGTCGAACGCACGGGCAACGAAAAAGTGCACCGCGCGGCTCACGGTTTGACGCGCACGCTCGTGAACAACATGGTTGAAGGCGTCAGTAAGGGCTTCCGCAAGAGTTTGGAGATCCAAGGCGTCGGCTACCGCGCTTCCAAGGCGGGCGAGAAGATTAATCTTACGCTAGGATTGTCTCACCCGGTCTCTTACGATCCGCCCAAAGGCGTGACGCTGACCGTCGAAGGCACGACGAAGATTCACGTTGAGGGCATCGATAAGCAGAAGGTCGGACAAGTCGCCGCCGAGATACGCGACCTGCGGCCGCCCGAGCCGTACAAGGGGAAAGGCATTCGCTACGAAGGCGAATACGTGCGCAAGAAGCTCGGCAAAGCCGGTAAGGCAGCGAAGTCGTAATGGCCGTTTCATCTCGCGAACAGGGACGCCGCGTTCGTCACGTGCGGCTTCGCCAAAAAGTTTCCGGGAGCGCGGAGCGTCCGCGTCTCTTGGTGCGGCGCACGCTGCACCACATCTATGCGACCGTCGTCGACGACGAGCAGGGCCGCACGCTAGCCGCCGCTTCGACGCGCGAGAAAGATCTGCGCGCGGATTTGAAGTCGACCACCAATCTCGCCGCTGCCGAAAAAATCGGTCAAGCGATCGCGAGTAAGGCCAAGCAAGCCGGGATCACTCAAGTCGTCTTCGATCGCAGCGGATTGAAGTATCATGGGCGCGTCAAAGCGTTGGCTGACGCCGCGCGCCAAGCCGGATTGGAGTTTTAATGCAGTACCGTAGCGGAGGCCGCGACCGGGACAACAGTGGGTTCGACGAGACGGTCGTGCGCATTAACCGCGTAGCCAAGGTCGTCAAGGGCGGTAAGCGTTTTAGCTTCAGCGCTCTGGTCGTCGTCGGCGACCGCAAGGGCAAGGTCGGGTTCGCCATCGGCAAGGCCGGCGAAGTTCCCGAGGCGATCCGCAAAGCCGTGGAAGGCGCCAAGAAAAATTTGATCACCGTTCCGATGGTGGAGCGGACGATTCCGCATCAGGTCAACCAAAGGATCGGCGCCGCCAGCGTGCTCCTGAAACCGGCCGCACCGGGAACCGGCGTCATCGCCGGCGGTCCGATGCGCGCGGTGCTGGAGCTCGCCGGCATCCACGACATCGTCACAAAATCACTGGGAAGCAATAATCCGATCAACGTCGTCTACGCGACGATCGAAGGCTTGCGCTCCCTCAAGACGTTCGAACAGGTTCGCGCTTTGCGCGGTAAACCGTCGAACGGCTCGTCCGCTGCATAGAGCACGTCATGGCTGAACGCAAAAAAACATCAACGAAAAAAACGACTGTTAAAACGAGCGCCGCCAAAAAAAGCGCGCCCGCAAAAACGGTCACGGCCAAAGCGCCGCGAGCTTCGCACGGTCCGGCGATCGTCACCGGCCGCGCCGGAGGCATGACGCTCGGATCCGTGCGTCCCGCCAAGGGCAGCCGCCCCAAACGCACGCGCGTCGGCCGCGGACACGGTTCGGGCATGGTCAAGACGGGCGGCGAAGGTGGCAAGGGGCAAACGGTTCGTTCGGGCGGCGGCAAGGGTCCGGCATTCGAGGGCGGACAGACTCCTTGGCAGCGCAGGCTCCCGCATCGCCGGGGCTATTCGCAAAAGGCGCGCGATATCGGACATTTCCGCCAGCGCTTCACGGTCGTGAATGTCGGCGACTTGGCGGACTGGGATCCGGCTGTTGAAATTTCGCCGCAAACGCTCAAGGTGGCCAAAAAGATCAAAGCCATCGGCGACGGCGTGAAGATTCTCGGCGCCAACAAAGGCGGCAAATCGCTGCCGGGCGGCTTACGCTTCCGTGACGTGCTGTTTTCGGGCTCTGCTAAAGAAGCGCTCGAAGCTGCCGGGGCGACGATAGAGAAACTCGTTGCTGAATAACCTGCGCGCGGCGCTCCTGGTTCCGGATATCCGGAAGCGGGTGCTGTTCGTGCTCGGCGCTTTCGCGCTGTTCGTCTTCATGATTCACGTTCAGATTCCGGACGTGAACCAGGCGGCGTGGAACCAGCTGCTCCAGGGCGGCGCGTTTTACAACCTGCTGGGCTTCCTCTCGGGCGGCGCGCTGCAGAAACTCTCCGTGATCGCGATGGGCATCACGCCCTACATCAATGCGTCGATCATCATGCAATTGATGACGGTGGTATTGCCGCAGCTCGAAGAGCTGGCCAAAAAAGGCGGCGAGGAAGGCCGTAAGAAGATCGGCCGCTACACGCGCTGGCTGACGATCGTGCTGGGAACCGCGCAGGCGTTCTTTATGGCCAACCTGATGCACCAGCGCGGCGTCTTCATCGACCCAAGCATATGGTTTGAAGTCTACGCCGTCGTCGCGATGGTCGCCGGAACGCTTTTCTTGATGTGGCTGGGCGAACAGATCACCGACAAGGGCATCGGTAACGGCGTCTCGCTGATCATTTTTATCGGCATCGTGCTGCGCTACCCGCAATACGTCGCGCAGACGTACACCTCGACGACCAAGGGCGGCGAAAGCATCGCCAACCTGATCATCTACATCGTGATCGCGATCCTGGTGATCGTATCGATCGTCTTCCTCTATCAGGGTCAGCGCCGCATACCGGTTCAGCAAGCGCGCCGCGTCGTCGGACGCAAGATGTTCGCCGGACGTTCGACCTACATTCCGCTGCGACTGAACAATGCGGGCGTCATCTCGATCATCTTTGCCATTTCGCTGCTGCTGTTGCCACAGCAGGCGCTGCAGTGGTTCAGCCGCGGCGGAACCGTCAGTCACAATTTCATGGGCGCAGTCTCGAATTGGGTCACGCTGAATTTCAGTCCGAACTCCTGGCTGTATAACCTCGTCTATTTCATCCTAGTCGTGGTCTTCACGTTCTTTTACAGCGCGGTCGTGCTCAACACCAAAGATATCGCCGACAACCTGAAAAAGAGCGGGTCGTTCATTCCGGGCATCCGGCCCGGTCAGCCGACTGTCGATTACATCAACCGCATCCTGATCAGGATTACGACTGCTGCCGCTATCTATTTAGGATTGCTCGCCGTGCTGCCGGGCATGCTGCAGCGCGGACTCTCGGTAACGACGTTCTATCTGGGTTCGACCTCGCTGCTGATCGTAGTCGGCGTCGCACTCGACACGATCACGCAGATTGAAGCGCGCCTGGCCATGCGCGATTACCGCGGCTTCATCAAGAGATAATGCGGCTCATATTCCTGGGGCCGCCCGGAGCGGGCAAGGGAACGCAATCGAAACTGCTCACGAAGCGGTTCGGCGCGCGCCACATATCGACCGGCGACATCCTTCGCGATCATCGTGTAGCAGGCACCGATCTCGGAAGGCTGGCCGAAGGCTTTATGCGCCACGGCGAACTGGTCCCCGACAAATTGATACTCAAGATGATCGAAGGCGAGCTGGAGAATTCGCCGCGCGGCTTCATCATGGACGGTTTTCCGCGCACGGTCGCGCAGGCCGAAGCATTTGATTCGCTCATGGACGGCCGGGGCGTTCCGCTTGACGCCGTCGTGCTCTTCGACGTCGATCGCGACACGCTCGTGACGCGGCTCACGTCGCGATGGACCAACCCGAAAACCGGCCGGAGTTATAACGCGATCACCAATCCGCCGCCGGGACCGGGCATGCGCGACGCCGACGGCACGGAGCTGATTCAGCGTGAGGACGATAAGGCGGAAACCGTGACCAAGCGCCTCGACGTCTACCGCGAACAGACCGAACCGCTGGTGGCCTATTACCTCAAACGCGGAAAACTCGTTAAGGTCGATGGTTTGGCGCCCGTCGAAGAAGTCACGCGGCAAATCGTTTCGCTGCTCAGCCCCGAGCTGCAGGCGTCGTGATCACCCTGCGTTCGGCTCGCGAGATCGAAGCGATGCGCCGCAGCGGAAAGATCACCGCCAAGGTTCTTACGGATCTGATGCAAGCCGCGAAACCCGGCATGACGACGGCCGACGTTGACGCTCTGGCCGAAAAGGGCATTCGCGATCTGGGCGGCGAGCCGACATTCAAAGGTTATCGCGGCTACCCGGCTTCGGTCTGCACGTCGGTCAACGATCGTGTGGTCCATGGTATTCCCGGCGGGGAAACGCTGCGTGAGGGCGACCTGCTCTCGATCGATCTCGGCACGACGCTCGAAGGTTACGTGAGCGACAGCGCGGTGACGGTGGCCATCGGTGACGTTTCCGCGGAAGCGCGCCGGCTGCTCGATGTGACGCAAGAATGCTTGATGCTCGGCATCGAGCAGATGCGCAGCGGTAATCACGTGGGAGACATCGGGCACGCGGTGCAGCAGCACGCGGAGGCGAGCGGCTATGGCGTGGTGCGCGTCCTCGTGGGCCACGGCGTCGGGACGAGCATGCACGAAGACCCGCAAGTCCCCAATTACGGGAAGCCGGGCACCGGCGCAAAAATGCGCCCGGGACTGGTCCTGGCGGTCGAGCCGATGATCACTCAGGGGACCGATGAAGTAAAGATTCTCGAAGACGGCTGGACAGTCGTGACGGCCGATGGTAAACTCGCAGCGCACTTCGAGCACACCATTGCGCTAACCCAGGAAGGTCCGAGGATCCTCACGCTGCGCGAATTCGGTGAGCACGCAGAGGCGGCAAAGTATCGTCCCCGACATGATCAAGAACATCTCGTCCGGAGCATATGAAATGAAAGTCAGACCATCGGTAAAACGGATTTGTGAAAAATGCAAAGTCATTCGGCGCGAGGGCAAAGTCCGCGTGATTTGTGAAGTGAATCCGAAACACAAACAGGTGCAGGGTTAGATGGCACGCATTGCCGGCATCGATCTGCCGCGTGAGAAGCGCATCGAAATTGCGCTAACGTATATTTTCGGCATTGGCCCGAAGACCGCGCAGCGTTTGCTTTCGCAAGCGGGTGTCGATCCGAACACGCGCGTCAAAGATTTGAACGAAGAAGGCGAAAAGAAGCTGCGCGACGCTATCAGCAGCCTGGAGATAAAAGTTGAAGGCGACCTCCGGCGCGACGTCCAGGGCCACATCAAGCGGCTGATCGACATCGGATGCTACCGCGGCATCCGCCACCGGCGCGGCTTGCCGGTGCGCGGACAGCGAACAAAGACCAACGCGCGCACGCGCAA
>PLED01000089.1 GCA_003136355.1 Vulcanimicrobiota bacterium | reverse complement strand
TGCGGCGCCGTCAGGACAAGCAGCTCTACGATCAAACTGTCGCTTATGTAAACCAAGTTTATCCGCCGCTAGGGCTGCGCCCGTTCAAACCTCCGGCCGACGTGCAGCAGGTGCTCGACAATTACGCGGATAGTCCCGAGATGCGCGCCGCGCTGGCCGAAGGTGACGTGCTTGTGCTGGCGGCAGCGGATCAGAATCTGTACGCGGCGAGCCGCCCGGGGCAGCTTGGCGACGAAGTTCACTTCGGAATCACGCCGCCGATTCCGGACCGTTTGATGTACAAGCGCGGAGATCTGATCGCTTATGAAAGCGTGCCGAGCGGAAAAAATGTCAACGCGAAGCTGGCCGTTTACGAGTTGCTGGCGAACTTTGTTCCTCAGAAGGCGACCAGCGATGGATTCCCTCCGTACTTCGTGAGCAACGTGCAGGCCGTGCAGTCCCTGCCGCCCTCGGCCGCACAAATGCAGACGATGCTGGCAAACGGCACAGGAAACTATGTTCTGTCGGCGTTTGCCGCTACCGACATCTATCCGCACACCCTGGCGCTTCCGGTCGTCGTCGTGCTTCAGAAGGTCCCGTGAGCCAGGCTGTTCTCGGCATCGATCCGGGAACGCGCAAGATCGGGTTCGCCCTGATAGAAGACGCGGTCTCTGCGCCGCTGGCGCTGGGCATCGAAACCATGGATGGACTGCTGAGAACGCTCGGCCCGCTGGTGGACGCCCACCCGTTGCGGGCCGTCGCGTTGGGCGGCGGAACGAACTCGGCGGCGCTGCGGGCGCTCCTGGAACCTTTGGGGGCACCGGTCCATCTGATCGATGAGACCGACACCAGCTATCGCGCGAGGGCCCTCTACTTTGCCGACCACCCGCCGGCGGGGTGGCGCCGCCTTATCCCCCTGGGCCTCCAGCTCCCTCCCGGGCCCATCGACGACTATGCGGCCTTGCTGATAGCCCGGCGCTACGCCCAACGGGGTTTTGGGCCGCCGCTGCCGTAGATGAAACGTCCCCCGCTTTGTGCCGATAGTAAAGGGTGCGCCCGTTTGCGGGTATGTGGAGAAGGTATGACTGGGTTTTCTCGCTCGGCCGTCTTAGCAGCGCTGGTAGCCGCGCTGTCTTTAAGCCTGCCCGCGGCTGCCCAAGCCGCCGGAGCGACCCTCGACCACTCCCGGATCTTCGACCGTAACGCTGAGAGTTTTTTCTCGCTCGCCCCGGCCAAGCGCATCGCCTCGACCTTCGGTGCTGAACTTTTTAACGTCGCCGTAACCGATTCGTTGACGTTGCCGGCTCCGGCCGCAACGCAAACCGCTCCTCTGGCGCGCGTGCATCTCACGCTCCCGAGCGAACGCGCGCAGCCCGCGCAAAGCATTTCGGCCGCAGCTTTCGCGACATCCGCGCCGTTATACGCCGATGACGCCCCGCTCGTGGCCCCGCTGACCGATCAGCAAGATGCGATCAGTTTGCCGGCAATCGCGCGCAGTTTCGCGCAGACTCCTTCGGTGCGCTTCGGGACCTATCAGCCGTACGTGCCGACGCTGCAATCCGTGACGGCCGAGCTCACCGTTCCGGTTCGCATCGGTGCGCTGCATTTTTCAGGGCAGCTCTCGGGCGCCGGCATGCAGTCGCTGCATCCCGACGCATTTCACATTTTGCAAGTCTGCGGGACAACCGATCAAGCCGCGCCTTGTCCCTACGTGAGCGACGCGCGCGCGCAAAGTCTGACGGCCGCTACCAACTTCACGCTGCGCACCGGAAACGAACGCCTCGGCATTCAGCTCACCGGCGGCGTCGAACGTATCGGCTTTCAACAAGACGCAGCTTTTCCGTACGTGCCCGCCAATCCTGACCCGGTCTTTGGCGCGCCGAGTACCGGCAGTTTCGATCCGCAAGCTCCGATGCTGTACTATCCGGGTTTGACGAATCTGACTAAGCAGAGCGTGGGCGCGAAACTGGCAGTTCCGGTAACGCCGCGCGTAACCGTCGGACTGCAGTACGAGCAGCAGCATTATCAAGGGCAGTACGGCGCGCTGCTTTTCCCGGGACTCGATGCGCGCAAAGATACCTATCTCGGAAACGTGACGTATCAGCTTCCGTCCGGCTCGAGCGCGATCACGCTCTCGGCGCGCCAGTATCATTATCAAGATTCATACGCGCCCGATTATAATCTCCAGCAGACGCGCGCCGATCTGAACTTCACGGTGAAATTCTGACCGAGGCGGTACGCCGCTCGGCAGTTTACGCCATCCTCGTCACCGTCCTCGCGGCCCTGGCTTTTGGCTTAGGTTTTGTGCAGGCAGCTTCCGATGCGATTTTTTCGCGCGCAGCCGCGCCGGTGTCGCTGCCCGCGCACATTCCGGCCGCATGGGGCGCTTCAGCGTACGCGGCGATCGAAAATATCGCGCCCGCGCCATACGTTGCGGCAATGCTTGCGACTGCGGCCCTCGATCGTAACGACTTGCAGCTCGCCCAAAGCTACGCGCTGCGTCTGCCCGGGTCACCGGCACGAGCGGAACTCTTGGGCAGGATCGCACGAACGCGCGGCAACCAGGCCGAAGCCTACCGCTATTTCGTGGACGCGAACGACGTCTTCGCGATTCGCGGCGAGGTCAATCGTTTGGCGGCCCACGACCTTCCGGGCGCATACGAATTGGAACTGCGTCTGAAAGACCGGCTGGAACGAACCGCGACGCATCCCGACGCGCTCGCTGACGCCTATTGGGGACTCGGCCGGCTAGCGACGCAACGCGGATATATGGACCCGGCGCACCGGCGCGGCTGGTTTGAAGAAGGCATGCGCGATTACGACGCCGCCGTCAAGCTGGCGCCGCTAGCCGAACGGTATCTGATCGCGGCAGGCAGCCAGGAACTCAATCTCGACGATCCCGCGCGTGCACGTATGTTTTTCAAACGCGCGATCGATGGAAATCCAGGCAGTGCCGATGCTTATGCCGGATTGGGCGTGGCTGATTTCCGGCTTGGCAATCTCGCATCCGCGCGGCAATACGAGCGGTTGAGCCGCTCGTACGATCCGCATTCGCATTTTCTGCACACGCTGCAAGCGCTTCTGAAATGATCGTTGCGCTCGACGCGCAGCTGACGCTCGGAACCGCGACCGGCATCGGCGAGTACGTGATTGGTTTGGCGGACGCACTGCGCGCAGCCGGAACCGGCATCGTCGAGCTGCGCGAGCCCAAGCTCGATCCGTGGCGTTTCGACCGGCGCTTGCTGTGGGATCAGGTGCTGCTGCCGGGGCGCGCTCGCGCATCCGGCGCGCAAGTGCTGCACTGCGCCTCGGGCACGATGCCCCTGTCGACGCCGCTTCCGACGGTCGTGACGGTGCATGACGTCGCGTGGCTGAAAGTGCAGCGGCACGCTCCCGCTTATGCGCGCTATTATTTCGGCCGCTTCGCGCTAAAACGCTACGCCGCCGCCAAGGCGATCGCCGTCGACTCGCAGTTTTCGCGGCGCGAGCTGCTCGATGTCATGGACGTCGCGCCGGAACATATCCATGTCGTCTACAACGGCGTCGCATCCGACTATTGCAACGTTGAGCGGCAGTTTCCGAGCGACGTCATTCTGGTTCCCGGCACCGTCGAGCGGCGCAAGAACTTGGAAGTGCTGATCCGCGCCCTTCCGCTGATCGGCTCGCGCATGCGCGTCGTTTCGGCGGGACCGTTCACGACGTACCGCGACGAATGTTTGCGCCTCGCCGAATCGCTGGGCGTGCGCGACCGCCTCGAGTTCCGCGGATACATTGGGCGCGCGGCGCTGATCGATCTCTACGCGAAATGCGCGCTCGTCGCCGTTCCGTCGCGCTACGAAGGCTTCGGCTACGCCGCCGCGCAGGCGCTTTGCGCCGGCGTACCGGTCGTCGTATCGGATCAGTCATCGCTGCCCGAAGTCGTTGGCGGCGACGCGCCCGTCATTGCCGTCGACGATCCGCAGGCGTGGGCGAGCGCGATTGCAGCGATCGTTGCTGATCCCCGCTCGGCGCAAGCGCACAGCGACGCCGTCCGTGCGCGTTCGATCGAGCGCTTCTCGTGGGCGCGCGCGGCGGCGCAGATGCAAGCAGTTTACGAACGAGCGCTGTCGAGCTGAAGAAATGGAGTTTACGGCCGCAACCGGCATCCCTACATGTTTAGATGTAAGCGAGCCCGGCGCGGCGGCGCAGACGCAAGCAGTTTACCAGCACGTTCTAGCGAGCTAGGGATTGTCTCCAAGGCGGCATCTCTGCGCACAGGGAGTGCCGTCCTAGCAAAGAATTTGATCTGAAATGGGCAGACAGCTAGCGGTCGTGCTTTACGTGGTGGCGATGGCAGCCGTCATAGTCGCTGTAGATGTCCTGTTCTTCAAGAACCGGTTCCGGGAACGGCTGATAGTGAATATTGGCATTGTTTTGGTGTTCGCAGTTTTTTACTTGAGATTCCTGAGGCGTCCATGAACAGAGGCGCGCTAGCGCCCTTTCGCTGCGGTCGAGCAGACGGACCCCGATTAGTAAACCGGCGAACCCGGTGCCCCCGGCGCGACGCTTCCGTCGTCGGGCGCGAAGATCAAGCGCAGCGGATAGCTTGAGCCGCTTTCCGGAATCGTGACGATCGTGACGCGCAAGAATCCGCGCGCGGGCACGACGTACTGCCGGATCTTGTAGCGCGAAAATGCGGGAACGCCGTGCGACTGGATCAGCACGCCGTCGATGACGTACGTACCGGTAGCGCGGCCGCCACGCGGATTTTCGTAGATCGCGATCGCTTGCGGTCTGTTCGTCGGGTTAGTGACTTTGACGACGAAGCTTTGTTTGACGCCGTAGTCGCCGGAGAGCGCTTCGCCCTGCATCACATTCGGAAGCGGAATGTCGCCGATCGGCAGCTCGAGGTAATCGGCGTCGACGCTCCATGTTCGCGAATAGTGGAATTCGGGAATGCTGTAGAGTCCGCGCGCGTGGCGCTGGCCACCCTGCAGCAAGTCGGTGCCGTTCAGCGGTTCGTCGACCGGGCTGGTTGCGTTCTGCACGAAAAGCGTTAAGTGCACCGAACTGCCGTTGAGAACGCGTAGCTGCAGCAACCCGCAGACGACTGCGTTGGGCGGAAGGTCTTGCTGCGTCAGCTGCAGCGTTCCGCTTCCCGCGATGGTGATAATGCGTCCCTCGTTTTGGACTTGGCGTTCGAGGAAGCGATTGGTGGCGGCGTGACCGACCTCCATTTCGTTGGGAGCGGGGCCGGCTTGGCCGGAAATGAACTGCAGCTGAGCCGGCTGCGCCGAGCGGTTCTCAGCGCGAAGGACAATGCGCCGCGCGGGTTCGCCGGGCGGGTTGAAATGAAAATACAGAAAGCGCGACGGCTGCGCGCGTTGGAGATCGGCCGCGAAGAGAATGCCGTTGGCGGTGAGCCGTTCGGGATAGTCGCTGACCATCAGCGAGTCGGGCAGAATCGCGGGCGCCGCGACGTTTTCCACGCGAACGTGGGTCGTGCCGGAGACCGTGAAGTATTGCTCGCCCTGCAGCAGCACCGGAACGTCGACGACGGCGGTGTCGTCTTGCTGGAGCGGCTGATTGTAATTCACGAGGTCGGTCGTGACGATCGCCTGCGCGCCTGGACGCGCCTGCAGTAGCGCAGCTGCGGTCGCGGTCGCCTCCTGTTTGACGAACTCCGGGCTGGCTGGATCGCCCGTGATGCGGATCGTTGCGGAGTCGGCGATGCTGCCCGCATTGTAAGCCACGCGAACTTGGAGCTGCGCGCTGATAGCACGCTGATCCGTGATCGTGACGATGGCGGAGCCCGGAGATTTCCCATTGAGCGTGAGCGTCTGCGTGCCTTGATCGATCGATCCGGCGGCAACTGCCGGATTCGAAATCACAAACGTCAACTGCCCGAGCGCGGACATGATGTGGACGGTCGTTTGGCCGCCGACCGGAACTTGCGCGGATGCCGGCGACACCACGATGGGTGGCTGGGTAGGTGCGGGACTCGGCGTTCCGGGAGTGGCCGAAGCGCTCGGCGAGGGCGCGGGAACTTGCGCGCGCGCGAGCAGCGCGGTCGAGCCGGCGGCGCATATAAAAAGAGAAGCGGCCGCGACTATCGCGGCGAGCTGGGTTCGCTCCATCTTTCGCTTACGCGATTTTGGCTACTTCGCGGCTTACCGCTGAGGCAAGCAGCGTTTTATAGCCCACACTTGGGAAGAGCACGGTTACCAAGTCTTTTTCGGCGCGCTCGACCGTGCCCTGTCCGAACTTGGGGTGATAAACGAGATCGGCGATGCGGAAGCCCGACTCGCCGGGCGCGGGCCTGCCGTTGTGCGCTGCGATGCGGGGGCGGCGGCAATTGTCGCACGCATCGCAATTGGTGCGGTCGAAGCCTTCGCCGAAGTAATTCAGAATGAACCGGCGCCGGCACGACGTCGTCTCGGCGTACTGCAGCATCATCGCCAGTTTGCTTTGGTCGTACGATTTTTTGGTTTCGTAGTTGGCGAGGTTCAAAAGCATCGCTTCGTTATTGCGCGCCGCTTCGGTCAGCGCATACTTCGAACGGCTCGGCGTTTCGATGAAGCCGCCTTTTTTGAGGATCGCCAGAATCACTTTGAGCTTCGTGAGCGGCAGCTGCAGAATTTTGCGCAGGTCGGTCATCGAGACTCCGCCCGACTGACCGGCGAAGATTTGCAGCGTTCCGAAAACCTTTTGCACTTCTTCGATATCGGGATACTTGCCGGTCAGGAAGTAGTTCTGCACGCGCGTATCGCTCATGCGGTAGATCAGGATGCAGCGCGAAGGCAGTCCGTCGCGTCCCGAACGGCCGGCTTCTTGCGTATAGGCTTCCACCGATCCCGGCAGATCGTAATGGACGACGAAACGGATGTTGGGCTTATCGATTCCCAAACCGAAGGCATTGGTCGCGACGACGGCGCGGATGTGCTCGTTCATGAACAGCTCGTGCACCGAGGTGCGGTCGTGCTTCTGCAGCTTCGAATGGTAGACCGCGGCCGGAATGTCGAGCTCGTCCTGCAGGTACTGCTGCACTTCCATGGCGTTCTTGATCGTCGCGGTGTAGATAATGCCGGTGCCTTCGAGCTCGTCGTTCAGAAAAAGGCGCCGCAGGATCTTCAACTTGTCGGCTTCTTTTTCGGCGCGCCGTACGTCGTAAACCAAATTCGGACGATCGAATCCGCGTACGATCGGCTTGACGCTCGGAATTCCGAGCTGGTGCAAGATGTCTTCACGCACCGCGGGCGTCGCGGTTGCGGTGAGCGCCAATACGGTAGGATGGCCGAGGCGCGCGATGACCGCGCCCAGCGCGAGGTATGCCGGCCGGAAATCGTGGCCCCACTGGCTGATGCAGTGCGCTTCGTCCACGACGAAAAGCGGCACGGTGATTTCATCGAGCAGCCGCAGAAAGGCCTCGTCCTCGAGCTTTTCGGGCGTGACGAAGACGATCTTCAAGCTCTTGCTGCGCACGCGGTCGATCGCGGCGGCTTCCTGATCTTCGGAGAGGGTTGAGTTGAGCGCAACCACTTGGTTGACGCCCAGCTCGCGCAGCATGTCGAGCTGATCTTTCATGAGCGCGATGAGCGGGCTGACCACAACGGTGGTGCCTTCGAGCAGCAAAGCAGGCAGCTGATAGGTGAGGCTCTTGCCGGCGCCCGTGGCGAGGATTGCCAGCGTGTCTTCGCCGGACATGATCCGAGTGACGACCTCTTCCTGGCCCGATTGAAATTCTTCGAAGCCGAACTTCTCACGAAGCGCGGCCCGCAGGTCGATCATTCTCTCTCCGCTGCACGGCCGCCGGGACGTGCGATTCCGCCTCTTTGTTAAAGAAAAGAAGCGCTAAGCGTGACAAGTATACCCCGCGGCAGGCGCGCCGAAACGCTGAAAAGTACTATCCGGGGTGTCCCTGTATCGCGACTGGCGGCCCAAGAGTTTCGCCGAATTGGTCGGCCAAGAAGCCGTCGTCCGCACGCTGACCAGCGCGATCTCCGGCGGCAAGCTGGCCCACGCGTACCTTTTCTCGGGACCGCGCGGTTCGGGGAAAACCTCGGCCGCAAAAATCTTGGCGCGCTGCATCGACTGCGTCAACGGCCCAACGCCCACGCCGGACAACACGTGCGAAAACTGTCGCGCGATTCTTTCCGGCACCGCGCTCGACGTACTCGAGATCGACGCGGCCAGCAATCGCGGCATCGACGAAATCCGCGCGCTCCGTGACGCCGTGAAGTTTGCGCCGGCGGCGATGCGCATGAAAGTGTACATCATCGACGAGGCGCACATGCTCACCAAAGAAGGCGCCAACGCGTTTCTGAAAACGCTGGAAGAGCCGCCGCCACACGCGGTCTTCATTCTCGCGACGACCGAGCCCGAAAAACTTCCGCTGACGATTCTTTCTCGCTGTCAGCGCTATGCGTTCAGACGCATCGCCATACCGGTCATGATCGAGCGCATGCGCGAGATCGCCGCGGCCGAGAAAATCCCGATCGACGATTCGGCGCTTTCCGCCATCGCTTACCGCGCCGATGGCGGATTGCGCGATGCGCTGACGATGCTCGAACAGGCCGCGGCGTTTGCCGATGGCAAGATCGATGCGGCTACCGTCGAGCTGGCGTTCGGCGCCAGCGGCCGCACGTACGCGCGCATGCTGCTCGATCGCGCGATCGCGCGCGATGCCGCCGGTGCGCTGAAGACGATCGACGAGGCGAGCGACGCCGGGACCGATATGCAAGTGCTGATCCGCGGGATGATCGCCGAGTTTCGCAACCTCTTGGTCGCGCGCATCGATCCGGCACTCCTCGCGCGCGATCTCGCGCCCGCCGACGCGGAAGCAGCCGTGGGCAGAAGCAAGGAGCTCACCCAAGCGCAGATCGTGCGCGCGCTGCGTCTGTTGGCCGAAGCGCTTTCCACAGTTCGCTCCAGCGGCAATCCCCGTCTCGAGTTGGAAACCGCACTCCTTCGATTCACATTAGCGGCGGAAGATCCGACATTGGACGCGATCTCCTCGCGCGTCAGCGTTCTCGAATCCGGCGCGCCGCAACCGGCCACACCAAGAGCCGCACCGAAACCGGCCGCACCAAAACCCGCCGCGGAAATCACAACGCCGCCCGACGGGCCGCCGCTGCCGGCAGAACTGCCGCCAACTGCAGAGAAAACGAGCTCGAACGGTCCGCTCACGATTCAGAAAGTCCGCTCGGCGTGGCAGTCGATTCGCACGCGGGTCGAAGGCGAACGTCAATCGCTGCGAACGCAGCTCTCGCGCGCTCAACCCGAAGCGATCGAAGGCAACGCGCTGGTGATCAAGCTGCCCAACGCCATATTTGCCGAAACGCTCAAGGATAACGCGAAGATGATCGAAGATGCGATCGCGGAGGTGCTGGGCGCGCCGCTGCGCGTGCGTTTTAGGGTTGAAGCCTCGCCCAAGAACGCGTCTCCGGCGCCGCCGCCCGACGATCCGGACGAACTCCTTTCCTACATCAACGAACGGATGACCTAAATGAACCAGGCCAACATCATGGCGCAGATGCGCAAGATGCAGCAAGAGATGACCAAAGCTCAGGAAGAGCTCGCGGAAACGGTCGTAACGGGCAACGCCGGCGGCGAAGCCGTGCGCGTCGAGATGTCGTGCGATCATCGCGTGAAAGCCGTGAAAATCGCCGCTGAAGCGATCGATCCGGATGACGCCGAGACACTCGAAGATCTGATCGTCGTGGCTTGCAACGATGCGCTCAAGAAAGCCGATGAGGCTACCCAATCGCGCATGGGCCAAGTTACGGGCGGCTTGCGCATACCCGGCTTGTCCTAAGTGCCAAACTCTGGCTCCATCGCGGGCCCGGTTCAAGCACTGATCAACGAACTGAGCAAGCTGCCGACCATCGGTCCGAAAACAGCAGCGCGGCTCGTCTTTTATTTGCTGAACCGTCCGCGCAACGAAGCGCAATCCCTAGCCGAAGCGATCCTCGCGGTGAAAGATCGCGTGCGGCTGTGTTCCAACTGCTTTTCGATCACCGAAGAGGATCCGTGTCCGATCTGCACCGACGAGCGCCGCGACGCCACGATAATCTGCGTTGTTGCCGAAGCCAAAGATATTTTCGCGCTCGAACGCACCGGCGCGTACAAGGGCCGCTATCACGTGCTCGGCGGACTGATCTCGCCGATGGACGGAATCGGTCCGGCGCAATTGCGCGTCAAAGAACTGGTCGATCGCGTCGGTAAGGAAAACCCGCACGAGATTATTTTAGCGACCAATCCGAACGCGGAAGGAGAAGCTACTGCGGTCTATCTTTCGCGGCTGCTTACCCCGCTCGCATCGGCTGTGACGAGACTTGCCTATGGATTGCCCATCGGCGGCGATCTGGATTACGCCGATGAGGTAACGCTGGCGAAAGCCATCGAAGGCCGCCGCACGCTCTAGCCGGAAAGTTCTCCTATGCACCCGCTGCCTCAGACCGGTGTGCTGACTTTTGTTTTCACGGATATAGAAGGCAGCACGGCTCGCTGGGATCACGCGCCCGACGCCATGGCGCAGGCGCTCGCTACGCATGACGCGATCGTTTCCGAAACTTTACAAGCGCACGGCGGCAACGTCTTCAAGCGCTTAGGCGACGGTTTTTGTTGCGTCTTTCCGGTGCCCGCTCGCGCAGCTGCGGCTGCCGTCGAAGTGCAACGGAAGCTTGCCGGCCAAGCGTGGGATAGAGCGGTCGGCGAACTGCGCATTCGCATCGGCGTGCATACGGGCAACGCGCTTTCTGCCGACGACGACTATTTCGGACCGGCGCTCAACCGGGCGGCGCGCCTGATGGCATGCGGCTATGGCGGACAAATATTGCTGTCCTCGGCAACTGCCGCGCTGGTGAGCGGCGAGCTGCCGCCTGGAGTCGACTGCATAAATCTCGGCACTCACCGCCTGCGCGACCTCGCCGAACCCGAAACGATTTTTCAACTCTGCGCTCCGCAGCTGCAGCGCGACTTTCCGCCCCCGCGCACGCTGGACTTCCGTCCGAACAACTTGCCGCTGGAGCTGTCGAGTTTCGTTGGTCGCGATGGCGAGTTGCAAGAGTTGCGCGCCCTGGTCGCGCAAAAACGCCTCGTCACGCTATGCGGCCCGGGCGGAATAGGAAAAACTCGGCTGGCAATTCAGCTGGGCGCGGAATTGCTGGATGAATTCGAAGACGGCGTCTGGCTCGTACGGCTTGCACCGGTTTCCGATCCCGCGCTCGCATCGCAAACAATCGCGGGCACCCTTGGCGTTGGAGAAGCCTCCGGTGAACCAATCGAGACGACGCTGCTGCGCGAGCTCGGACGCAAGCGCTTACTGATCGTGCTCGACAACGCCGAACACCTGATGCCGGCGATCGGCTCTGCCGCAAAGACGATCCTCGACAACGCGAAAGGCGTGCGAATCGTGGCGACGAGCCGGGAATCGCTCCACGTTCGCGGCGAGCAGATCTTCCGCTTGGGGCCCGTGGACGATGAAGCGGCGGCGCGTCTGTTTATCGAGCGCGCCCAGTCTGCAGTTCATAATTTCGATCCAGCCGGTGATCCGGATGATCTTGCTGCTATCGCGAAGGCCCTTCAGGGCATCCCGCTGGCGATCGAACTTTCGGCGGCCCGCCTATCGACATTTTCGCTGCACGACATACGCGCGCGCCTCGGATCGCAGCTCGCGTTCCTGCGCGCTTCAAACATCGACGACGTCCGCCACAACACGTTGCGCGCGACCATCGCGTGGAGCTACGAGCTGCTATCGGCGCGCGAGCGGGCGCTATTAGGCTGTCTTTCGCTGTTTGTCGGGGGATTTACATTACCGTCATGCGAGGCGATCGCTTCGGTCGCGGGCGAAACAGAGGCGCTGAATATCGTGGAAGCGCTGGTCGACAAATCGTTTCTGGCCGTCGCTTTCGACGCCGAAAGCCGCTACCGTATCCTAGACGTTATCCGCGAATACGCGTGCGAACGAACTGATGCCGAGCTCTTGAACCGTTCCCGGCTGGCGTATTTTGAAATATTTTGCGCGCTGGCCGAACGAGGTGCTACGACGCTTGCGCACGATGAGCTGGCATCCTGGCTAACTGCCGTGGACGATGAAATCGCAAACGTTCGCGCAGCCCTCGAGTTTGGCTTCGAAGACAAACAGCCGCGTCTGGGGGAGATGCTTTTAGGCTTATATCGTTACTGGTACATACGCCGCACAGTGAAAGAAGGGCGCGCGTGGCTTAAGCGCTTCCTGGACATGAGCGCCGGCGACGCTGCGCCACCGAACATTTTACGGCACGCGGCCACCTTCGCCAGTATCGAAGGTGGCTACGACGAGGCAGACTCGCTAGCTAAGCGCGCTCTCCGGCTTTACCATCAGAAAGACGATGGGGCCGGCGTGCTGGCAGCTCTGCATGCGCTGGCGGTCAACGAGAGCCGCCGGGGAAACTCTGCCGGCGCCGAGCGGCTCTATTGCGACATCGCCGCGCGCTGCAAGCAATCCGGGCAAGAGCGCGCTTTCGTGACGTCCAGTGCCAACTGCGCAGCTATCAAGCTTCAGCACGGGGAACTCGAGGCCGCCGCGCAGCTCCTTTCGGAATGCGTGACGGCGGCAAGAGTTCTTGGCGATCCCGATGTTGGCGCGACGGTTACCGCACTGCAAGGAACGCTCGCCTTTAAACGCGGCGACTTCGACCGCGCGGCCACATTGTTCGATCAAGCGCTGACGATAAAGCGTGACCTGAAGAACGAGTTCGGCGAGTCGGACATTCTGGCTGCAATGGCCGTGGATTCGGTGTACCGGGAACGGGTTGCCGAGGCGGACGAGTTCGCGGCCGAAAGTCTCGACACGGCAATACGAGTTGATGCGCCTAATCTCGTCGTGAACAGTTTGGAATCGTGCGCAGTAGTATTACTTCACAGGCAAGATGCCGGAGCTGCAAGAGATGCCTTTGCGTTGGCGTCCTCTATCCGGCGGATGTACTCACTGAACGAGAAAACGTCTTTGGGCCACGAGGAAGCGGAGGCAAAACTGCGTGCGCGTTTCGGCGATGCTATCGACCAACCCGCGCAACTGACGACGAACTGGAAAGCGGCGGCTCAAGCATTGCTTCTTCGCTTGAGCCGCCGCTCGGAAGTGACGACTACTTAACGTACACCCAAATTTCTCCGCCTAGAGCCTTGGGCTTGCCGTGGCTCCCGTGCGGATTCCCATTCTCATCATTGCCGGACACAAATGCTTCGGAAGCGGTAAAAAGGAGCGTCCACGGCGTGGTGGGCTGGGCAGGACCGCCGCCACCCGGCTTCGGTGCCCAAATTCTCACCGCAGTGAATTCCGTCGCGCCGGTTTTTCTTCTCCGGGAACTCGTATTTTCGATCGGTGTTGCTGCCATGCTAGTAAGATTATCACCATAGCTCAGGTCGATGGGAAAACAGCAGGCGTCGGCGTCCGCTTCCATGGTGCCGGCGAGCACTGCTGCCAGTGCTGCGGTTCCCCCGCCCTTGAGCAAAGTCGCGCGGTCGATTTTCGGTGTGGTGTTTTTCACGCAAGGCTCCTTAATGTGAGAAGAAAGCAAGGAAGACGAGCAGGCCTTAGGCGGTCTCGGCCGTCCCGCCTGCGGGTTGAGCGTCGCGCCGCTTTGTGATACAAAGTAATGGATGACCGATTTAGAACGGGCCCTCGCCGACATCGCCGAGGTCCGCGAGCGGCTGAGCGGCGTGCAGCGGTTCAAAGGCTATTCCGGCTTAGCTGCGCTCGTTTCCGGCGGATTTGCGCTGACCGCCGGCGTGGTGCAGTGGCTGTTGGTCCCGGCGGTCACCTCGGTGCACGCCGGCCGGCTGTACTTTGCGATTTGGTTTGCGTGCTGCGCGGCGTCGGTCGTCCTCAATTACAGCGCCATCGCGCACTGGTATGTCAACGATGCTACGGCGCGCGAACGCTGGCAGACCGCGACCGTGGGCTTTGCGATTTTGCCGGCCCTGCTGCTGGGAGCCGCACTTTCGTTCGCGCTCTTGCGCGCGAACCTGTTCGTGTTTCTTCCGGGCGTTTGGTTCGGCTGTTACGGCGTCGGACTGATCGCTTCGCGCACGATGCTGCCGCCCGCGGTCGTTCCGGTCTGCGTCGCATTTTTGGCTGCGGGCGCCGCTCTGCTTTTCGCGCCGCCGGCGGTCGCGCTGGCGCCATGGGTGTTGGCGATCGGTTTTGGCGCCGGTCAGGCGGTCATCGGCACCATCGTCATACGCGATCGCGAAAGGGAAACGGCATGACGCAGTTTGCATTGAGCGCACTCGATCGCGTCTTTCACGAACGCGGACGCTTAGCTATTTGCAGCGCGCTGATCGCGCATCCCGAAGGAATTTCGTTTACGCAGCTCCAGGAAGTGTGCGAACTCACCGACGGAAACCTGAACCGTCATCTGCACGCGCTTGCCGAGATGGATATCGTGGAAACGCGCCGCATCACGGGCAAGGGCCGGCCGCAGACGATGGTGCGTATCACGCGCGCCGGCCGCGATCGTTTCCTCGACTATATCGACGCGCTCGAGTCGGTCGTGCGCGACGTTCAGCGCGCGCGCAAACGCAAAGTGTCGCCGGTGCGCACGGCGCCGGCCAGTTCCACGTCGCAGTAAACGCCCAGCAGAGCGCCGCGCTGCTGCGCGACGTAGCGCAGCACGTCCGGATCGGGCTCGCCGGTCACCGGGTCATAGGTCGTTGCCACGCAGCGTTCGATCGGATAGCGGACGCGCAAGACGGCAGTTCCCACTTCGATTGTGCTTCCGGTCAGATCGGGTTCCAGAAAGCTGAAATCGTCAGCGGCGAGCGCGTACAGATTGGGGCGCCAGCGCCGGAAATCCATCGGCCGCGAAAGAGCCGCAGAAACTTCCTCGACCCAGCGGTCGAAGATCAGCGAAACCGGAGCATCGTCGAAATAGCGGGCGCCGCGGCGCAGCTCCACGTCGACGTTGTTTTCGCGCGCCAGCGCTTGCGCGCGATTCTTATCGCTCGTTAGGTGCAGCAGGTTGTGTTCTTTTCCGCGATAGGTCTTGCCGGCGCGCGCGTGACCCCCTGTAACGAAAAAGGCGGCTTCGCGGTCGCCGGGGATGCCGTCCGGCGCGATCTCCGCGGATTGCAGCTCTTCACCCGCCAGGCTTTTTACGGGATAGCGCGTGATTGCGGCGATCTGCCCGAGCAATTGCATCCGCTATCATTACCATAGGACCCCGTTCAAATCCTCAAGAAGGGCGGCCCATGAGCATTGCGGGTGACGCCTTGCCGCTTCGGCCGTTGGGCATCGGCGAAATTTTCGACCGCACGGTGACGCTCTATGTCCGGTACTTCGGACTCTTCACGCTCATCATGATGGTGGTCATCCTGCCGCTCACGGTTGCGTCCTACTTTTCGACGTACGGCAGCGGAGAGTATCAGCAGGTGCTGCAGCAGGCAACGCATCCGTCCAGTACGCCGTCGCCGGTCGTTTTTGCCCGATTGGTGCAGTTTGAAAGCATTCTTATGCTCGTACTGCTGCTGCAGCTGCTCTTGCTGCCGTTTGCCAACACGGCGACGGCGTCGGGGGTTGCCGATCTTTACCGCTCCCAGCGTCCGACGTGGCGTCAGAGCTACGCTGCCGCCTTGCGGCGGTGGCCGGCCATTTTGGGCGCAGAACTGATGACGATTCTCATCATCGGGGCGGCGGTGGTTGTGGGCGCATTCGCGTTCGGTGCGATCTTTGCCGCCGGCCTATTCGTGGTGCGCGGTTCAACCGCCGCCATCATCGTGTTCGGCGTTCTCATCGCTGTTTTCATGATCGCTTGGCTATTGTCGCTGGCGCTCTGCATCTTCGCGATGGGATTCGCCTTCATCTCGATCGTGGTCGAAAAAGCTGCAGTCTTTCCGGCGATCACGTCGGGCTTTGCGCGCATTTTCAACCGGCGCGAGCTCGGGCGCGCGGTGCTCGTTTTCCTCGCGCTGACTGCGATTTCCATCGGACTGTATATCGTGCTCGGAATCGTAGCGGTGCTTGCCCAAGCGATGACGCACTCGCTCGTCCTCTACGGAATCCTGACGGCTCCGATCTCGCTCGTCAGCAGCACCTTTACCGCTTTGCTTTTCGCCGTCTACTATTTTGACGTTCGGGTCCGGCGCGAGGGGCTGGACATACAGACGCAACTCGACCGGCTGGAATGACCGCGAGCCGGCCGCCGCTCGGAGCGCGCGATCTCGCGCGCGAGATCCTTTTGCAGAGACGTTTTCGGGTGGCGATCCCGTCCACGCATCGCACCTTATGGGAAATGTTTTGGGATTGGCTGCGCGGTTTGTGGTCGCGCCTGTGGGACGCGCTTTTCTCGCACGTGCACATCGGCAACCGCGCGAGCGTGATTGTCGGCGACGCGCTGGCTTTTGCGCTGATTGCCGTCGTCGTCGTCGTGCTGGTACGTCTGGCGCTCGGATCCATTCGCGACGCGCGGCGGACCGATGCCGCGCACGCGTTGCCGGAACCGCCCGACCCTGGCGCGCTCTACGAATTGAGCCGCGAAGCCGCGGCGCTCGGCGACTACCGCATGGCGGTCGCATTGCTGTTCGCCGCGGCGATGCGCCGTTTGGAGCGGCTGGGAGTTGCGCGCGAGGATCCGAGCCGCACCGTCAACGAGTGGCGGCGCACGCTTCGCGGAACACAGCCCTCGGTTTTGCCGGCGTTCGACGCGATCGCTCGCCCGTTCGTTGCGGCGTTTTACGCCGAAATGCCCGTCGCGCACGGACAATGGATGGAAGCGCACGACGCGTATGTCGCGCTGCCGGTCGATCTCTCGCATGCGTAACCGTACCGAGATTGCGATCTTAGTCGCGGCGCTGCTGCTCTTGACGGCGGTTTCAGCGCTGCGCGCCACGGCGCCGCGCGCGCATACGTCGTTTCCTTCGACCTACGATACCGGAGCCAACGGCTATGCTGCGCTGTACGAATTCTTGCAGCGCGAGGGAGTGAACCCGCAGCGCTACGAGCTGCCGCTGGGCGAGTTGCCGGCGCGCGCGACGGTCGTTTTCGCGGGCGACTACACCATCGACTCGTCGGTTCTTTCGGCGAAAGAATCGGCCGCGCTGGAGAAATGGGTGCGGCGCGGCGGAAAACTCATCGTGCTCGGAAGCATGTTTCCCCTCACTCGCGATGCGCTCGGGCTTCCCAAGACGCGCGCGTCCGCAAGTAAGGAAGCGTGGACGGCGTGCGGTTTTCACGGAGCGCGCCGGGTGGTCGGCGGCGATTTTGCGTCGGTCTTACGCACGGGGTGCGATCGCAAACATTCGGTGCTGCTGGCAGGGCGCGCCGGAGCGGTTGCCGTTTCGATCAAGCACGGCCGCGGAACGATCGTGGAGGTCGTGACGCCGGCCCTCTTTGACAACGCGCAGCTGGCCGCGTACGACAACGCCGCGTTCGCCTACGATCTGTTCGCCGCCGCGGGAGCTCCGCAGTTCGACGAGCGCGTCTATGGATACGCCGCCGGACGCACGTTTTGGCAAGTGATGCCGCGGCCGGTGATTGCCGCCGTTATCATCGCTCTGCTGGCATTGCTGCTGGCGATCGTCGCCGCGAACGTGCGGCTGGCGCCGGCGCGAGCGCTCGAACGCGACGACGAACGCAATTCCTTGGCGTACATTGAATCGCTGGCGCGAATGCTGCAGCGCGGCGGTGCGGCGCACGACGTCATCACACGGCTGGCGCGAGCCGCCGCCGGTTTTCGTTCGCCGCCGCCTGGCGATGAACGCGGCCGCGCCGCCTTCGATGAGTTGCGCCGGCTTGGGGAACGAAGGGATGCCGGACCGCGCGAGGTCCTGCTGGCCGGAACGATCTTCGCGCAGTTGCGAAAGGATTACGAATGGTAACGACCGCTCGGGACGTAGCTGAACGCGTCGGCGTCGGAATGCGCGAGATTATCGTCGGCGGCGACGAATTGACATTCGCGCTTCTCGTCGCGCTGCTGGCGCGCGGGCACGCGCTGATCCAAGGCGTTCCGGGAACGGGCAAGACGCTTGCCGTCCGCGCCTTAGCCGCACTGTTAGGTGCGCAGTACCGCCGCATCCAATTCACGCCGGACTTGATGCCGGCCGACGTCGTCGGGACGACCGTCTTCAATCCGCAGAGCGCGGAGTTTAGCATGCGGCCCGGACCGATCGTCACGAATTTCTTGCTGGCGGACGAGATCAACCGCACGCCTCCCAAAACGCAGTCGGCACTGCTCGAAGCGATGGAAGAGGGTCGCGTCACGATCGACGGCGTGCCGCTGCAGCTGCCGCGCCCGTTCTTCGTCTGCGCCACGCAGAATCCGATCGAGTATGAAGGCACCTACCCGCTGCCCGAGGCGCAGCTCGACAGATTCTTGGTGATGGCGATCGCCGGGTATCCGCAGCCGGCGGCCGAACTCGAGCTTCTTTCACGTGTCGCCGCAGGTTTCGACGCGCGCGCGATCGAGCCGAAAGCGTTGAAGCCGATCGCCGGTCCCGATGAAATCACGACGGCGCAAAGCGAAGTGCGCGGCGTCCGCGTCGCTGCTCCGGTGCAGCAGTACATTTACGACCTGATCGCGGCGACGCGATCCCATCGCGGCCTGAGTCTGGGAGCTAGCCCGCGCGCGGGCGTTTCACTACTGGGCGCGGCGCAAGCGTCCGCAGCGATCGACGGGCGCGACTATGCAACTCCCGACGACGTCAAAGACGTGGCTGCGCTCGTGCTGCCGCATCGCTTGATCGTCGCGCCGCAAGCGGAGATCGATGGCGTGACGGCCGTGAAGGTCGTGCGCGAAATCTTGGAGTCGGTCCCGATTCCGCGTGAAGACGCACCCTAAAGCGCGCTTCGCCGGCGTGTGGCCCGCGCCGCGCACGTATTGGGCGCTGGCCATACTCGCGATCCTGCTGGCCATCGGCGGCGCGCTTCCGGCATTTTTGATTTTGGCAACGCTATGCGCGGCCGCGCTGGTTGCGGGCACGCTTGCCGATGCTTTCACCGGGGTGGCGCGTGCCTCGCTCGAGATCGAACGCGAGCCGCCCGAACCGTTCGCGCTTCGCGCAGCGGGCGTGCTGCGCTATCGCATCCGCAATAGGTCGGATGCTGCGCTAAGCTTAAACCTGATCGAAAGCGATTGCCGCGTCTTACGGTATCCACAAGACGAGATTATGGTTTCGGTCCCTCCGCACAGCGAAGCGTCCGCCGAGCGCAGCGTAATTCCGGTCGCGCGCGGTACCGGCGCGTTGGGCACGATGTACGTCACCGCGCAAAACCAATTCGGATTTCTCAGCCGCCGGCTGCGCTTCAACGCTCCGCAGCCGGTCCGCGTCTCTCCCGATCTCTCGGCAGTGGAACGGTATGGTGCGTTGCACGTTCGTAACCGGCTTATTGAAGCAGGCTTGCGGCGCATGCGTTTGCGCGGCACCGGAACAGAGCTGGAAAACCTGCGCGACTGGGCGCCGGGCGATCAATTCCGCTCGATCGAGTGGAAGGCGACGGCGCGGCGCGGCCGTTTGATGGTCGCCGAGTACGAAGTGGAGCGCAGTCAAAACGTCATGGTCGTTTTAGATGCCGGACGGCTGATGACGCCGCGCGTCGACGAACAGCGCAAGTTCGACTATGCGATCACCGCGGCGCTTTCGGTTGCGTCGATCGCGTCGCTGGCAAACGACAAGATCGGACTGGTCGCGTTTGCGGGCGAGATATTGCGGGCACAGGCTCCGCGCAGCGGACGGTCCATCTCCTCAATCGCCGCGCAGGTTCACGATTTGGAGCCGCGGTTTGAAGAGTCGGACTACGCGCGGGCTTTCGCCTATGTGCGCGGCCACGTGCGCAAGCGCAGCCTCATCGTCTTTTTTACCGACATGGTCGATCCCGTGGCGCAGAGCTCCGTGCTCGCGCAGATCGGCATTTTGGCCAAACGGCACGTGGTAATCTGCGTCTTCATGAACGATCGCGCGATCGACCACGCGCTGGAGATTACCCCGAAGAGCAGCTCGGACGTCTACGCGGCCGCGGTCGCGCTCGAACTGCGGGACGAACGGCGCGCGGCTGCCGCGATCTTGCAGCGTCTGGGCGTGCAAGTCATCGACGTGCCGGCACGCGAGCTCACCACCGCGCTCATCGACCGGTATTTGCTGGTCAAACAGCGCGGACTGCTCTAGGCTACGCCCGCAGCGCGGCGCGCTGCAGCGTCCGTTCCAAGCCGACCAGGCGCGTTCCCGAAGCGCGATCGTGCAGCTCGACGCGCCAAAATCCGGGCCAGAACAGACTCAAGATGAAGAGCGGCGTCGCGATCAGATATCGCCAAATCACTTGCAAGAGACTGGGCCGTCCGAAATGCGTGTTCGTCACGCGCACCGAGACGATCATCATGCCGAATGTCTGTCCCGCGAGCGCGACGAGGATGATGTTGTAGGCCAAGAATTCGGCGATCGGACCGGGATCGAAATTGACGTTCCAGCGGATTCCGCCATAGTGCACGCCGGTGCTGGTAACGACCAAATTGCCGATCGCGGCGACCAGCGTGTAATCGATCGCAATCGCCGCGAGGCGGCGGCCGAAGCTGGCGCAGTCGTCCTTCGTAACTTCTCCCGACCGGTGCTCGACCGGTTCGAGCGATGCCGGCCGCGCGACCAAGCGCTCTTCCCAATACTCATAAAGCGCTGTGTGATGGAAAACGCGCAGACTTTCCATGCGGTTGGTAGCGTAGGGATTGGGTGCGAGCCATTCGCCCAGACGCAGCACCGAATCGTGGGCGATCTCGACGCGCTGTTGCGCGAAGGCAGCCAGGTCGACTTTACGCGCGAACAAATGGAATTCGCAGAGCGCGATCGCTCGGTACGCGGCGTCGGTGCTTCCGCAGCAGAGCAGGCCGGCGCGGTCGGCCGAAAACTCCGTGCGCCGCAGCCAGGCGCCGAAAATCAGCGAGACGATGGCGTTCTCGTGTCCGTTGACGCTCAAAATCGAGGTCAGCCGCGCGTGCCCGGCAGCGATGTGTCCGAGTTCGCGTCCGACGACGAACGTCAACTCGTCCTCTTTGAAATGATCGATCCAGTGCGTTGAAATGATCAGCGAGTAGGGATCGCCGAAACCGACCGCTACGACCGGAACGCGGATGTCGTCGCGCAAGAAGACCATCGGCATGGGCAATTCCAGCATCGAGGCGCACCGCTCGACCACGGAAAAAAGTTCGGGAAACTGCGTGCGGGTGATCATGACGCAGCTGCCCAGCAGCGCGCCGCGCGCGATCGTCACATAGACCATCGCTACGACGACTAAAACGCCCACCGACGAGACGCCGATCACTTCGTGCCAAACGCGGCCGATCACAAACGC
Organism: Vulcanimicrobiota bacterium; assembly: GCA_003136355.1. Taxonomy (GTDB): domain Bacteria; phylum Vulcanimicrobiota; class Vulcanimicrobiia; order Vulcanimicrobiales; family Vulcanimicrobiaceae; genus Rubrimentiphilum. Next base: position 12,682 of record PLED01000089.1, on the reverse strand, counting down.
TATCGCGGGCGCGAACGCCAGCGTGATCGCCAAACTCAGCCATTCAAAACGCTGACGGATGGAAAACTTTCCGCGAAAGAGATCGCGCATGTCAGCGCCCGCGTCCCGCGAAACCGAAATACGCGATAAGCGCAAGCGCGGTAAAGACGCCGACGCTCTCGCGAACCGGAATCGAGAAACGCAAGTTTGTGAAAAAGCCTTCGATCATGCCGGCGACGCACAGCATCGCCACGACACCACCGATCAGGATGCCGGCCCGCCGTCCGTTTTGCGCGATCGCGTCGCGCCTGCTGAGTCTGCCGGGATTCAAGACGCCGGCCGCGAGCAGCAATCCGGCGGCCGCGGCGATTTGAATGGACGTCAATTCGATGACGCCATGCGGCGCGATGGTCGCCCAGTAATCGGCTCCGAAGCCCGCTTGCCCGTAAAGCGCGCCGAGGGCGCCGACCATTAAACCCGTAAGCGCTAATTCGTAGACGGTGAAGAGTCCGAGCGTGACGATGCCGCCGGCAAAGGCGAGGATTGCCACTTTGATATTGTTGGTGATGATGAGTGACGACATGGCGGCCGAATATTCCGACGTGAACGCAAAGTTCGAATCGTGCAGACTCTTGATGATATGCGATGGAACACTCGACTCCGGCAGCAGCGCATACGCGTCGGCCGGATGGGCACTGACGAGTGCGAAAGCGATCACGGCCCAAACGATCGTCAACGCCGCGCACGCGCCGACGTACGGCCACGACCGGCGGAACTCGCGCGGAAAAGTCTGTGTGAAAAAGTGGGCGATGCGCGTTCGTCCCGGCTCGACCGCAGCTCCGTAGACCAACGCGTGAGATCGCGCGACCAAGCGGTTGAGATAGTGCTGCAGCTCGGCGCCGTAGCCGCGACCTTGCGCGAAAGCAAGATCCGACGTGACCCACCGGTACAGCTTGCCGGCTTCAAAGAGCTCCGCCGCATCCAGGGCACGTAAGCCGCGCCGCCCGGTGCGGGCGAGCAACAGCTCCAAACGCTCCCATGCCCGGCCGCGGCGCCGCACGAACGAACGCTGATCCACTCCGGAGTATTGCGGCGCGCGCCGCGAACTGCCCCCCGAAGGGGGCATACGGCATGCCGCGGGGCGAAACGCGCTTGCGATGGATCGCACGCTGGAAGTCCGCACTCCGGAAAGCATCGCGTTCTCCTACGAGCTTGCGGGGTTGGGCAGCCGCTTCTTAGCCGTGTCCGTTGACGTGGGGATCCAGACGCTGGTCATGTTCGGCATTATCTGGGGATTGATTTATGCCGGATCGCACTTGGGCGCCGCGGCTCGCGACGCTTCGGCGCCGACGAAAATCGAAACGTCGCTGGCGATCGCGCTCATCGCAGCGATCATCTTCATCGTCTACTTCGGATACTTCATTCTCTTCGAAGCATTTTGGAATGGGCAGACGCCCGGAAAAAAATTGATGGGACTGCGTGTCGTGCGCGACGGCGGCTATCCGGCGGACTTCGCGAGCGTTGCGATCCGCAACCTGATTCGCGTCGGCGAGTTCGTCGCGGGGCTGTATGCGATCAGCGCCGTCGCGGCGCTGCTCTCACCGGAAAACAAGCGGCTCGGCGACATGGCGGCGGGGACGATCGTCGTTCGTGACGCGCGCGCGGCTAAGCTGGCCGACCTGTTGGAGGCTCCTTCGGAAACCGCGCATCCGCTCATGCTGAGCGCCCAAGAGCGAGCGCTCATCGATCAGTTCGTCGCGCGCCGCGAGGCCATGGCGCCGCCTAACCGCGTTATGATGGCGTCAAGAATTGCCGCGCGCGTTCGCCCGCGCGTTTCGCGCGATCTGCAGCAGTTAGACGACGAAGAGTTGCTGACGCGCCTTAGCGTTTTGTAAAGCGGGCGATCAGGTCGCGCGCGAAGCCGAGCGCGTCCTTTTTCGTATTTTCGTAGATCGAGCTCGCCTGTCCGGCGCTCATGTGCCGGCCATGCTCGTAGTAAAACGTTACGCCCTCGCCGACAACAATCGTGCCCGCGTAGGCGATCGCGCCTTTAATGGCGATCCCGGCAACTGGAATGAATCCGGAAAGCTCGCGTGCCAACATGCGCCAGCCGAAGCCCCCGCCGACGACCGGAAGCAGCTGCCACAAATGCTGGAGATCCGGATCGCGCCCGTACGCCGCCTCGATATGGAGCAGCAGCATCATTTGGATGCCGGTGATCGCCACCATGTCGCCGGCCGACGCGAAGGCGCCCAAGACTAAACCGAAGACCGGAATGTGGTCGACGACGGCGCTGGCAAGCGCGACCTTCAGCGCGTTGTTGGCCGCGTCGCGCGTTAATTTCGCGGCGACGGTTTCACGCATGACGGGAAGTCTGCGGCCGACCGCGATCTCAACGCCTTTGCAGCGTTCGACCACGTGGGGAAACACGCGTCCGCGCAATGCTTCTTTGGTAACGGCGGTAACGAGGTATTCACCGATTGCGCCCGCGACCGGCGCGGTGGCGGGACCGATGGGCTGCGCATCTTCGTCGACAGTGATCGCGAAGATCGGCAGATCGAGCGCGCGCAGGCCGGCGAAATCCGCGCCCGTCGCGTCGCCGCGCCGTCCGAGGAAGAGAATTGCGCGACCTTCGCGCGTCATCGTGAGCGGCGCCATTCCCGGAACGATCGTTTCCAAGCAAGCTGCCGCGTCGGGCGGTACGGAATCGTCGTGTCCGGAGAGCAACAGCGCACGCATCGACGCTACCAGCGCCGGGTCGCCGCACAAATAGAGCCTGAAGGGCTTGCGGGTGTGTGCGGTGACCGCGCGGACGTCGATGCCCTTACGGACGAGGCGAAAAATCTCGCCGGTTGCGGTAGCCATCAAAGGCTACTACACGCCGGTGTTCTGATTTGTTGCGGTTCCGTCCGGTTGGGCTTCCTTGGCGGGATCGTCGGTGTAGTCTAGATAGATCAGACCCATAAAGATCTCAAGGGCCAGCGCATGCATGCCGCGCGCGTTGGCGACGTCGATGACGCTGCGGTGGGTCTCGTGGGCTTCCCGGATGATCGCTTGCGGCGACGTCTTGTAGTCGGCCGCGATGATGGAAGCAGCCGCCAGTTCGCCCGGCGTGACGTTGTCGTGCAGCATGCCGATGTAATCGATGTCGTCGTTGCTAAAGCGCAGGTTCAGCGCTTTTTGTAGCGTGTCGTAACGCTGCGGAGACGTTCCCACGCCAAGCAGCGTGATGCGCGTCGAAAGTTGCCGCGCCCTCGCCAGATCGTAGAGCTGGTTCGCCTGCGACGCCGAAATCGCCGCGGCGCCGAGCGATGCAGTCGCTTTCTGCATGTACGGCAGCAGCGAGGTGTAGTCGAACTGATCAACGTCGCCGAATGCGTTCAGGCGGATCTGCTGCAGCCGCTTGAAGAACGCGTCGAGATCGGCAAGCCCGCTGTCGAGCTGCATCGCGGCCGCGCGGCCCGCGTCTACCGAACGCACCATGTCGGCGTCGGCGGTCGAGATTTCCCCGATCATGTGCGGGTACGACGGAAAGATTGCAATCGAATCCGAGGGAATCGGATTCAGGTTGAGCGGCGCCTGCATCTCGTCCAGGATTTGCGCGTTCTCGCGAAGCAGCCCGTCGGGTTTGTTGGTTTTTCCATCGATCGAGCCGACGTTGTCGATGGCCGAGGTTGCGTCTTGGAAAGCGCTGTTGACCGAGCGGCTCATGCCGTTGACGGTTTTTACGATCGCTTCCAGGCGCGAGCCGTGCTTGATGTCGATCGAGCTAAAGTCGGGAATTTCATACTGGATCGCTTGCAGACGAAGCTGCAGCGACTTGAGCTGGCTGTGACCCTGATCGTGCCGCGCGGCGACTTGCGCTTGCGCTTGTGCCTGCACTTGCACGGCCTGCTGCACTTGCGCGCGTAAACTTGCAAGGTCCGGGCGCGTGAGATCGACGCGGCGCGCCTGCATCGAACGCAGCGCGGCCATGCGCTGAAGCGCGGCGGCTTTTACCTGCGGCGAGGTGCTTTGCGCGAGCGTTCCCAAGGTCTGCTCGCTCTTGCTCGTGAGTCCGAGCGCGAGTTCGCTCTGTCCTAGGCCGAGCAGCGCTTCCTGGTTCGACGGATCGGTCTTGAGGATGTCGTTTAAGTCGATGGCCGCGATATTGTAGCGATCTTCATCGAGATCGTGTTGCGCGCGTACCAGTTTTTGTTGAGCCGTGACCTTTGTCGGATCGAGCTCCGGATAGCCGAGCAGGTGCGAAATGCGCGCGCCCGAGCCGGGGTGGCTTTCGAAATATTTGGTGACGAGGTCGTTGTGCTCGCCTTCGAGCGCTCCCAGATGCTGCTGCATCGTGATCATCGCTTCGGGGTCGAAGCCGGCGCGCGACATGAGAAGCAAGCCATACTGGTCGGCTTGCAGCTCGTCGATGCGCTGCATCTTCGCCATGGCGCCGGCTTGCAGCAGGTTGCCGAATTGATAGACGAAGGGCGAGAAGATCGATGCGACGCCGAGCAGGATGCTCAAAATTTGCGATTGGGACTGCATCGTGACGGTATGGCGCCGTTCGATGTGGCCCGTTTCGTGGCCGATGACGGCCGCGAGTTCGTCGTCGGATTGGACGAAATCCAGCAGCCCGCTGTTGACGTACACATAACCGCCGAGCGTCGAAAACGCGTTGATGCTCGTGTCGCCGACGATCTTGACGTTATACGGAACGTCCTTGCGCGCGGTTTGCGCCCAGAGTTTCGACGAGACGCTCTGCACCCAGGCGTTGAGCAGCGGATCGGTTTCGATGACGCTGGTTTCAACGATCTGCTGATCGTAGCTGCGCCCGATGGCGACCTCGTTCGCGGTGGAAAGCGCGAGCGCGGGTGCCGGACATATGGCACTCAGCAATGCCAAAATGAGCGCCGATGGGACGATCTTACGAAACAGCATGGTCATTATTACCTATAACCCGCCGAAGCAGGCCCGAGTTCAGATACTGCGCACTCCCAGAACGCAGGTGCAGGTTCCTTTGTTACACCTATGTCATCCTGAGTAAGTCGAAGGGCGGCTGTGGAGGAGCTGTGTATAAGCGGAACTTATTGTGGGGCTTCTGTGGAGGCCGCAGGGCGGCCGCTTGCGCGTTCGAACGGCCTGCCTGATGGCGGTGTTGCGCGGCAGGGGCCTCGGCCTTGAAATTGCCTTAGGAGAGCGCGATTTTGACGAAGCTCTTGCCGAGTTGGAGGGCAAGCTCAGCGAGCGCCCGGGATTTTATTCCGGGACGCAAGCCACGGCTGCCGTCGGGCGCGAAAATCTCTCCGACGATCAGCTCGCGCGGCTGCGGACCCTTCTGAGCGAACACGGAATCACGCTCGAAGGCGTCACTGCGGCCCAACCCGACGACGGTGAAGAGCTGGCACGGCGCCGGGCGCTGCGGCCCAAACGAGAGGCGAAGCTTTCGGACGCCGCGCGGTCGCTGGTCCCGGACTTTGAGGGCGCGCGTAAGGACATCGCCGTGCGCCGGAGCCGCGGGGAAAGCAGCGTTCGGCGTCTGGCGCCCGCGCCCGACCCGGAACCGCAATACGTCGAGATCGCGCCGGTCGCGCCCGCAACGCTCTATCACGTGGGCACTCTCCGTGGCGGGCAGGCTTTGCACAACGTCGGCAACATCGTCGTTATCGGCGACGTCAATCCAGGCGCGGAGCTGATCGCCGGCGGCGACATCGCGGTTTTTGGATCGCTGCGCGGCGTAGCGCATGCCGGAGCGCAAGGCGATGCCGGTGCGCGCGTCTATGCGGTCGATCTGTCGCCGACGCAGCTGCGCATCGCTACGTTGATCGCGGCAGAAGCCGGCGCGCGAGGAGCTCGCAAAGAGCCCGAAGCGGCCTGTGTGCAGAATGAACGCATAACGATCGTTCCGCTGGTTTCGGCGGAGCGTTTTGCTAAGGAAACCAAGGAGAAGGTGGAGTGAAGGCTCGCAAGATCGTGCTGACGTCCGGCAAGGGCGGCGTCGGCAAAACCACCGCCACGGTCAATATCGGCGCGGCGCTCGCGAAACGCGGCCACCGCGTGATTCTGGTCGATACCGACATCGGGCTGCGCAACCTGGACTTGGTGCTCGGCTTGGAAAAACGGATCGTTTTCGACTTGGTCGAGGTCATCGAGGGGCGCTGCCAAGTCCGGCAAGCGCTGATCAAAGATAAGCGCTTCGAATCGCTGGCGATCTTGCCGGCCGCGCAAACGCGCAACAAAGATGCGATCACCGAAGCCCAAATGGCGCGCCTGATCGACGAGCTCGCCGGCATGGCCGACTACGTGCTGATCGATTGCCCGGCCGGCATCGAAGGTGGTTTCCGGAACGCCATCGCCGGCGCCGACGAAGCCATCGTCGTGACAACGCCCGAAGTGAGCGCGATTCGCGACGCCGATCGCGTGATCGGCAAACTGGCGGAACGCTCGATTCCGATGCGCCTGATCATCAATCGCATCCGGCCCGACATGGTGCGCAGCGGCGACATGCTGTCGATCGACGACGTCTGCGAAATTCTCTCGATCGAGCTGCTCGGTATCATACCCGACGATGAAGAGATCATCGACACGACCAACCGCGGCGAACCGCTCGTACTCGGCGAAGGCTATCGCTTGCGCGGTATCTACGAAAAAATCGTACGGCGCCTCGAAGGCGACCTCATTCCCTTTACCAACCTCGACGCGCCCGGCTTTTTCGGCCGGCTTATCGGCGCGCTGAAAGCAGGCTGACATGCTTCCTCTCCGGCAACCTTTCGATGTCGCGCACGATGACGCGCAAGCCAACGCAGCGCAAACGTCGGGAGCGCCCGTGACTCTAGGACGCGCAATCGTCATAACGTCCGGGAAAGGCGGCGTGGGCAAAACCACGACGACGGCAAATCTCGGCGTCGCTCTTGCAAAGCGCGGTGCGAAGGTCGCACTCGTTGACGCCGACGTCGGCTTGCGCAACTTGGATATCCTGATGGGCTTGGAAAGCCGCGTGCGCCATCACGTGCTCGACGTGCTCGAAGAAAAAGTCGAACTCGACGAAGCGCTCGTGCGCGACAAAAATTTCCCGAATCTTTTCTTGCTGGCCGCCGCGCAATCGCGCGAAAAGGACGAGGTCGATACCGAGTCCATGCGCGATCTGATCGAAGAACTGCGCGAGCAGTTCGATTACGTGCTGATCGACTGCCCGGCCGGTATCGAGATGGGATTCACGAACGCAGTGGTCGGAGCCCAGGAAGCGATCGTTGTCTGCACGCCGGAAGTTTCGGCGGTGCGCGATGTCGACCGGGTCGTCGGACTGCTCGGCAACGCATTCTCACCGCAGCTGATCATCAATCGCGTGCGTCCGCATCTGGTGCACAAAGGCAAGATGCTCTCAGTTGAAGACGTCAACTCGATTCTGCGCTTGCCGCTGCTGGGCGTGATCGCCGACGAACCCGATGTCATCGTTTCGACCAACAAAGGCGAACCGCTCGCGCTGCGCACCGATTCGGCAACCGCGAAAGCCTATCACACGATCGCGGCGCGCATTGCGGGCGAAGACGTTCCCGCCCCGATGGTCGAGTACAAAGAAACGTTCATGGACAAACTCGGATCGCTGCTGGGAGGCCGCAAATGACCTTCAACGATGTCTTCAACAATCTGAGCAAGTTATTTGGCCGCGAAAAATCCGGAGAGACGGCAAAAGAACGGCTGCGGCTGGTGCTGATGTCCGATCATCTCTCGCTCGCGCCCGACATGGTCGAAGCGATGAAGCGCGACTTGGTCGAAGTGGTCTCGCGCTACGTTGAGGTGGATCGCGACAAGATCGACGTGCGCTTCGAACACCAAGACAGCGTCTTCGCGATGCTCGCCAACGTACCGATCATCTCCGTGAACCGGACGCCGTCGCCCCCGGCCGGACCGCCGCGCCGCCGCCGGCGCAAGCGGCGCTCGCTGCAACCAGCGCAGCCCGGGCTGCCGCAATCCGGCGCCGCCAGCAACGGAGCTCCGGCACCGGCGACTTAATTCTCCAGCGCGCGCAGTTCCTCGAACTGCCGGCTCAAGAGCTTCAGGCGCGACTTTGTTAGGTATATGCGTTTCGAAAGACGCGTTCGGATTGCGGCCGGCTTCTTTCCGATGGGTACGTTGAAATAAATCTTAAATGGTGGAACCGAACTAAAAGCCATGAATTCGTCTGGGCTGTAGCGGTCGAAACGCCAACCGTCGGCTTTCTTATAGGCGATCACAAACCGGAAGTGCTCCGCGTCCTCCGCAGCGGCCGCCCATTCCGTTAGTGTTGCTGCGCCGAAGCAATGAGTCTCCGCCCGCGTGAACTTGACCTCAAAAAGCCAGCGTACACCGTCTTTCTTGGCGGCGATGTCGGTTGGAGAGGCGCTAATCTGCACGGCGGAATAACCCTCGCGCTGCAGTACCTCTTGGAAGGCATGCTTCGCCTCGACGTCGCTCTTTAGGTTCTCGCTGACATTTTCCATCGGAAACCTCCGCAGCCGGGAGGTTGCAGGGCGCTCGTCGTGGGATCCTGGATCCCCCAAAAACTATCCAGGAGGCATGGCTGATGAAATACTATGTTTTGCTGATCACATCGGGGGTGGATGCTGAAGCAATCGGGCCTTTCGATACACCGGCTGCGCGCGACAGCAACGCGAAGGAGGCAGCCCGGGCGTCAGACTTTCACGCCGAATATGACTCGATCTTTCGCATGAACGTCGGAGGCGATGAGCCAGAATTATATCCCTTCGCATCTGGCGAACTTGGCGAAGATGCGGAAACGACCGTGTCGAGAAACTAGAGTGAGCCCAGGTCCAGGAGGAGCATCGAAATCCAGCCAGCCCTAAAACGTGCGATTCCAATCTTGCGGATGTTCGATGTCGCCAAGGCGCGCGAGTTCTATCTTGACTACCTCGGGTTTAAGGTGGAATTCGAGCATCGCTTCAATGAGAACGCGCCGCTGTTCATGGGAATATCGCGCGGCGATGTTACTTTATTTTTGAGCGAGCATCACGGCGACGGAACTCCCGGAACTCATGTCCTCATCGAGACGGATGGGCTGGACGCTTTGCTTGCGGAGTTGAAAGCCAAGAACTACCGCTACATGAATCCCGGCATTCAGGTGCAGGACTGGGGCAGGCGCGACCTTGTCGTCATCGATCCGTTCGACAACCACATCAACTTCAGCGAGCGGATCGACTAGCGGCGATGGCAACAATGACTTTCGGCGCGCACGCGCGCCGGTATGCTGGGCGGGTCAATTGGTATTTGGTCGTGGCCGCGATTCTCGTCACGTCGTTCGGCATCGTGATCATTCAGTCCGCGGGTTTACACACCGATCCCGGCGAGTATCGCAAGCAGATACTCTACGCGATCCTCGGCATCGGCGTCATGCTCGGTTTCTCGCGCATCGATTATCGCGATTTTTCGAAGTGGGCGCCGGGTTTGTATGTCGTTACGTTGCTGCTGCTGGCATTCATTTTGCGCGGCGGACACTCGTCGCACGGCGCGCAACGCTGGATTAGCCTCGGCCCGCTCGGTACGTTCCAGCCATCCGAACCAGCAAAGCTCATTCTCGCGATCTCGCTTGCGTGGGTGCTCTGCAAAGGTGAGTACACGAAGCTGACCGAGTTATGGAAGCCGCTGCTGATGGTCGCCATTCCCGCACTGCTCGTCGCAAAACAGCCCGACCTCGGAACGGCGCTCGTCTTCATGGCGATCATGAGCGCGCAACTCTTCTTCGGCTTGCCGAAGTGGCAGCACTTCGCCGCATACGCACTAGCGGGAGCGGCAGCGATGGCGCTGGCCATCGAAACGAAATATATCTTAAAGCCTTTCCAGAAAGCCCGGCTGCTGATCTTCCTCAATCCCAAGGCCGACCCACAGGGCGCCGGGTACAATTTGAATCAATCGAAGATTGCGGTGGGCAGCGGCGGCTGGTTCGGCCGCGGCTTGCATCACGGTACGCAGACGCAGCTGAATTTCGTGCCGGAACACTCGACCGATTTCATCTTTACCGTTGTCGGCGAAGAGCTCGGATTCGTCGGCACCGTTATGCTCCTCGCGTGCTACGGCGTGCTGTTGTTCGGCGGCGTGATCGCGATGATCAGCGCGCGCGACCGTTTCGGCTTCTTGCTCGCCAGCGGCATCGTCGCGATGTTCGCATTTCACATCGTCGTCAATATCGGCATGACGATCGGCATCATGCCGATCACGGGCATACCGCTGCCGTTCTTGTCCTATGGCGGATCCGCGGTACTGACGGATTTCGCGGCTATCGGCGTCTTGCTCAATATCTACGCCCAAAAAGATCGCGGCGTTTTGGGGAACGCTTAGGCACGCCCCTCGATATGTGCGCCTGCGGGCGCACTACTCGGGGTCCTTCGACAAGCTCAGGATGACATGAGGGAACAACACACGGTATGAGCGCAACCAATATCCGCGATTCGAAGTCATGGTTTGATGTATTGGAGATGGCCCAGCGGTGGGAGGCGCCGCCCGCGTATTAAAGGTCCGGTCCCCGGGTGGCGGGAACGGGGGGCCAAACCGGCAGCCTGCCCTCTAAGCTATGGGCTGCGCCGGTAACGTTCAGAATTTTTAGAACCGCTAGCAGGCGATCGCAGGAGCTGAAAAGCCGGATGCTGGTCGTCCTCGCGGAGGAGTAAATTTGTCAACCGAGATCCTCATATCGAGCGATCCCTGGGAAAACCGGGTCGCAATCCTCGAGGACAAGGTCCTCGCCGAACTCTACATCGAGCGTGAAGAAAAAGTCATCGGCTCGATCTTCAAAGGAAAAGTCCAAAACGTTCTGCCCGGAATGGGCGCGAGTTTTGTCGACATCGGACTGGGACGCAACGCGTTTCTGTACGTCGACGACATCAACAAGACGCCGCTGAACATCGGCGACGTCGAAATCACGCAAGGCCGCAGCGGCTGGACGATCAGCGAAAAAGTTAACCGCGGCGACGACGTGCTCGTCCAAATCGTCAAAGAACCGCGCGGCCTCAAAGGCGCGCGCATCAGCACCAACATCTCGCTGCCCGGACGCTATCTGATTCTGATGCCGACCGGCAAGTACAGCGGCGTCTCGCGCAAGATCGATACCGCCGAAGAACGCAACCGCCTCAAAGCCGTCATGAAGCGCATCCGCCCCGAAGGCATGGCAACCGTGGTTCGCACGGCCGCGGCCGGCGTGAGCGAAGCCGAATTGATCGCCGACCTGGGCGTGCTCATTCGCATGTGGCACGGCATTCTCGAGATGTACAAACGCGCGGCCTCTCCGGCATTGCTCCACAAAGACATGAACCTCGTCTACAAGGCCGCTCGCGATTTCGTGAGCGCCGACGTCGACAAAGTCCTGATCGATAACGAAGAAGAGTACCGCAAGGTCTGCAGCTTCTTGCAGCTGCTCGGTCCGCAATATCTCGACCGCGTCGCGTATTATCCGGGCGGCTCGTCACTCTTTGCCGATTACAAGATCGACGAAGAGATCCAGCGCCTGATGAAACCGAAGATCAATCTTCCCTCCGGCGGCTCGATCGTGATCGAAACAACGGAAGCGCTCACCGTAATCGACGTCAACTCGGGCAAGTTCACAGGTGGAAAGAATCTCGAAGACACGATCGTCAAGACCAACATCGAGGCCGCGGCGGAGATCGCGCGCCAAGTGCGCCTGCGCGACATCGGCGGCATCATCGTCATCGACTTCATCGANNATCATCGTCTGCGATTTCATCGATATGAGCTCCGAGGCCGCGCGCAACAAAGTCGTCGGTGTTCTCGAGGAAGGGCTGCGCCGCGATCGCACGCGCGCGACCATTCAGTCGTTCAGCAACCTGGGACTCTTAGAATTCACGCGCAAACGCGTCGGCAAAGATCTCTCGGCACAGCTGCGCGGGGCGTGCCCCGATTGCGGCGGCTTGGGAACGGTGCTTTCCTCGCAGTCGGTCGCGATCGAGACGTTGCGTAAACTGCGCGCACAGCCGCTCAACGGCAAGCTGTTGCTCGTCGAAAGTTCGCCCGGCGTCGCAGCCCAGCTTGAATTCTGGTACGAAGACGAAACCCGCGCTCTCGCCGAGCAGCTCGAAGCGACGATCCACGTGCGGATCGATCCGCTGCTGCATCCGGAGAAAACGCGCATCCGCAGCGTCACCGAAGTGCCGCTCGACGCCGCCGTTCGCGTTGGTGACGAGCGCGAAGTCGAATTGCTTCCGGGACGGCTGCCGAATCCAACTTCGGCCGCCGCCGTGATCGGGACGCGCATCGTCGAAGTGGAAAACGGCGCGAACATGGCCGGACAATCGGCGCGCATCAAAGTCATCGACGTCGAAGACAACAAAGCGCTGGCCGAGCTGGCCGTCGCTGCACCCGGAGAAAAGAAAAAGCGCCGCCGCCGCCGTCCGGGCAAAGCGCTCACGCCCGCCGAGCAAGCCGAACAGCTGCGCGAGCTGGCCGAAGAGGCCGCCAAACAGTCGTCGGCGCGTCCGCCGATCGGCATTACGACCGTTACCGAGGAAGAAGAGCTCGAAGACAAAGCGATCGTCGCGGAGACGAAAGCCGAGCGCGCCCCTGAAGCAATTCTGATCGGCGAAGGCGGAGATGTTCGCGAAGGCGGACGTCACCGTCGCCGTGGTCGCCGGCGCCGCGGCGGACGCGGGGGCCACGGTACCGCCGCCGGCAACGGCCACGTTGCACCGGCCGCCGGGATTCCGCCTCAGAGCGC
>PLED01000027.1 GCA_003136355.1 Vulcanimicrobiota bacterium | reverse complement strand
CGCGTCGCTGTCGGCGCCGTAGAACTCGCCGCCCATTCCGCGATCGGCCTGCCAAATTTGGCGGCCGTTGTTTCCGTCGGCATCAGTAGTCCAGATTGACCACGGCTCCTTCACATAATGGACGTAGGGATCTTCGTTTTCCAGCGTCCCCGGCGTACGGACGAACGCGATCTGCTTTCCGTCGGCCGACCACGCCGGCGCGAAATCGCTCGAAAAACACGGTGCAGCGTACGAAATCCGCTTCGTGGCAAGGTTGTAGATCGCGATAAAACCGTGATCGCCGCGCGAATTCGTAAACGCCAGGCGCGACCCGTCCGGGGAAAAGACCGGATCGGAAAGCGATCCTCGGATCGAGAAAAGCGGCGCGGGCTTTCCCACGCGCGGAACGTTGCCCCGTGTATCGAGCGCAGCTGAAAACGGCTGGCCGTGCAAAAGCCAGATCACGCGGTCGCCTTTGGGCGAGACGGCGGGAGAGTTTCCTTCGCCGATGCGGACCGGCTGCGAACCCGATCCCGAAACGATCCAAATCGTTTGCTTGGGAGGCATCGGCAGCGAAAGTGGATTCGGATACTCGCTCCGTCGGTTCGTGCCCTCACCGCGCACATACACAATGGCGCGGCTGCCGGGAACGATTCTCAGCGACCCGACGATCTGTCCGTCATCGCTCGAATAATTCGTGATGCGCTTCGCGGGCGCCGTTCCGTCCGCAAAATAGAGATTGTGGAGCCCGCGTTCGTTCGCGGTGAATGCGATAGCCGCGCCGTCCGGCGATCCGGTGAGGTCGCCGGGGAACGGGGCTGAGAGCACTTGAGACATCGTGAAGAGCGACGCGGCGAACAATACATGCAACATCGAGGCGCAAGATTCGCTCGGCGGCAGGAGCGCCCTCCGGGGGCCTTACCAATCGTCAGCTGTGGAATCCGTCAGGTGACGCGGTTTGCATCACCTGACGTAGTATTTGCTACGGCTGCACTGCCGCACGCAGCGCGTCCGGCGAGGCAGCGAGTTGCAGCAGAATCCGTCCCGCATCGGGCGGCCGGCGCTGACCTTGACCACCACCCGCTCCAGGAGGCGGACCTTGCCTTCCCGGCGGCGGCGATCCGCCGTTAGCGTCGCTGATTGCTTTGCGCATCGCGTCGCGCATCGTTTGACCGGCCGCGAGAACGGCCGCCGATTCGCTGGGCGTGAGCACTGCATCGATTTGCGTCACGGCGTCGGCGATTGAAACCGACCCGCTGTTGAAGCTCGTAACGATCGCTTGCACTTTGGTGCGGTGATCCGCGCTCAGTGCATTGAAGCTCGTGGTTTTGGCTGTGTCGCGAAGCGTTTGGAGCTGGGCCTGCATCTCGGGTGTCATGCCCGGGAATCCTTGAGCCGCAGCCGCAATGGGCGCCGCGCAGAGCAATAGAGTAAGGGCGAAAAGAATAGTACGCATGCCGCCACGCTACAGGGACTGCCTGAGAAATCCCTTGGCTTTACGAGAAGTGAACCCGGATCGCTTAGCCGCCTAGCCTAGCGAGCGTGCGGTTTGCATGCGCCCTGCGGGCGCCTCGCGCGGCTAAACCGGCGGAACTGAATCCGTGAGCGAACCGGGCGCGACCACCACCGCTCCGCTTGGCGAGCTCTTCGCTGCGATTGCGGCGGTAATATCAGGCTGCTTGCCGTCGTGTTCTTCGACCCAATGACAAGCCGCGAAGTGTCCCGGACGGTATTCGTTAAACGCCGGTACGTCGGTTTTGCAGCGCTCGAACGCGATCGGGCAGCGCGTGTGAAAGCGGCAGCCNNTCGGGAATCGGAATCGCCGAGAGCAGCGAAATCGTATACGGATGAAGCGGCTCTTCGTACAGCGCGTCGCGCGGAGCCATCTCCATCAATTTTCCGACGTACATCACCGCTACGCGCGTCGAGATGTGTCGCACGACCGAGAGGTCGTGCGCGATGAAGAGGTAGGTCAGGCCGAGCTTCGCCTGCAGATCCTCGAGCAGGTTGATCACCTGCGCCTGAATCGAAACGTCGAGCGCCGAGACCGGCTCGTCGCAGACGATGAATTTCGGATCGACGGCAAGCGCGCGCGCGATGCCGATGCGCTGACGCTGTCCGCCGGAAAACTCGTGCGGATACCGGTTCGAGTGGTAGGGCTGCAAACCGACCAGGCGCAAGAGTTCCTGCACGCGCTCGTCTACTTTTTTGCCCGCTGCCAGATGATGGATCTTGAGCGGCTCGGCGACGATATCGCCCACCGTCATGCGGGGATTGAGCGAGGCGAACGGATCTTGGAAGATGATCTGCATCTCGCGGCGCAGCCGGCGGATGTCGCCGCGCGAAAGATCGAGAATCGGCTGTCCGTCGAAGCAGACTTCACCCTTGGTGGCCGGCAACAACCGCAATATCACGCGGCCCACCGTCGTTTTCCCCGAACCCGACTCGCCGACGAGCCCGAGCGTTTCACCGCGCGCGATCGTAAAGTCCACGCCGTCGACCGCTTTCACATCGCCAACGTGGCGCGACATCAACCCCGCGTGGATCGGAAAATACTTGTAAAGGCCGGTAACCTCGAGCAGGTTATCCGTTTTCGTTTCGGTCGCGATCTCTTGAGCGCTCATGCTCGGGCGGGCTCTGCGGGAGCGCTAACGATCGGGGCCGTTTCGACTTCGATTGGGCGCTGATCTTTAGCGCGCTCGTCATACAAGAAACAGCGCGCCACGTGACCTGCGCCAAAATCGTAGACCGGAACCGGTTCGGCGCAGATCGGCATGCGGTAACGGCAGCGCGGCGCGAACGCGCAGCCCGGCGGTAGGCGGAGCAGGTTGGGGGGCTGGCCGGGAATCGGTTCGAGACGCTGACGATCGCGTACGTCGAGGCGCGGTAGCGACGCCAGCAGACCTTGCGTGTAGGGCATTTTCGGCGTGTCGAAGATTTGCGGCGCGTCGCCGTACTCGACCATGTTCCCGCCGTACATCACCAGCACGTTTTCGCAAACCTCGGCGACCACGCCCAAGTCGTGCGTGATCAAAATAATGGCAGCGCCCGTTTCGCGCTGCATTTCGCTCATCAGTTCGAGGATCTGCGCTTGGATGGTGACGTCGAGCGCGGTCGTGGGCTCGTCGGCAATCAGCAGCTTCGGATCGCACGAAAGCGCCATCGCTATCATGACGCGCTGACGCATCCCGCCTGAAAATTGATGCGGGTAATCGTAAAAGCGCTTTTCGGGCAGCGGAATGCGCACTTTCTTCAGCATCTCGACGGTCTTGTCGAACGCTTCTTTCTTATTTAATCCCAAGTGCAGCTGGACGGCCTCGGAAATCTGCTCTCCGATCGTCAAGACGGGATTGAGCGACGTCATCGGATCCTGAAAGATCATCGCGATCTTACGGCCGCGAATCTTGCGCATGTCGGATTCAGATTTTTCGAGCAGGTTCGTGCCTTCAAAAAATACTTCGCTGTGCGGATCGATCTGTCCGGGGCGTTGGATCAAGCGCATGATCGAGAGCGCGTTGACGGACTTACCCGAACCCGACTCGCCGACGATGCCCAGCGTCGAACCCGCTTCGAGCGAATACGACAGTCCGTTGACGGCAGTGACGAGGCCGTCCTCGGTATTGAACGTCGTCCGGAGGTTCTTGACTTCGAGCAGCGGCAAGGCGGCTAGATTCCGGTCAGCGAGAGAATGGTGCCGAGCACGACAAACATGACCGCGAAGACGCCGGTGATGCGTTTGAGTTGTTCTTCGGCACCCATGCGGCTGTAAGCCGACTCGACGCGGCCCCCGATCGTTCCCGAGAGCCCTTCTTGTTTCGTTGTTTGAATCGCCAGCATCACGACTAACCCGACGGCCGCAATAATGAAGAGCCCGGCCAGTCCGTGCGTCAGCCAGCTCGCATGCAGTGCAAACCACGTCTCCGGAGGCGGCGCGGGAATGGCTTGCGCCGGTTGCGGCTGCTGTACTTGCAGCGGATTCGCGGTCGGCACAACAGGTTTTGCGGCCGCGGCCGCGGCCAGGAGCCAAATCATACGGGTTCCTCGATCAGTTCGCGGTTGCGCTGTGGCGCGGATTCAGAGGCGCGCCGCACGCGAGCCGCTACTTCTTCTGCGGTAAGCCCGAACAGTGCGCGCTGTTTTGGCTGTGAATCGTGTTGAACGAGCACGTTGGGAATGCCGATGCGCTCGACGGTAACCTTCAACGCATTGTCGGCCAGGAACTCCACGATCGCCGAACCGAATCCGCCGGCGAGCGAATGTTCTTCGAGCGTGATAACGTGCGAGTGGTTGGCCGCCACCTCAAAGAGCAGCGCTTCGTCGAGCGGTTTTGCAAAACGCATGTTGACGACGGTTGCGGCCGGAACCATATCGTAGGCATCGAGCGCGATGTCGACGGTATTTCCGTAAGCGAGAATCGCCACTCCGGTGTCACCCTGAGTTTGTCGAATGGCCCTGCGTAAAACTTCGCCGCGCCCGTGCACGATCGGAGCGACCGGATCGCGGTGTTTTCCGCTGGTCGATCCGCGCGGGTAGCGGATGGCGGCGGGACCGTCGAGTGAGAGCGCGTGTTCGAGCATCGGATAGAGCTCTTCTTCGTTGCGGGGCGCCATGCACGTCATGTTCGGCAGCGTCCGCATGTAGGCGATGTCGTACAAGCCCATGTGGGTTGGTCCGTCGTCCCCTACGACGCCCGCGCGATCCATGCAAAACACCACGGGCAGATTCTGGACGCAGACATCGTGTACGATTTGATCGTACGCGCGCTGCAAGAACGTCGAGTAAATCGCGCAGACCGGCTTGAGACCGTTGGTCGCGGCGCCCGCCGCGAAGCAGACGGCGTGCGCTTCCGCGATGCCGACGTCGAAATACCGGTCGGGAAAGGCTTTGGCAAACTTCGAGAGTCCGGTTCCATCGGGCATCGCAGCCGTTATGCCGATGATGCGGGAATCTTTTTCCGCGAGCGCGATCATAGCGTCGGCGAAGACGTCTTGGAATTTGGGAGCCGAAGGAGCCGCGGCTCTCTTGCTGCCGTCACGCGGTTCGAACGCGTTGGCTCCGATGCCGTGGAACGTGCGCGAGTCCCGCTCCGCCGGCTCGTAGCCCTTGCCCTTGATCGTGCGCACGTGCAGCAGCACGGCACGCGGAATGGCCTTGGCCGTTTCGAGCGCGTCGACCAGAGCGTCGTAATTATGACCATCGATCGCGCCGATGTAGCGGAAGCCGAGTTCTTCAAAGATGACTGCGGCTTTCTCCGACGGCGCGATAAACCGCATCGCACCGAGTTCGGCCGACTCGAACGCTTTCTTCGCCATGCCGCCCAGCGGCAAATGGTTCAGCACCTGCTTTCCCGTTGCGCGCATGTGATTGGCGAACGGCTTGCTGCGCAGTAGGGAAAGATATGAAGCCATCGATCCGACGTTGGGCGCGATCGACATCTCGTTGTCGTTGAGGATCACGATGAAGTTCGTACGCATCTGTCCGGCGTTGTTGAGCGCTTCATAGGCGAGGCCGCCCGTCAGGGCCCCGTCGCCGATAACGGCAACGATCGTTTCGGTACCGCCGGTGAGATCGCGCGCCTGCGCCATGCCGAGCGCTGCCGATACACCCGTGCTGGCGTGGCCGGCGCCAAAACAATCGTACTCGGATTCGCTGCGCATCGCGAAGCCGGAAATGCCGCCGCCCTTTCGTAGCGTCGCGAACCGATCGCGCCGTCCGGTCAAGAGCTTGTGCACGTAGGTTTGGTGGCTGACGTCCCACACGATGCGATCTTTGGGCAGATCGAGAGTACGGTGCAGCGCGAGGGTCAGTTCGACGACGCCCAGATTGGGCGCCAGATGGCCGCCGTTTTGCGCGCAGACTTCCACCAGTTGCTCGCGGATCTCGCTAGCCAATAGGTCGATTTCCGGGCGGGACAGGGCTTTGACGTCGGCGGGAGTGTCGATCCGCTCTAGCACCATGAAGGGCCTCCGTTTCGACAGGCTCCTGGACGGAGCCCCTCACTGCGGCAGGAGCGAGGCGGGCAGGCGGGCCTAGTACGGATGGTGGTCCATCTGCACCCGTCGCTGACTCCGATCCCCATTAAGAACCGGCGCGTCTGGCGCGACTTGGCACGCATCCTCTCCACCATCTTCAATCCGTTCCTTACGGCTTTGGCGCTCTTCGTTATATTGTCCCACGTGCGCGCCGGGAGCACGGACGACTTTTGGCGCCTGCTTTTTCTGAGCACGTTCTTCACGTCGATCGGGCCGATGCTCTTCATCTTCTGGCTCTATGCGACGGACCGCATATCCGATCTCGACATGTCGATCCGCCAAGAACGCGAGAAGGTCTTTTTCGTCTTCGTCATGTTCTATCTGGCCGGCACCGCGACGTTATGGCTGACCCACGCGCCGAAACTGCTGGTCGCATCAATGGCGGGCTTTACGCTGGCGACCGCGGTCGTGCAATATATTACGCGCTACTGGAAGATCAGCACGCACGCCGTCGGAATCACGGCGCCGCTGGTCGCACTGAGCTTGCTCTATGGCCGCCAGCCGCTGCCGTTTCTCGTGCTGATTCCGATGGTCTGCTGGGCGCGCGTCTATTTGCGCGCGCACACCGTCGCCCAGGTCGTTGCAGGCGCCCTTCTCGCGACCTTCAGCGTCGGCGTTTTTTTCTGGCTGTTTCATATCGTCGCGCTCTAGTCATAACGCAGGTTAAAGCGGTGCGGCTCGTAGAGCTCCGGAGGGCCCGCCCTTAACGCGCCCGCGATTGACGACAGACGAAGCGTGTCGTCAAATACGAGAGCCGGCTGTTCGACATTCGCCGGAAGCAGAAATGTGAGATGTTCGGTGTCTGTAGCTCCGAGTATCCGATGAGCGGCGCTGCCCGAACTCGCGTAATATGTCCGCCCGCTATTGTCGAAGACGTGCGCACTGTGAAGCGTCCACCCGTAACGCTCTCCGAACGGACAGTACATCCGAACCGTGACTTCGTAGGCGCTCGTCCCGGCCGAAACCGGGTGATGTGCCACTCTGCTCACCGTGAAGCCCGTTTCGTCATCCCAAAGCACCGTGCCGAGCGGCACCGGCATAGGCGGACGGCCAAAGATCGAAACCGCATACACTGCCAGGCCAAGTATGCAAACGGCGAGTGCGCCGCCCGCCGCGGTATATAACTTTGTCATGCAAAGTTACTTTACCACGCCGCGGGCGCGAAGTCCAGCGCCGCCGAAAGGCTAGTGATGCGTTTAACTCTCTTCGCTTTACTGTGCTTCTTCCTGATCACGCCGCTAACGGCCGGGGCCCAAGACTCGAGCCGCGACACGACGCGCACTCAGCTGGCGGACCTTCTGCAAACGGCCGGAGCGCGCGCCGATGTCGACGTCGCGTTCCATCAAAGCACGAAAAATCCGTACAACTTCGTTGGGTTCATGACGACCGGTCTGGTAAACTCCGACTCGCTGGAAATCGTCGTCAGCGTTACGAAATCGGACACGGTCGGCTTCCGCGTTTACCCCCATTACAAGGGTAGATACATCAATGTCGGCAGGGCAAGGATTCCGAATGCACTGATGCGCAAGCTGCTGTACTTTAGCGATCAGAACTTCCTGTTCTGGGGCGCCGATGACACCTCGGATGTATTTTCCGGCTACACGATAACGCTCGAATCGGGATTTCCCGCAGATGCGATCACGACCGTGCTTCGCAGCATCCGCAATACCGACAAGTTCGTCGGCCAGCTGAAACCTTTTATCTAGGCGGCCGGCGTCCGGACATGTTCGGGGCGGAAGCCGACGCCGATCAACCGCGCCGGGATGCGTCGCAGTAGCGGAAAGTGCTTGAACGCTTCCAAAAAAAGCGGCCGCTTCACTTGTTCCGGCGCATCCGCGCCGCGCAATATGCGCGACATGAACGTATTTTGAATGAGCAGCTGCAAATTCTGAGTCATCACGGTCGGAAACGTCCGGCGCCGCTGCACCGCCGCCAAATCGGGAGCACTTCCCGCTGACAATGCGCGATAAAGAATATTGGCGGCTGCGACCGCGTCTTGCACGGCCAGATTGATGCCGACGCCGCCGATGGGCGACATCGCGTGCGCGGCGTCGCCGATAAACAGCAAACCATCGCGATACCATTTTTCGAGCCGGTCTACTTGTACCGTTAGCAACTTCACGTCGTCCCAACTTTGCAGCGCCCCCACCCGATCGGCTACGAACGGCGCCTGCTGCGCGACTCCGGAACGAAACGCATCAATTCCGCGCGCCCGGATCGCTTCGAACGATCCCTTTGGAATCACGTACGCACACTGCCAATACGTATCGCGCATCAGCATGACGAAAATTCTCCCCTGCTTGATGTAGCCGAAGACTTGGCCGGGATCCGAAGGTTCGCGCGGCAGCCGCAGCCAGAGCACATCGATCGGCGCGCCGAAGTCCTTCACCGGCAGCTGCGCCGAGTTGCGCAACGTCGAGTGACGGCCGTCCGCCCCGACGGTGAGATCCGCGCGGATCTCGATCTCGCCTTGCGGGCTCGTCGCGCGTACGCCCGTGACTCTCGCTCCTTCGCTCAGCGTGCCGAGCGCTTCGGTTTCCATGAGAAGATGGAACGCCGGATAGCGCTTCCCGCGCTCGGCCAGGAAATTCAAAAAGTCCCACTGCGGCATGAATGCTAAGAATTTGCAGTGCGTCGGAACGTGGCTCAGATCGACGAACGGATAAACCTTGTCGTTGACGACGCCCGAGAACTGCGTGATCTCGCTGTGCGGAAGCGCGAGGAACGCGTCGAGCAAACCGAGTTCCCAGATGATCTCGAGGGTCGACGGATGGATCGTATCGCCGCGGAAATCGCGCAGAAAGTCGGCGTGCTTCTCAAGGACGCCGACTTCGATTCCCGCGCGCGCCAGCAAAAATCCCAGCACCATGCCGGCGGGGCCGCCGCCCGCAATCGCGACCTTAACGTTCAAATGCGACCTCCGGCAAATCGCCGAGGACCGTCGTTACCGCTAGACGGAATCGTTCGGGATCGCCGCTCGTGATGCACGTTATCGAGCCCGTGCCGGGCGCGAACCCTTCGTGGGCCGCGATTGCTGCCGCGCGCTCCGCATGCACGACCGCCGGATCGATCCGGACGACGCGCTCGCCCAAGGCGGCCGCAAAATGCACGTCAAGCAGCGGATAGTGCGTGCACGCCAGCAGTACCGCGTCGAGCTCGCGCGGCAATTGCGCGCAGACCGCAGCAACGGCGGCGCCCGGTTCCTCTCCTTCGAACTTCCCCGCCTCGACCAACGGCACGAGCGCCGGTGCGGCGACTTCGAAGACGTGCGCATCCGGAATGCGGCTCGTGATTTTTTGCGTGTAGGCCCGCGTCGCCGTCGTAGCGGCCGTCGCAACCACGCCGATGCGTTTGTAACCGGCGCTTTCCACTGCGATCGCAGCCGACTCGATCAGGTCCAGGATCGGCGCCGTGGTCGACGGCCAGCCTTCGCGCGCCGCCGTTGCGCACGACGTATTGCACGCCATGACGATCGCGTCGACATGCCGCGCGTCCAAGAACTCGACGTTTGCGCGCAGCAGCTCCACCAGCTCGGCCGGCGTGCGGTCACCGTACGGCACGTGCAGCTGATCGGCGAAGAAGACGATATCCTGCCGCGGCAGTCTCTCGTGCAGGCGCTGCAGCACGGTCAGTCCGCCGAGCCCGGAATCGAAGAGTCCTAACACGAAGGCGGCTAGTTGCTTTCGGTGTAGTCGACGATGCCGTCGGCGATCGCCTGTGCCATCTTCTGCCGCCAACTTCCCGATTGCAAGAGCGTGAAGTCATCCGGATTCGAGATGTAGGCGGTTTCGACGAGCGCCGCCGGCATGGCGGCGTGATTGACGACGTAGAGTTTATCTTTGATGACGCCGTTGTTATTCATGTCGAGCTCGGACGCTATACGCCGGCTTACTGATTGTGCCAGCGCCAAATCGCTGGCTTTATAGTAGTAGGTCGCCACGCCGTGCGGTCCCGAGTTGACATAGCCGTTCACGTGGATGCTCACCAACAGCCTCGCACCGCGCGAGTTGGCGACGTCGTCACGCGCTTGGAGCTCGTCGCGCGCGGAATCATTAGGTGCAAAGACATCGCGATCGTCCGTGCGCGTCATCACGACTTGCCAGCCTCGGGCGACGAGAATGTCGCGCACGCGCATGGCCATGTCGAGCGTTAAGCTCTTCTCCTGAACGCCGCCGCGTACCGTTCCCGGATCGCTCCCGCCGTGACCGGGATCGAGCACGATGAGGTGCGGATTGGCCGGCACGTACCGCGCCGGTGATGCGCCCGGACTAGCAAGGAGTGATGCGTTTGCCGTAACGATACTTCCGAACGTGCCCGAGCCGCGCGTTGCCGCGGCTACGACGCGACTCGAGACGACGATGGTGATGCCCTCATTGCCCGGCGAAACATCCACTTGTTCTGAAGCGGGCAGCGAAAGCGCCACGCGGACCGTGTCCGCGGGCTGCTGGCGAACGCGGACTGCCGAGACGAGCGCACCGCCGTTCTGATCGATCGGCGCGGTCGCTAGCCGGGCAGTGTGCACGTCGATCCACCAGCGGTTATCCGGAACGCGCAACCGGTGCCATTCATACGCGCCGTTTCCACTGATGCCGATGCGAATGGTGACAGATCCGGCCTGCGCTTGCACGTCGACGCCGGTGACTTGGGCGAGTTGTTCCGGCTGCGGCGACGGCACGGGCGAAGCAAAAAGCGGCGGCGGCGGCGCCGGCGTAGCCGCCACATCTGAAACCGAAGGACCCGGCGAAAACGCCGGCAGTTTGAGCGCCCGCAGGACGTCCTTGAGCGGAACGAACGCGTGCCCGTCGCGCACGAACGGCGCAAACGCCGCCGGATGCGAAACGGATCCGATCAGATAGTGCGCGTCGCCAATCGCAAAACTGATTACGGTCGGGCCGGGAAACGTCACGAGAACGTATTGATTATCGGCATCCCACGTAAGCGATCCGCCCGCGTTTCTTACGAGCTGTTGCAAGCCGGGATCGTCCGCAGAAACGGCCGGCCCTCCGCTCCGCTGCACGAGCGTTTCAAAAACGACTCGTTTGCCGTCGTACTCGTAGGCCGTATTTTCGGCGGCATTCGCAAACGTGAAGAGCCCGAGCTGAAAACTCAGCGCAAGAGCGAGAGCGCTACCAATCCGAACGGCGTAACGGTTCATCGAGCTCGAAACTCCCTCCGTTCAGCGTCGCCACTTTACTGCCGGCCATACGCACTGCGACGCGATCTACTCCGTGTAGCGCGGTCAGCGTCCAGATCAGCGCCTTAAACTCACCGCTTTCATTCAGCGCGCCGCCCGGATGGTTGACCTCGGGCGAAAGATCGACGGTGACGGTCGAACCATCAACGCTCGCGGAGAGCACGCGGGTTCCGGCTGGGAAACGAATCGCCGTTACGTCCGGGGGAGGCCCGGTGACCGCCTGCGACGCGGCGTACAACGCGAGGTATTGTGCATAGGCCGCGGCGCTTTCACCCGGCTGCTGCGCGCGCGCGGAGATCGTCCACGGGATCTCCGATTGCCCGTCAACTTTCGAGTAATAGACGGTGACTTCGCCCGGCGAGGCGCGGTGCGACGAAATATACCACGCGATCGCGGCGACCGCGATCAGCAGCGCGAGGAGAAAAAAAATCCGTGAGTTTCTCACGGACTCAAAACTTCGTCAGGAGGGGCCTTTCGGCCCCTCCTGCCGAGGCGCTTTTAGAAAGCGGCGGCGCCGTTCGGCGTGCCGTTTCCGGTCGGACCGTCGTAGCCGGTCTTGCCGGTGCATAGGTAACTGCTTCCGCAGCTCCCGTTGCTGCCGGAAGTGACGTCGAACAGCGAGCCCAGATGCCCATACGGATACGATCCGTAGTTCACCGAACTGCCGTTGCCGGCGAGCGCGTACACTGACGCGATAACCGGCGACGCCACGCTCGTGCCGCCGAAAACCATCCAGCCGGATTGCCCCGAATACGGCGTGCTGTCGTAAACGGCAACGCCCGTGTTCGGATTGGCAACCGCCGAAACGTCGGCCACGGTGCGCCGCGCGCAGCCCGTATCGGTTTGCCACGAGGGCTTGGTTTCATAAGCGCTGCAGCCCGAGCCCGCGCCGTTCCAGACCGTTTCGCTCCAGCCGCGCGAAGTGCTCGCGCGCGAAAGCGCTGTGCCGCCGACAGCCGTGACGTACTGCGACGCCGCCGGATATTGAACGCCGTACCCGCTATCGCCGGAGCTTACGGTGATGGCATGTCCGGGATGGTTATAGTATTTGTCGTAGGTCGTCGTTTCAGCGGAGCTTTCGCCTCCGCCATAGCTGTTGCTGATCGCATTCGCACCCAGGCTCGCGGCGGTGTTGACCGCCGTGCCGAGATCCGCGAAGCTCGCACTATTCGATTCGACGAGCAAGATGTGGCAGTTCGGACAGATCGCCGACACCATGTCGATGTCCAGCGAAATTTCCTGACCCCAGCTTGCATTGGCCGTCGGCGGCGTACTACCACCGGTTTGGTTCACTTTCTTGAAACAGCCGTTCGCGGTCGTGCAAGGCGCCAATCCGAATTGCGCGCGGTACACACCGAGGTCGTTTTCAGCCGTCTTGTCGTCGTAAGCGTCGACAATCGCAACGGTCTGTCCGGCTCCGGCGGTCGCCGACGGCAAACTGTAAGCTGATTGCAGATCGGCCGGACCATAACCCGGCGGATTTCCGGGCGAAGGTGTCGGCGTCGGCCCCGGAGTCGACGTCGGATGCGGCGACGGCGACGGTGTCGGTGTGCGGCGCCGGTCGGGCGTCAAACTCAGCGGTTCGATCGACGGATCCCGGTAGACGCCGTGATACCCGTTCGGATCGCCGCCGCCGACGTCGGTTCGAACGAGCGAAAAGCACCGCGCAAAACCTTCCGCGGCCGCGCCGCACGATGCGGAGACGTTGGATTCCGGCGCGGCTAATTGCGCGACGCCCGGAATCGTATTGTTCGAAACACCCGAACAGGCAGCTAGCGCGAACGCCGCCGCCGCTCCTAGCGCGAGTGCGATTTTCTTGTGCAACGGAAACTCCTTAAGGAAGAAGCAAAGAAATCAAAGGGGCGCTCAGTCTTTAGTCTGGCGATTTTCCCCGGCAAGCGAGTCTCCTGTTGCTACGAGCGGCCTAACTCAAACTTAACCTTGAACAATGACTCGGAATTCAGATCAAGCGGCGTCCAATGTGTTTACCGGCAAGACGACGGCGATGTTGTTGCCGCCGTTATGGTGAACCTCAACCGACCGCGCCAAACTCCGAACCAAATGCAGGCCGCGCCCGCTGGGCGAGAGCGCATCGGGCATCTCGCCGTCTTCACTTTTGAAAGGCTTGCCGTTGTCGCGCACGAGTAGACGAGCCTCGCCATCCTGAAACTCCAGCCCGACCTCCGCTTGGCCCGGCGTATGCTGCGCGACGTTGCTGAGCAGCTCTCCCAAAATGAGCTCGACGCCCGACAGGTCAGATCCGGCGCTGACACGGGAGGAAAGATCCCATAAAACGGCGCGGCGAACCCGGTATGCGGCACCGCGTTCGCGCACATCCACCGTCCATGTCTTTTTCTGTGAAGAACCGTTCACGCCAAGATGAGTGATGCCCACGAAGAGCACCGCCGAATCGTCGACCGGCTCCACATTGGCAAGTATGCGATCTTTTATCTGCTCGGCGATGTTTTCCGACGTCATCGCGCCGTACTCGACTTTCACGGCTTCGATCAGATCGTCCATGCCTTTGAAATAATCGCGCCGCACTTCGATAAGACCGTCGGTAAAACCGACCAGTGCTTCGCCGGCGCGCAACTCAACGTCAAAACTGCGATATTCGGCGCGCGGATCGACCCCGAGAATCAATCCTTCGCCCGTCAGCTGCTCGACTTCGGTGCCGGAGTGCAGCACGAGGGGCAGCGGATGCCCGGCGACCGCAAAGCGCGTTTGACCGTTGCGCATGTCGATCGTCGCAAAGAATGCTGTAACGATCACGCCGGCTTCGTCGGCACAGAGCGCGCGATTCACGCGATCGAGCACGGTTCCCGGGTCGCTGCGGACGCGGGCTGAAATACGGATGGCTTGGCGGACGGAGCCCATGATCGCGGCGGCGCGTAACCCGTGTCCGGCGACGTCGCCGACGCTGATCCCGACCGTGGTATCGTCGAGTTTGAAGACGTCGTACCAGTCGCCGCCGATCTCGGCAGCGTGTGCAGCCGCCGCGTACGCCGTGTCGACGCGAAGTCCCGGAACCTTCGGCAGCACTTGCGGAAGCAGCGCGCGCTGCAGCGTCGAGGCGATATAATGCTCGCGACGGTACGCCGACAGGGTATCGTGTATGCGCTGCGCCATTTCGTGATAGATGCGATCGAGTTCGGCGATCTCGTCGTCGCCGCTCACGGGCGTCGTCGACTGACCGGCACCCAAGAGTTCGGCATTATGCGCAAGGGTGCGCAATCGCCGGGCAATGCTCAGACCGAAACGTCCGGTCGTCAGCAGCGTGAGCAAGATACCGAAGAACGTCAAGCCGAGCAAAATGTAGCCGTAGAGATTGATCTGATCGCGCATCCCGCGAAAGCGCGAGCTCGTCAGCTGGCGCTCGGAGCGATCGAAGTTCGCTTTTGCCACTTGAAAGCTCGCAGCGAGCGCACGCGTCGACGGCCTCGCCACCAACGCGCGAGCCTGCGCGGGATGACCGCTCCGGATGTCGGCTATATACTCGTCGAGCAGGGCCAGAATGCGTAAGGACACTGCCGAGTATTGCGCGGCGCTCTGTTTTTTCGCCGGCCCGTCTACCATTTGAATCAGTTGGCGAGCCTGAGTCCTCACCGCAGCCGAGCGCGCCTGGAAAGTTTTCAGCGTCTTCGGGCCGGGGTGCTGCGTATAGTCGATCGCCGCCTGATTGGTACTCCCGAACGACGTAAGGATCGCGTCGGATCGGTCGAGCACTGCTGTGGCGTGCCGCGTCCAAGTCGTCATCTCGGTTGCGCGCAGGTTCAACAGCACGACGACGCCCAGAAAGACGAGCAAAAACGCCAACGGGACGATGCTTAAAAGAATCGCCTGCGACTGGATCTTCGAACGTACGAGTGGCAAGTCAGATAGTGTTCGACATGAAGCCCGCGATTTCAGCCGCCAGCCTGGCGTTGCTCTTCACCAGCGCCGCATTTGCTGCCAAACTTCGTCCCGACGTCAGGCGGCCGATCCGCTCGAGCAACCACGGCGTTACGCCGGTGGCTCGGATGCCCGCCTCTTCCGCCTCGGCCGCTGCGGCGGCTATGCACGGCTCCATTTCCGCGCGCGGTATTTCATCGGCCGGATCGATGGGATTGGCTACGAGCGCGCCCGAGCTCAAGCCGAGCGATCGCTGCGTTTGGACAAACCCCGCAATTTCTCGCGCGGAGTCGTACCGAAGCGGCGACGGCAAACCGCTTTTGCGGCTCCAGAACGCGGGGAATTCGTCACTCCGGTAGACGATCACCGGAACGCCCAGCGTTTCGAGCAGTTCCAAAGTAGCCGGCAGATCGAGCAGCGCCTTTACACCGGCGCAAACGACCGTGACCGGCGTGCGCGCAAGTTCGTACAGATCCGCCGAAATGTCGAAGGTTCGTTCCGCGCCGCGATGCACTCCGCCGGCTCCGCCTGTCGCAAAGACGTGCAACCCGGCAAGATCGGCGAGGAGCATGGTTGCGGCAACTGTCGTCGCTCCGTCGCGACGGGCAGCGATCGCATGCGGCAAATCTGCGCGACTCAGTTTCAACACATCGCTCGCCCGGCCGATGCGTTCCAATTCGTCTTCGGTCAAACCGATTTTCACGCGGCCGCCGATCACGGCAATCGTGGCGGGAACCGCACCACCCTCGCGCACGATGCGTTCGACCCCGAGCGCGGTTTCCAGATTTTCCGGATACGGCATGCCGTGTGAGACGATCGTGCTCTCGAGCGCGACGACCGGCACGCCGCTCGAAAGCGCGGCCGCAACATCGGAAGCGACATCGAAGTACTCCGGCAGGGCGATCATAGCGAGCGTGCCGCGATCTGCCGATTCAAGAGCCCGGGGGAGAGATCGGCGCGGACGCTGCGATCTGTTTGCAATGTCAGTGCCGCGAGTTCCGCGCCGGTGCGCGCGGCATCGTACAAGCTGTCGCCGGCGATCAATCTCCACAGCGTCCCGGCGACGAGCGCATCACCGGCTCCGGTCGCGCAGACGCGAGCTACCGGAATCGCGGGTACGTGAATCAGCGACGCGCCGTCGCCGCATATCATGCCGCGGTCCCCGCCCGTGAGAACGACAGAGCGTGCGCCGCGCGCGAGCAGCGCGGCTGCAAGCTCTTCCGGCGGCGCGCTGCCGGCGCCTAAATAAGCGCACGCTTCGCCTTCATTTATAAAGAGCACGTCGACCGGATCCAGCCGCCCGGGCAGGCGCTGCGCTTTGGGTTCGCTCACGCATCGATCGCGAGCCTGTATCGGCCGATAGAGCGGCGCGCCAAACACGCCTGGAGTATGGCCGCGCTCAGATTACAGTCGACAAACAGCCATGCAGATGCGGCGAGCGTTTCCCAGCGGCGGTCGAGGTCGTCGACCGATAGACTTTCAATCGCGCGCATGTCGGCGGCGCCGAGCACCAACTCACCGCGCTCGAGGATCGCCGCATATTCATCGGACGACCCCTCGATGACTTTGACGAGATCGACGTCGACGCCGGCCGCGCGAAGTTCGTCGAGCAACGCTTGCCCCAAAGCGTCATTTCCGACGGCGGAGAAAAGCGCGGTGTCGATCCGCAGCCGCGCCAAATTTTCGCTCACGTTGCGCGCGACGCCACCGAACAGCGGCAAGCCACGCGTTGCCGGATTCGATGAGCCGGCTACGGCATTGCCGTGCACGCGATAGCTGCGATCGACGCATGCGCCGCCGATGCATGTAACCTGCATGCGAGGCGCTTCGCGCGCCGGCGCGAAGAGCCATGCATGACGAAAGCCGATATCTTGCGGCTAACGCATCTTTCCAGCTGCGCGGGTTGAGCGTCCAAGATGGACGCCGCCGTCCTCGCGCAGGTCCTGCGCGAGCTGCCCAAGATCGACGATCCGAACGTGCTGGTCGGCAGCGCGACGGCAGATGATGCCGGCGTGTACCAGCTGAGCGATGAGCTGGCCCTCGTGCAAACGGTCGACTTCTTCACGCCGATCGTCGACGACCCAAATCTTTTCGGCCAAATCGCCGCCGTCAACGCGCTGAGCGACATTTACGCCATGGGCGGCCGCCCAATTTCCGCACTATCGCTCGTCGGATTCCCGGAGCGTGGCGATCCCGCCACTCTCGATCAAATCATGCGCGGCGGCCTTACAAAAATGTCCGAAGCAGGTTGTTTCGTGATCGGCGGACATTCCATCCGCGACGACGATCTGAAATTCGGCTACGCCGTCACCGGCCTGATTCATCCGGACAAGATCTGGCGCAACGTCGGCGCCCAACCCGGCGACGTTTTGATTTTCACGAAGCCGCTCGGAACCGGCGTGATCGCCACAGCCCTGAAAAAAGGCCGCGCGTCGCAAGAAAGTATTTCCGCCGCCACCAATTCAATGACGCGCCTGAATCGCGCGGCCGCCGAGGCTTTCACCGAATTGGACTCAGACCTAAACGCGCGAGCCCGCGATAAACAAGTCAAATCCGTTCACGCCGTCACCGACGTAACCGGCTTCAGCCTGCTCGGCCACGCCAGAGAAATGGCGCTCGGCAATCCCGCCGCGCAAATTTCACCCGTCTCATTTGAAATAAATCACGCAGTCATCGAATATCTTCCCGGCGCGGTAGAATGCGCGCGCGATGGAAATATTTCCATGGGACTGAACAACAATCGCGATTTCATTGGAGACTGTGTGGCCTTCGCGAAAAATGTTCCTGAAGAATATCGCTTGCTGATGTTTGACCCGCAAACTTCCGGCGGCCTGTTGGCGGCAATCGCGCCGGA
>PLED01000077.1 GCA_003136355.1 Vulcanimicrobiota bacterium | reverse complement strand
CCGTGGATTGTATGTCTGATACCAACGGCAACACGACCGCAGTTGCCCTTCCGTCTGTTTTGCTCAATAACGGTACGTACCAACCGACGAGATTGTATTCGTGCGACCGAACCCCACCACTGATGTTGAATCGCCTTAAGATTTTTTTTTGCGCGCCGAAGGCGAACCTCGGAAGAGACCAGCCAACTGCGTTCGATTCGTGACGCGGAAGTTCTTGAAGAGCTGCGATATGTGGTTGCGCACCGTGTAAGGACTTCGCCCGAGCGCCTTTGCGATGGCGGCGTTGCTCTTGCCTTCTAGCAAAAGTTCGAGAACGCGTCCTTGCGCGGTGGAAAGCACCGATCTGTCACGCTTCTCGCCCGCCGTCGCGATGTCGCGGGCGATCCAGCTCCGCGGCCATGGCGCGATCGCGTGGCGAGCTTTGTTTAGCCAATCAACCTCTGAGGTCGCGTCGTGCAGCGCGAACGCGCAGAGCGCCTCGCGCCAACCGTACCCGAACGCGTGGAATATTTCCCACGCTTCGGAGAGCAAATGAACGGCTTCCGCGCGCTCCCCAAATCGCATGAGTGCCATGCCTGATGAATAGTTCGCGAACGCCCGCACCCGCGGATCCGTGCCATACGAAAGCCCCGGCAGCACCGAAGCAGTTAGCGAGCGAAATTGGGCCAAATACTGTTGCGAAACGGCGGGGTCTACGTCGGCGAAAAGTTCGGCAAGAACGATCAGCGCCGATCGTTCTTCATCAGCCGTATCCTGCCACGCGACTCTCTTTGCGAGTCCGTGTGCATCGTGTAAGAGATCTGTCGCAAATGATTGTTCGCCTGTATTTCTGGCTAGATAGGCGCGATCGGTCAGGCAAAGCACGCGCCAGGCGTCCGATGGAGCCAGCGACATCGCCGTGCGGAATAACCCGAACGCGCCGACTTCATTTCCTTGCAGTGCTTCGACCCACCCGAGAAAACGTGTGGTCTGGAATTGTGCCAATGTCGTGCCCGTCGCCCATTTCATTTTTTCGTAGATCTCACGGACCCGCTGCGTCTGCTCCGGTAATGGAAGCTCGCGGCAAAGCAGCGCGAGAGTCATGAGCGCCTTCGCCCGATAGTGTTCGTCAGGTTCTTTCGCCTGATCGAGCACGTCGAGAGCTGCCGTAAGCTCGATCACCTGTCTTTGGACGTCGTGCCGGCGGATGGCGACCCACGAAAGTAAGATGTGGGCGCGCGCACGATCGTTCGGATTTCCCTTCAGTAGTTCCGACGCGAGCGTCTCGCTCTCGCGGTGCTCGAACTGCATCCAGGCGACGAGCCCTTTGTAGAAGAGCGCGTCCGATCTCAATTCCTTATCGCTCTTGCTGTTTTCGAGCACGCGATCGAGCCTCATACGAGCGGTTTCATACTCTTTCGTCGAGCCTAGCGCTGCGCCTAAGAGTACGTCCCGCTCAAGAGCGTCCTTCTCGCTAGCCGGCGTGAATGACGAGAGCGCACCGATCATGTCGAGGTAGCGCTGCTCGCGCCACGCTACCGTCGCGGCACGCAGTGTCTGCCGGTCGCCGCCTTTGCCGGAATTCAAGAGACGTCGGCACTCCGCGTAATCGGCCAAAAGGAAGGCGCGTTGAAATGCGCCGTCATTGAAATCGGCAGTGGCATTTTCCTGTCGGGTCATGGTGCGGCGATTCGATTCGCCGCACCATGATTGCTCCTGGTGTAAAGGTACTGCCCCTACGGAGTTGGGGTCGGGTCGGGGCAGCCCTCCTCCGGACAGTCGCGTCCTGGTCCTCCCCCTACCGAATCAAGGGGCCGGACGAGGTTGCTCGAGGGAACCAGATTTGAGTCTTTGGCCGTGCAGGCCTGAATGGAGCAGGCGAATCCCGTCAGGAGCAGGGCGATCATGAGTTTTCGCATGGTGACCTTTCTGGCACAAAAAGAGTGCCGGTGGGTGAAGGAGGTCCCGGTGCGAAAATCCTAGTACGAAAATGAGGTCTTTGGAAAGGCCCCGTTTGCCTTTCTTGCATTTCTTGTACAATTTCGCGCGCCGACTCAAATCCGTATATAGAGGAGAGAGTTTTGCCTAGCCGTCGTGATGTGTTCAATTTGGTTCACAAATGAGCACTATGTTCACGATCGTACTAATAGGCCAGCGGCATCATGGCTAGCCCGAAAATGTCGCCTTTTTCTCGCTTCAGCGTCGTTCTTATTGCGCTGACGGCGATGTTGGCTGCGTGCAATCAGTCCATCGATCTGTCGGCGTTGCAAAAACTCTCGAAGGCTATGGACGATCAAGAGCCCGCAAACGCGGCCATTGCAGCCGACATGTACGGCAGCTGCGAACGGCAATTGGTGCTGCGCGAGACGGGCTTGGCGCAGCCTTCGATCCAGGTGGCAACGCGCGGAGTTTCACCTAGGGCGCAGAGCATGCTCCAAGATGCCCAAGCGGCGCTCGATCGCGCCAAGCGCGCAGTCAGTTCGGCGATCGCGCGAGGCGAAGCGAACCGCGACCGGGCGAAAAAGGCGTCGCTGCGCGCTCAAGTCCAGGCGGCCCAATCTCACGAAGAGCAGGCCGTCGCGCATCTCGACAACGTGCAAGACTCCGTCAAGAGGTCGCAGAGCACCGCGTCCGCGTCGGCGAAACCGACTCCGCGTCCCAACCCCAGCCCGCTCCCGTCTGCCCTGCCGACCCCGCTCCTGACACCGGAGCAGACGAATGATCCATGCCAATACTCCGAAGACGCCGCAGAGCAGTGGCAGTCTGTGAATCTCATATTGACCAACTACGTGCGGACGCTATCCAACCTCGCCGGCGCGAGCGATCCCAACACGTCGTATGGCCTGGATTCGCTGGCCAAAGACGTGACCAACACCGGCCTGCTGAAAAACGGGCAGGGCGACGCTCTTAAGAACGCCGCCGCCCAGCTGATCACCGATCGCTTCAACATGTCGCGACGCAACGCGATCGCGCAGGACGCACAAAAGGCCGATCACGCTTTGGGCCGCATAATCGATATACTCGAATACGTCGCGCGCAATGATTATCGGGACGAGCTCGACGGCGAACAACAAACAATCAACAACTTCTACCGCGACAACTTCTACGCGACTCCGGCCGGGCTGCCGGCGATGCAGGCGCTCCAATTCGCGCACAGTGGAAGGACGATCTCGAAGCAGTGACGCAGCGGCGGCACGCGATCGACACCTACGTGCAGTCCCTCGAAGCCATCCGGAAGACGCACAGCGCGATCCTCAAACAGATCGGAGCTGGCGGAGAGTCGGCGTTCGCGTCGATCATTGCCGCTTACGTCAGCGAGTACACGCCGCTGGTCGCAAGTATTCGAAAAGCCTATACCCCGACGAAATCTCCGTGAAATCGCATTGACCTCGACGGCGCTAAAGAAGATCACGCAGCTGGGGCGGCGAGCCCTGGAAAGGCTAGGCATGTCCGCAGGAATTGATAACCCCAAGACGCTCGAGCTCGCTAAACAGTGCCGCCGCATTGCGCAAGGATGCGACGATCTGGCACTAACGCTTCCCGACACCGACCCGCAGAAAGCCGAATTGCGCGAGCGTTACAACGATCTGATGCAGGATGCCAATGACCTCGACGC
Organism: Vulcanimicrobiota bacterium; assembly: GCA_003136355.1. Lineage (GTDB taxonomy): Bacteria > Vulcanimicrobiota > Vulcanimicrobiia > Vulcanimicrobiales > Vulcanimicrobiaceae > Rubrimentiphilum. The sequence goes on along the minus strand of PLED01000077.1, from coordinate 27,749 downwards.
GCTCGATGCCATCGACAAGCTCTCCGACCCCGACGATATCAAGACGCTACAAAGTCTTACGCAAACCATGAACGCGCAGGCCGCGAAGATCGCCAAACAGCAAGCGCACGTCACCGCGATCGTCGACATCACCGACAATATCCTGAACGCAGTCGGGAACTTCAAGAGCGGCAATATTTTCTCGGCAGTCAGCTACGCTGGCAACGCATACAATGAATTGAAGAAACTATAATGGCGCGTCACGTTCGCGCTCTTTCGGCGATGCTCGTGAGAGGCATGTTGCTGATTCTATCCATCCTCTTTACGGTGCCGGCGGCACCGGCGAATGCGATCCAGTTGAGCCCGCTCTCGCAGTGCGGAAAAGAGCGTTGGAATACAAAGACCCTGGACGATCCCGACGCGCGCAGCGTCAACCAAACCCCGAAGGCCAGCACCATCGCCGCACTCGTCGGCTCCCCCGTCCCGGCGAACTACAGCGTGAATAACGACACGCAGCGCTACGCCCCGATCGAAGACACGGTGTACACGCTGCGTGCATTGCTCGTCGGATTCAAGGAGGAAACCGACCGCGATCTGCACATCGTGATAGCGGATCCGTCCCTCACGAATCTGACGATGGCCGATTTGACGCCAAAAACAGGCGGGAAGCGGCCCGCGGCCATCATGATCGCCGAGATCCCCGACCCTCAATGCTATAGCGTTCGAGCCGGTGGGCACGCCGATGAGATCGCGCGCGTTCGTTCCTCGTTCGAGCAGTGTTTCGGCGCGCCGAGCGAGTCGTTTCATCTCTTCACCGGGCAGATGATCGTTGACATCAGCGGCGTCGGGTTCTTTGACAAGCTTCACGGTCAGACCGGCGTCGCAAAAAACGGGATCGAGCTTCATCCTGTCTTGCATATAAAAACGGTCAGCGGCGCCTGTCCGACCGGTTATAGTGTGTTCAATAACTCAACTGGCTCGCAATGAGGCTAACAAGACTTTCATCGATTGCGACACTGAAAGGAGCGCCGTGACGACTAGGCGTCAATCCCCGGGAGTGCGCGTGGCAGGGGGAATTTTGTGTTTTGCAGCGATCGTCATTGCGGGTTTCTTGTTCGTGCAGGCATCGCGTCAAAATGCGGGTTATACCGGGCACGAAGTTGTTTACGCATTCCTGGCACTGTTTCTTTTTTACGGCGTTTGCATGTCCGTATCGGGGTCATTATATCCGATCGATCTCGCTATCGGTGCCGATGGTAATCTGAGCGCGTCAAAATTTCAGTTCCTCGTTTGGAACGCGGCGGTGGTCTTTTCGTACATTTGGATTTACGCAGTGCGGTACTCGCTGCATGCTGGCAACGAACTGGCCGCTGTCGGCCCGATTCCGATTCCGCACAACGTGCTCTACGTCATGGGATTCAGCATAGGCACATTTGCCGCGGCTAAGGCGATCACGGTTTCTTACATCAACGCCGGCCGACTCAGCGACGACTCCAAATCATCGTTTGCTGGTCAAAACGAAGCCGGCGCCCGACAGAATGCGAACGGACAGAAGCCGCCAGACGGGAACGGACTCGCCACGACCGACGGCGCTCCGGACCTGTCGAAGATCCAGATGCTCGTCTGGACGCTCATTGCGGTCGCGCTATTTCTGATCGAGACCTTTCACAATGTTTTCGGGACCAGCCAGGCAGCTGTCGCGTGCAGTACCCTCTTGCCTTCGAATCCGATGCAGCTCTGCCAGCCGCTGCCCGATATCGATCCTGTTCTGATGGTCTTGATGGGTCTGAGTCAGGCGGCGTACCTGGGGACCAAACTGACCCTGAGCGATGCTCCGATCCTTACGTCTGTCACGGCAGACTCAGATGGAACAAATCCTCGTATGGTGACGGTGACGGGCAAGAATCTCAGTGGCTTAGTGATGGTCCTGTTTGGATCCGCGGCTCAGGCGACAGCAGAGGCAAAAAGTGACACCCAGGTGATCGTTCCGTTCCCCGCTGGCTTGACGCCGAAGGTTCAAGTTGATGTCTCAGTCATCGTTGACGGCGTGAAATCCGCCAACTCTCTTCCGTTGACGCCATGACGGGGCACGCGAACGAGGTGGTCAAACCGCCCGAGAGTCTGAAACCGTGCGACATTGTGATGAAGGGCGGCATCACGAGCGGCGTTGTCTACCCAAGCGCCGTCTGGGAAATCTCTCGGCTTTATTCATTTAAGAATGTTGGTGGAACGTCGGCGGGCGCGATCGCCGCGGTTATGACCGCCGCCGCGCAACGGCGACGCTTGCGGGGAGATGATTCCGGGTTCCAACAAGTGCAGGGTATTCCGGACGAGCTCGCTGCCGACGGCTTGCTGTTTCGGCTTTTCCGTCCAAACGCGTCGACCAAGGCGCTCTTCGCGACCATCACGGGACTATTTGCGCGCAAAGCGGCGATCGCAAAGCTGGCCGGCATCTACAGCGCCTATCCGCTGTGGTCCATATTGGGCATCGCTCCGGCAGTGCTCTTGCTTTTTTTTACACCCCGTACATGGGCCGACTACGTGCTGGCAATTCTGTTGCTGGCTCTATGCGCAACGGTCTTCGCTCTCGGCGCTCTGGCCTCCGACCTCGTCAAAAAGCTTAGCGAGAACTATAACGGCTTGGTTACTGGGATTGCGAACGATGCTTCCGATCCTTCGAAAGCAATCGCGCTGACCTCGTGGCTCGAGCAGCGCATTCGCGAAATTGCGGGAATCGACGATGAGCGCACGCCGCTAACGTTCGGGATGCTCTGGCACGTCGCATCGGAGGGCGCTATGCTGCTGACCGAGCCGCCCGAAGAGCGTGACGTAAATCTCGAGATGGTGACGACCAATCTCACGTTTGGCCGGCCGTTCAAGTTCCCATTTGATTCGTCGCAGTTCTTTTTCAAACAATCTGAAATGCGCGACTTCTTTCCGGCGCACGTCGTTGATTGGATGATCAAAAACCAGCGGCTTCCCAAAGATGACCGCGAGCGGCGTCGCTTTCACGTCTATGCGGTGCAGCAAATCTATCCATTTCCTCCCATTAGCGATCTTCCCGTGATAGTTGCAACGCGTATGAGCTTGGCCTTTCCCGTGCTCCTCTGCGGTGTCCCGACCTATGCCGCGGATTTCAATGAGACATCCAATCAGTTTGAAGGCGCGACCCCGGCCCTTGAGCGCTGCTGGTTCACCGACGGAGGGCTATCAAGCAATTTCCCATTGACGATGTTCGATTCGCCGATACCGTTATGGCCCACGTTCGGTATCAACCTGCGCCCCTTCACGAATAGCTACCCCCAAGATATGAGTGACGAATCCAAAAACGTGTACCTCCCAAACAATAATCAGGGTGGCCGGCTCGTGGGGTTCAATCGCCCGGTTGGATTCTTTGGCTTTATGCGCGCGATATTGGACACAATGCAGACCTGGAACGATGCGACACAGGCGATCATGCCGGGGTTTCGCGATCGGATCGTCACGGTGCGGTTGTCTGATGATGAGGGCGGGCTGAACCTCGACATGCCGCCGGAAATCCTGAAGCGTCTCAAGGCGAGAGGCGCCGCCGCAGGTAAGCTCATCGCCGAGCGGTTTGCGAACTTGCCTGTGGGGTTGACGACGACGATGCCCATGGGGTGGGCGAACCATCGCTGGTTGCGGTATCGCACCACGATGGGTGCTTTGCGAAAATACCTCAGAGCTTTACTGCGAGGCGTTAACGGTTCGGATCCATCTATCGAACAAGTCATCCGCGAGGCGCGGTCTAACGCCGGGTATCCCTTAGGTGATCCTGAGGCCGCCATTGAGCTTACTGATGCTACGGCGCAACTGGCGGCGCGATACGATGCGGCCGAATACCTGGATGATCATCTGCCCAAGCCCCCGCCCGAGCTCGCTTCGCGCGCTTCGCTGGATATGAAAGCCTAAGGATGTTAGAGAAAGGCGCGACTCCACTGGAACGCCTTGAGCGAGCACTGGATCTCGAACGCGTTGTCTTGTTCGCTGGTTCGGTCTTGAGCGAACTTGCTGGCCATCGAACCCGGGGCGATCAGGTCCTAACACTTTTTAAGCGGCTTGATCTTGCGCCCGAGGCCAAAGCCGAGATCGAAGAGTCATGGTCAGGTATTCCGGCCGGAGAGGTCATGGAGATGCTGATTTCAGCTTGTGGGCGGAGGGAAGTTCTCCATTCGTACATTGCCATGATGAACGAACCGAGGCTTGCCGGAACTAAGACACCTGCGCCTTTTCGAGCGCTCGGAGAAATGCCGTTTCGGCACGCCATCTCGGCCACAGTAGACGATCTAATCGAAGTTGCTTTCAAGGAAAGAGATCCGCTCATTTACGATGGGACGCAGTCCTTCGAAAATGAACTGTCTGACGTATTCGCCGATCGAAGAATGGCAATCGTCAAGCTTTACGGCTGCCTCGCCCAAGCCAGTTCGATCCGTCTGGATCCACGTGAGCTTGCGAAGTTCTGCTACGAAAACGCGTTTTTCAGTAAAACGGTCGCGAGCATTGTCGGTTCAAGCACTGTGCTCTTCGCGGGAATGACGTGGACCAGCATCGACACCACGCTCGAGGCGATGCCGGACGTCGGCGAGGCTCTCCGCACATCGGGGCCGCACATCGTTCTTCTGCGCGAGGATCGATCCAACCGAGGATTGCGTGCGACCAGCGTGATGCAAAAGTATAATCTCGATCCGTTGGAGATCGCACGGGACGACCCTCGTGTAGGATACAACGAGGGCATCGGTGCGTTCTTGGTGAGTCTGTCGCGCCGATGGATTTCCAAGCGGGCAATGACCGACGTGATCGATCAACATGGCGCCACGCTTCCTACGGCGGAAAATCTCAAGCCGGGCGAGGGTCACCTTGAGCGCATCTGCCTTAAAGACATAGGACCCTTTGCTAATCTTGAGTTGGATCTTAGCGCAGGGTGGACGGTATTTCTGGGTGACAACGGCGTCGGAAAATCAACGATTCTACGAGCCGTCGCGCTGGCGCTGTGCGGTTCGGACGCTTCACGCTTTGCCGATATCGCGAGAAAACTGATCCGCAGCGGTAGCGATGGGACCGGGCAGATCGATCTGACAATCGACGGAACGGTTCACCGAGTCGATCTGCGCCGAATGGGTAGTTCAATCTCGTTCAAAGCGCCGACGCTAAGCGTCATCGAGCAAGGAACCAAATTAGTGCTCGGCTTTCCTGCGCTTCGAGGTGGGTCGACTCGCTCGAGTCTTTCGCAGGCGCCTAGCGCCCAAAGCCGTCCCGACGTCGCCGATGTTGCGCCGCTTGTGCAAGGCGGCGTCGACGAGCGCCTGGATAACCTGCGACAATGGATTGTCGATTTGGAGGCGCGCGGGAAAACCGCTATTCGCGACGCGTTCTTCGCAGTTGTAACCGACTTTTTGAAAGACCAGACGTCGCTGCGTTTTGGTCGGATCAGCGATTCATTGGACGTGTTGGTTTGGGCGGACGATGAGTTGGTTCCGTTTGACCAGCTCAGTCAGGGCATGTCCTCGCTGCTGGCATGGGTGGGCGTTCTAATCCAGCGTATGAATGAAGTGTACGGCGATGATCCGTCTTCGCTCGAGCGCCCCGCGCTGGTAATCCTCGATGAGTTGGATGCGCATCTACATCCCGAGTGGCAGCGGCAATTAGTGCCCGTCATCCGCCGGCACTTTCCGAATGTACAGCTGATTGCGACAACACATTCACCGCTCGTGGTATCGGCACTTGACATGCGCTCGGTGTTGTCGGTCACCCGCCACAGACAGCAGATCGAGGTCCGTCGCGCCGAAGAGAATTTAACCGGTCTGCGCGCGGATCAAGTGCTGACCTCCGAACTTTTCGGTCTTCAGTCAACACGCTCCGTGAGATACGGCGAAAAAACCAAAACGTTGGATGATCTCATTCGCAAAGAAAACAGCTCGGCGGCAGCAAAGCAGCTGACATCCGAGGAACTTGAACTCAAGGCCACGCTCACAAGCGAATTGGAGTTCGAAACGGTGCTCGGCGAAGGCCCGGGTGAACGGGCTCAATATATTTTGCGACTGCGCGAATCGTTGGAAGGCACCGATAACGCTTCTATGGGTGCGGTCGCTGAGTTTGATCACCTGTTAGGCGGCGAGGAAGCTTAAATGCGGCGTGTCGTGGCCGACCCGTGGAAAGATCCGGCCGGCTTCAAAGTACAACTGGAGAGGCATTTCGCGGAATTTGAAGAGCACTTCAAAGATCCGGCTAATCGTGAACGCCCGCAGATCCGAGAGGACTGGTACAAGCGATTCCGAGATCATTTAATCGAGTTGTTTCACGGCAAATGCGCCTACTGTGAGATTCCGCTCGTTGGCCAGCATAAAGGCGACGTGGAGCACTTTCGCCCTAAGAACGCCGTTGTGGAAGAGGACGGCGCGCGCGCAGTCGATTCCGATGGGCGTCCTCATCCAGGTTACTGGTGGCTAGCATATGAGTGGGGCAATTTGCTGCCGGCCTGCCGCGATTGTAATAGCACGAATCATAAGGGAAACAAATTCCCCGTTTTTGGGCAGAGGGCAGACCGCAGACCCGATCTTGATGTTCCAAAGCTGATCAATCCATTGTTCGATGAGCCATCGGAACACATCGCTTGGAACGTTGTCACGGGCTCGCCCGTTGCGCTAGACGAGCGCGGCGAGAGTACGATCAAGAATCTGGGCCTCGACGAGCCGCGGCTCAACGATCTCCGGCTGGAGTTGAAGCTTCCTTACCGTCGACGAACGCGCATCGCAATAACTAGGGCGGCGGATGCTGAAGAATTAGCCGATGCCCTCGATTTCATTGGAAGAGCACGTTCTGGGGCAACGGCTTTCAGCGCATACTCACTGGCTGTTATACAAGATGAGCGTGACAGGATAAAGAAAGCTCTCGATGGTTTTGCAGAACTCTAGAACTGCGCTGGAGCGGCAACGTCTGAGTAGAGCCTTCGGCATCCTCCAAACCATCCTCATGAGTGAGAAGCGCTGTTATGAGTTAGCGTCATTATGCCAGCAATCTGCGGGTTCCCATTTTGCGACGACGTCATCTCGCCAACCTTAAAAGGGCGTAGCGCTTGTCTTCCCTAAGCGGTATTGACCCTGACCAAAGGATCCGTAGGACTTCAAGGGCGCGCAAGCACCATTCATCTCGAGCAATGGGCAAGCGCCCAGAGTATGTAAATTCGTCTCTCTTAAATCGAACGGTGTAACAAGGAAAATCATGACCGCTAGCAACGGCAATCCCAGCAACGTAACGCTTTCCGACGAGATCAAGCGGCTCGGTCGCCACGCCGGCGAGGTAACTGTTAAAATCTCAAACGGCCTGCTTCGGTTATTATCCGAACAGCTATATCAGTCCCCGCTGAAAGCAATAGAAGAACTAGTCGTAAATGCTTACGACGCTGGAGCAGGTAATTGTCGCGTCGCAGTCCCAGCCTTCACGGGAGCCGATCCCAGCGTGATCGTTTTCGACGACGGCGTCGGAATGGACGAAAAAGAGCTCGAAGACCTTTGGCACGTTGGGAGGAGTACGAAAAGAGACGGCGACGGTAAGCGTTTTGACCGTAAGCTTATTGGCAAATTTGGAATCGGAAAGCTCGCAACCTACGCAATCGCTGAAATGGTCACATATGTAAGTAAGAGCCATTCGAAAGTGCGCTCCGTGACGTTTGATTATCGTTCGCTTTCAGAATCGAAGGCGGATGAGGTGGAACCAGTAACCCTCCAAATCACCGAGATTGACGATTTGGACACACTGATCAGAGACCAGTCATTCAGGAGTGCTTACTCTAGAGTTCAGGCTACAGCGAAGACACTTAGGGACGGCCCATCTTGGACATTCGCAGTGCTTGAAGAACTAAAGCCAAAGGCTAGGGCGCTTGCCGCTGGTCGTCTGCGCTGGGTTCTTAGTACGGCGATGCCCCTTAAAAGCGATTTCAGGCTTTTTCTCGATGGGACCGAGATAACTAGTTCGAAGGCCAATTATGAGGCGTTAGTGGAGTTTTCAATCTCAGATTTACCGCCGCATCGGCTCCAAACGCTTAGCGAGGAGACCGGAGAGACCTGGACTAGTCGGGATGGGGCATTATTTTCAGACACTTTTCCAGCCGGCGTTTCTGGTAGCGCGATGGTCACCAAAGAATCCTTGCACAAGGGGAAAAGCGTAGACGTGATGCGCAGCAATGGGTTTTTTATTCGCGTGCATGACAGACTCATAAACGTCGAAGACGACCTGTTCGGCCTGCACCCCTTAAGTCATGAAATATATAATCGTTTCAGAGCGGATCTCCGCGCCGACGATCTAGACCACGAAGTAATTGCTCCTCGCGAAGGCATCGCAGATTCGCAACGAAAGAACGATTTTACGAATCTTATTGGACAAATTTTTAATGAGGCTCGGACTCGGTTTGGAAAAATTGAAACTAAGTTTGAGAATGAAAACGATCGTTCGAGAGAACATGAAAAGGAGTACGTCAATACCCGTTTGGTGGAGCGTCCTCTGGCCGACGTTCTAACGGCGTTGCAGACTCAGGGCCGCAGCGCGCAAGCCGTCTCCTCATGGTTTTATTTGGATATCCCGCCAAAAGCGAATATTCCAGCGCTTACGAAGCGTCTCTATGAAACGACGCGTGTAAAGTATAGGTACGAATATGTTCAGAATGGCCGAACAGAACGTTTGGCCTCGTTTGACCCTGAGACTTCAACATTCAAAATAAATGAGCAGCACGATTTGGTTTTAGGCTATTTTGAGGATCCACGCGCTCGTTCGCTCCTCGAGGACATTGTAACCGCTGAAGCCTTACTCGAAATCTATTTAAGAGATGCTAAGATGCCGGCGCCTGAAGTAGTGGCTGTGCTGGAGCGTAGGGATCAACTTTTACGTAGCCTAGCCAAAGACCATCTCTTTTCCCTGGAGGGGCTAAGTCAATTCCTTCGCGACAGCATCGCTAATCAGTACGATTTGGAGGTCGCCCTTATTTCCGCCATGAGGGCTTTGGGATTCGTCGCCAGGCACTTATCAGGGGCCGGCAAAGCTGACGGTGTAGCAACGTTTCATGACTACGAAGCCTCCGAAACCACACTTTCGCTTGAAGCGAAGAGCTCCGAAACGGAGCCTTCGCTGTCCAACCTTGATGTGGCGGGCTTAGCTAGCCACAGAGATGCATTGAAAGCCGATGGATGTTTGTTGATTGCGCCGCGTTATCCCGGCTCGTCCCGCGGCGCAACGAGTGAAATTGCGGTGCGCGCCATTGCGAATAGAGTATCCTGCTGGACAATTGAACAATTGGCCGACGTCGTTGCGAGTGCCGAGGCGCGTCACATTACAGCCCAGGCCGTTACAAAAATTGTCTTAAATTATTTCGCTCCGGATGACGTAAGCAACGCTATTAAGGAACACCTTTTTACGCAGTCGTATGCTACAAAAGATCTGTATTGCGCGATACTAGATGCTTTCGAAACATTGTCTGAACGCTTGAAGGATAGTCCGCGTACCGTCGACATGGTTGCCGCCGAAGTCGCCGGCTCGCCCGGATTTGCGAATGTTACGAAGCGGGAGATCGAACTCGCCGCGGACGCACTTGCTAAGGCGAGTAAAGGCATGATTGTACTTAGCAAGGGCGTATTTTCGCTTGCCGGCCATCACGCTGAAATTGAACGTCGATTGGCAGCGCTAACCGGGCGGTCGAGCGCACCACGTCGGGCCGGAAAATTTCGAGCGGAATAATATCCGACGTCCATTTTGACGCCGTCCTCGTGCCGTAGCGCAATCTTCGACAATCGCCTGAGCGATTTACCTATTGATTCAATTCGATGATGCTGGCGTCGAATCCAAAGCGTCCAGCTTCGCACTCTACCGGCTAAATACGAGAATTCTTTCAGCGCATATATCGGCGCCGTTATGCCGAGTGTATGTCATATAGCGGTTTCGTAGCGGATATGTGTGCTGTTCCGATAGTGTTAGAGGTTCCGCGACGGCCGACATGACTCGATCCGAAAGTATGCGTATCCCGGCGACGGTATTGTCTCCGATTACAGTCACCAGCTTCGCCTTTTTGTGCATGTGGAGCGCTGCGTGTCCGAAAAATGCGTGCATCTGATGGCAATAACGTATAAACGCACGGGCTCGCCTATAATCGATATGTAAAAGGCTTTTCCGGATGCGATCGATGTACGGATCCCCAAAAGGTTCGATCTCTACAGGTTCCTTCCCGGTGATACGGTGCCCGATATACTTCCTTGAGAGCGTGAGAAAATCAGCGTGCGTATCGATTAGGCTCAACCAGGCCATTTCTAGCTTGTGCCGTCGGCTGTATTCGACCGCGCTAAGGTACGGAGGCGAAAACATGAGCAAATCGTACCGTTCATCACTCGGCCAGTGTCGTGTGATATCGTGGTTGAACGTCGCGTGGTTGCTTACCGAATTAGATGATTGCAAAAACTCTATGGCTTGAAATATGGTGCGGGCTAATCGCTTTTCATAAAGAGAGAACGGATCGATGCGCCGGCCTTCTAGGTCTCGCTCTCGCATGCGCTTGGTATATTCCAGGCCGGAAACCGGGACAGGATCGGCGTTTGAGCATGAACGTAGAATGCTGGCGAAAGACAGAAGTGCTAAATGTTTGAGCTCTGCAGGTGCTCGTGTCGCGCGAATGGTTTCCAGGATGATTGCGAGATCTTGAATGACGTATCTGCGGAACCACCGCTTGATCAGGTCAGTCGATGCGGCGCTCAGGGCAGCGCGCTTGGCTGCACCGTTTAAGCGGGAGATGTCCGCGAACATGAGGGATTCGTAATCGCGGCCTCTGCGGCAATTCTCGATTTTGCCCAACAAGAGGTTCCCATACCGACGTAACTCCGATTCGCTAAAATGAAGCGCGCCGAGTTTTGCCTTAGTGATGAAGACACTAAGGGGGTCGACGTCGTACCCGAGCGAGTTTCTTCCGTGTATCGCTGCTTCGAGTTGGTTGGTGCCGCAGCCGACAAAGGGATCGCAGATTGTAGAACCAGGGCGTGAGTATGCTTGAATCAGCGTGCTCGAAACGCGGTGGTGGAGGCGCGCTGGGAATCGGAAGGCTCCATGAAGGTGTTTGGGATTTTCGTGGGAGCGAAGCGTATGACGCAACACCTTTCCTAATTTTTTCACTAGAAAGCGAACCTCTTATCTAAGGGTCGGTGGCTTGTTGGCGTCATCGTTGCTGCGCGGATTCGGTATCGTTCACTGACCGTCTGCAACGACCTCTCGCCGTAAGGCGGTCGAGAGGTCGCGCTGACGGATGGCTTCCGCCGATTATCAGACGAGCCGGAGACTGGCGGGAGGATGATGTTAGGATGAAAGAGTTGAAGCGGCCATCTACTCTCGAGCCGCAATGGCTTACGCCATCGATCGGGTGTGCTAATGCGCGTTGGCCGCACGGCTTCACTCGGAGTACCTTCCTTATATAAAGGAAGAAGAGGGCGGCGCCGGCGTGCGACTTGCCGGTATGGGTATTCTCACATATCCGGCCTGGCTGCCAGCCATCTGACGCCCGCGTGCGAAAGCGCGTCGGCAAAGCCGAGCGACGCCATCAAGCATTGGTTCGCGACCACGCCGTCGACGGTGCGGCCGGCGTCCTCCGGATGCGCCGTAGCGTGGAGATTCACGCCGTCGGCAATCGCTTGTGCGATCTGCGGCATCGGCATAATCTCGTGAAACGAGTCGGCCTCCAGGCCGCCGCCGTCGCCGGCCCCGTGATCGACGAGCTCGATCCACGTTTGCTTTGCGCCTACGCGCTCGGCATTGTCGAGCGTACGCGCCACGAAGTTCGCAAGATTTTTCGGCGATGCCATGTCGTCGAGTGAAGACGGCGTGCCGTCGGGCGATTCGCCTCCGTCTTGAATCGTCGTGCGTCGCGTGGCGGCGGATCCGAACGTTCCGCCCGACGTGTCTTCGACCGTGAATTGAACTGCGGTATCTTCCGCGCTCACGATGCGCGCTTGGCGGATCACCGCGCTTTGCGATCGATCCAAGTTGTTGTCGCCGTCGCGATAGATTCCGAATTCCAAAGCTCGCGGCGGATTGCGCCTAATAGGTTCCAAAACAGAAAGCCTCCCACAAGTGTGCGAGAGGCTATCCCGACGAGCGCCTCATTTAGAAAGGCCTTGCTAAGGAATTGTTCCGAAGGCGCACGACTTGAAGTCGTTGTTGACTTGCAGGTTGTAGTGGATGCCGCTGGTGAGCGTTACCGTGCTGTTCGGCCCGATGCCGTTGGCGTTAGGCGGACAGAGCCACGCGACGCCGCTGCTGGGCGTTACCTGAACCATGAACGTTCCCGTCCCAATCGTGTCGAGGATGAAACTGTCCGGACAGGTTCCGCTGCTCGCCGCCTGCGTGCACCACACGGTGAAACTCGACGGATTGACCGACGGGAATGGGTAGTAGGCTTGCGCGGCCGTGATCAGCGTGGTCACTTCTGAAGCGCTTGAAGAATTGTTGGTCAGCTGCAGCAGAATATTCGGACCCGCCGGCGGTGCCACGGCACCGAAAATCTTCGTGCTGAAACCGCCGTTGACGGCATAGGTGTCGCCGTACAGCCGCGGCGCGTAATCGTTTCCGAGTTGCCAGACCGCCACGCCGGTGATGTGCGAATACAGCGGCCGGTTCCCGGAGAAGATGTAATTCAGTTCGCTCGCGAGCGTGCTCAAAATGGCCGATTGATCGTATTGGACCGGCGGAGCGGCCGGTGCGCTCGGATTGAAGATTGTATAGGTGCCGCCGGCGCCCTGATTGACGGGTTCACCGACGTAAATCTTCGCAGTTGCGGGAATGCAGAGCGTCGTCGCTGACGCGCAGCTGGTCTGTACCGTGTTGTTGAGCGCCTGCGCAATTCCCTGAGCGAAAAGAACGCTGCTTTCGTTGATGCCGTTCACCACCTGGCCGTTGGTGTTGGTCACGTTGTTCAACACGATGCCGGTCGGGCCGGTATTGTAGGTCTGCGCCAAGACGTCGTCGACGAAGCCGTTTGCGACGGCCGCGCCAAAGTTGTTATTGATGCCGCCCGCGCTCAGTCCGAGATTCGTCGGGCTGGTGGCGTCGACGTTGACGCTGGTGACGCCCACGACTTGCGGCGCGATCGAAACCAGCAGCGGCTTGCCGTTGGCGAGCGTTTGAGTTTTCATCGCCTGAGCGATGCTGTTGACGGTTGCAGATGTGAAGCCGTTTTCGAGATCGAGATCGACGCCGGCAACTTGGTTGTTGCCGCTGAGCGAAGCGTTGTAAGTGTTGATTTGCGCCGTCATGTTCGCGGCCAGCGTGGCGGGCGATTGCGGCCACGAAGACGGAACGACGGTAGCGCCGCCGATGCTCAAGAACGTTTGGTTTCCGCTCGTTGAAGCGGAACGGTTCGACGCCGCGGTGGCCAGAGCGCTCGCGATCGTCGAGTTGCTCGACGCCGTCGTGGGATCCGCGAAGGCGATGACCAAAATATTGGGCGTTTGCCAACCCGACGCGGTAATTTGGCCCATGGCGCCGGTCGCGAAAGCGTCGACGTACGCCGCCTTCGCAAAAGAAAGCGGCGCGCCTAATTGCAGCTTGCCCGGGGCCGGCGGCACGACGTTTTTCGTGGCGCATCCCGCCAAGGCGAGCGCTGCCGTTGCGGCAAGCACGATGCTGCGCATATTCATAAGAGTTACTCCGGTTCTACAGCGATTGGACCGCTGACGGTGTGAAGAGTCATTGAGGAGGCGCCTTTGCCAATTCGTCCGGTCGCGGAGTTTCCGACCACGCCTTGATGAAGGTCCGACGGAAAAAAGAGATTGACCGAACCGCTGAGCGTGCTGGCGTTTACGCGCGCGCTGCTGTCGCGGGCGATGCGAACGGTAATGCGGCCGCTAGTGGCGTTCATCTTGACGCTGCGCGTTCCGGTGAGGCTTCCGAGCGTGGCGTCGAGGCGCCCGCTGATTTCGCTTGCCTCGACGTTGCCGCCAAGCCCGGTAAGCGTCGTTGGACCGCTGATGTTGGTCACCGAAACGGCGATCGTCTTTGGAACGCGGATCGTGTAATCGACCTGGGCGCCATTAGTATTTCCAAAAACTCCGCCGGTGTTGTCGTACTCGGTCTTGACCGTGATGCCGGATCCGCCTTGCGTGACGACGTGCGTCCGGTTGACGGCGCCTTGCTCGGCTCCGTAGATCAGCGCGCTAACGTCGACGGTGGGTCGATCCCACGCGATGACGGCGATCGAGCCTGAGACGTTGATCACGGTTACTTGCGTGGCGCCGGCAGTGGGGATCGCACGGTGAAACTTCGTCTCGACGTTGTGGCTGGCAAAGGTTGATGCGTCGATGCAGCCCGTCAGGCAAAGCGCTGCGAGCAATGCGAAATACCGTGGGCTCATAGGCCCTTTCCTACGACACATAATAGATTTAACCGCTCTCTTGCTAAGCTGGTTTCACTAACTCAAAGAAAGTTAGCCGGTGGGACACTCCTTGAGTTTCGTGCTGCCGCCGGGCGTGGTGTGATCCATCACGTATTGCACGAGGGCCGGCACGCTCTGGCCCGACGGCGGAAATTGGAAGAGCGCCGTTTTCGCAGTTGTTATTCTGAACGGATCGGCTGAACTCGACGCGTAAAACCACGGGTAGTCCAAGTCGATGCTTTGCGCGGTGCCGTCGGGGAAACGCACCGTCATCGAGATGTGCTCCCAAATACGTCCGGTGCCGCTGTCTGTGGTCGGCTGATCGTAAGGAATGAAATCGACATAGCCGCACGGTTCGTGCGCGGCGGGTGCTCCGCCGGTGCCGGTGCCGGTTCCGCTCTCACCCGTTCCCATACCGCCCGTCCCGATTCCGCCGGTCGGCGCTTTGGCCTTGGCGGTGCCCGTGCCTTGTCCGCCGGTCGGAATATGGACGGCGGCGATTGCCTTATGATACTTCGTGTGCACCATCGGCCGCGCAGAGGCAACGCGCCGGATATGCTGATTCTCCGAGGGCTTTCCGGGGTTGACGACCTTCGGCTGCACGTTCGTGGGCGCGATGACGTGCGTGTGGACGATGGGCTTGGGCGACGGCGTCGGCTTGCGCTCGATGCGGACCAACTTCGCAATCGTGATGATCTCGGGCTGTTCGGGCGGGATCGTGGTCGTGCGCCACGGGACCAGCTGCGCGAGGACCATCTCCAGCGCCAAGGCAGCGGCGAACGCCATCACCAGCCGCTGGCGGTGATCGTCTTGGGTGAGGAGTGAGAACGGCTGCGTTTCCGCGGGCGCTTCCCGCGCGTGCTTGCCTTGACCGGTGTGATTCATGGATAGTCCAGCTTTAGATCATCCCCAGGAACAACGGAAAGGCCGCATGTGCCGGCTCGCGGAAGCCCGTGCTCCGTGGAAATTCAGAGCTACATCCGCGCTATCCCCGACTTCCCGCTCCCGGGGATCCTGTTCCGTGACATTACCCCACTGCTCAAGGACAAGCAAGCCTTCAAGGCTGCGATCGATCTCTTTGTAGACAAATACAAGCAGGCGGGAATCCACCACGTGGTTGGCATCGAGGCCCGCGGATATATGCTCGGAGCTCCGCTCGCTTACGCGATCGGCGCCGGCTTCGTGCCCGTGCGCAAGCCCGGCAAACTGCCGTACAGCAAGCTCAGCGAGTCCTACGCGCTCGAGTACGGCACGAACTCGCTGGAGATTCACGCCGACGCCTTGGGCGACGGCGACCGCGTGCTGGTGGTGGACGATCTGCTCGCAACCGGCGGGACCGCGGCGGCTACGCGCCGCTTGCTCGAGCGGTTGGGCGCCAACGTCGCCGGATTCGCCTTCCTGATCGAGCTCGAAGCGCTCAAAGGGCGAGACGCTTTGAAGGGCGCCGACGTTACCTCGTTCATCACGTACTAAACATGAAACGCAGCCTGATTTTTTTCGCCTTCGCCTCGGGCGTGGCGCTCTTCCCTGTGACGACGACGCACGCGCAAACCGTGCCGGCTTCGCCGTCGCCCGCGCCTTCCGCCGAAGTCACGACGCCGCCGGCTGACAACTCGCCGCCGCCGCTGCCGTCGCCCAAGCCGGCGCCGGACGATCCGAAGATCCACAAGCTCGCCGTGCAGCAGTTCGTCGCTTGGCAAGGCGGCACGGTGGACCGCACCCGTTACTCCGACGACGTCAACGCCCAATTGAGCGACGACGTGCTCGACGCATCCGAAAAAGCGCTGGCGGCGCTCGGCGCGCTGCAAACCGCGACCTTTCGGGGCATCAGCCAGGCCAAAGGCATCCACGTCTACGTGTACACGATGACCTGCGAGCACGGCAGCATCGACATGAAATTTGCGCTCCAGCCCGACGGCAAGATCGCGCTCGTCTTTTTCACCTAGCCGCTTTGCCTTCGGCCCCAGCCCTGTGGCATGATAAATGGAAGTATCATGACCTTTGAGGAGCTCGCCGCAGCCGTCAAAACCTACGACTCGTCGCTTGACGTCGCATGGCTGCAGCGCGTGTACTCCACGGCGGTCCAAGCCCACGAAGGGCAGCGCCGCGCGTCGGGCGAGTCCTACGTCGAACACCCGCTGGCCGTCGCCGGCATCCTGGCCGAGCTCGAGATGGACCGGCAGACGATCGCCGCCGCGCTGCTGCACGACGTGGTCGAGGACACGAGCCTCACGACCGAGCAGGTGGCGGCCGAATTCGGCAAAGAGATCGCGAGCCTGGTGGACGGCGTCACTAAACTCACGCGCATTCCATATCAATCGAAGGAAGAAGCGCAGGTCGAGAATCTGCGCAAGATGTTCATGGCGATGGCTAAGGACATCCGCGTCATCATCATCAAACTCGCCGATCGCCTGCACAACATGCGTACCCTTTCAAGTTTGCCGCCGGCCAAGCAACTGGCGATAGCGCGCGAAACGCTCGACATCTACACCCCGATCGCGCACCGCTTGGGCATTTGGAAGATCAAGTGGGACATGGAAGATCTCTGTCTGCGCGTGTTGGATCCCGAGCGCTACCGTGAGATCGTCGAGCGCGTCGCCAAGACGCGCAAAGAGCGCGAAGGCGTCGTTTCGTCGGTCATCACCAAACTCAACGCCGAGTTTGGTGTGCTGGGGGTCAACGCGAAGATCGAGGGACGCCCCAAACATTTCTATTCGATCTATACCAAGATGAAGAACGGGCGCGACTTTTCAACGATCTATGATTTGACGGCGATCCGCATCATCGTTGATTCCGTCAAGGACTGCTACGCCGCACTCGGCGCGGTGCACGCGTTGTGGACGCCGCTGCCGGGCCGTTTCAAAGACTACATCGCGATGCCCAAGCCCAACATGTATCAATCGCTGCACACCACCGTCGTCGGACCCGAAGGTGAAGCGCTCGAAATTCAAATTCGTACGTTGGAGATGCACCGCACCAGCGAATACGGCATCGCGGCGCACTGGCGCTACAAAGAAGGCGGCAAGGCCGATCAATTCGAGAACAAACTGTCGTGGCTGCGCGCGCTGCTCGAATGGCAGAAGGATATGCGCGACTCGCGGGTTTTCATGGAAAACCTCAAGCTCGACCTGTTCGATTCGCAGGTCTTCATCTTTTCGCCGCGCGGCGACGTGTTCAGCATGCCGGCCGGAGGCACGCCGCTCGATTTCGCCTATGCCGTTCATACCGACGTGGGCAACCACTGCGTCGGCGCGCGCGTCAACGGACGTATCGTTCCCCTGGACTCGACGGTGCAAAACGGCGACATCTGCGAAATTCTGGTCAACAAATCGAGCGGTCGTCCGTCGCTGGACTGGCTCTCGACCGTCAAGACCAGCAGCGCGAAGCATAAGATCAAACAGTGGTTCCGCAAGGAACGCCGTGAAGAGAACGTGCTCGCGGGTCAAGAGTCCGTTGAACGCGAGCTGGCTCGCCGCCACATCGGTTTCGAAGTGCTACGCGGTGAACTCATTGAGCGCATCGCGCGCCGTATGAACTATACGGCGCCGAGCGATCTTTTCGCGGCTATCGGGTTCGGCGATGCGTCGGCGCTCTCGGTCATCAACCGCATCAAAGATGAGCTCAAATCTTCCAAAGTCGTCGAATTTGATACGATCGCGCGTCCGCCGTCGGTTTCACGCCGCACGGTGCGCAAAAGCAGCGGCATCCGGATAGCGGGCGTCGATGACGTGCTCGTGCGGCTCTCGAAGTGCTGCAGCCCCGTTCCGGGCGATCATATCGTTGGGTATGTGACGATCGGCAAAGGCGTCTCCGTGCATCGCGCCGATTGTCCGAACGTCGCCTACATGACCGCGACGCCCGAGCGCATGCTCGAGGCGAGCTGGATCGGCAAGACGGAGATTACGCACGCGGTCGACATCGAGGTCGAAGCGCTCGATCGCGCCGCGCTGCTGCAGGATGTCATGGCCGTCTTTGCAGAGCTCAAGACGGTCGTCAGTTCGGTGACCGCGCGCGTCAAGCGCGACCGTCACGCCGTCGTTAGCCTGACCGTCCAAATCCACGACTTGGATCACTTGCACAAGATTCTGCGGAAACTCGAAACGCTCAAAGACGTCCGCCGCGTCTATCGCGTCACCAAGCGAGAGACTAAAGCATCGTCGTAAACCACTGGCTGTTGGTCGGCGCTGCGGCCCTGATCGGCGGCGCGATCAATAGCGTCGCGGGCGGCGGCAGTTTTCTCACCTTTCCGGCGCTGGTGCTCGCGGGCGTGCCCGCGATTCCGGCCAACGCGACCAATAACACGGCGATGTGGCTGGGCGTCGTAGCTTCTGCGCGCGGCTATCGCGAGGAGGTTCGCGCGCATCGTCATCTCTTGGTCGCCGCCGGCATTGTGAGTTTAGTAGGCGCCGTGATTGGCGCCATTCTCTTGCTACACACGCCGCCCAAGCTGTTCGTGCGAATGATTCCGTGGCTGCTGCTTTTCGCGACGGTTGTTTTCGCGCTCAGCCCGCTGGTGAAGAAGCGGAATGACGCGGCTCGCCCGCACACGCCGCTCCAGCTTGTCGTGCAGTTCTTTATCGCGATATACGGCGGCTATTTTGGGGCGGGCATGGGCATTCTTATGCTGGTTGTGCTCTCGTTCTCCGGATTGCCGAATCTCAACGTCGCCAACGGTTTAAAGAACGTCCTGTCGATCGTCATCAACGGTACGGCCATCATACCGTTTGTTATTGCGGGCATCATCGTTTGGCAGGTCGCGCTCGTGATGGCGATCTTTACGATGCTGGGCGGCTACTTTGGGGCGCGCTTTTTCCGGCGGGTGCCGTCCTCGATCACGCGTATTGTCGTGCTGTGCATCGGCGTGGGAATGTCGGCGTATTTTTTCGTGCGCTAGCTGGCCGGTGCGCCCGAAGGCGCCGACGTTTCGCCGACGTGCACGCGGCTGTCGCCTTTTGCCGTTCGCGGCGTGAAGCGCGGTTCAATTTTCGTGGCGACCCACAGGTACAACGTTGGAATGACGATGAGCGAAAGCGCCGTCGAGCAGAGCAATCCGCCGATGACGACCGTTCCCAGTGGCGCTTGACTCGAGCTGCCGACCTCTAGACCCAACGTGAGCGGCGTCATGCCGCCGACCGTTGCGAGCGTGGTCATCAAAATGGGCCGCAAGCGCAAGGGTGCGGCCTCCAACAGCGCCTCGCGAGGCTCGCGTCCTTGACGCCGTAGCTGGTTGGTAAACTCGACGACAAGGATCGCATTTTTTACAACGATGCCGACCAGCATCAGCACGCCGATGAACGCGGTCAGACCGAACGAACGGTGCGTGAGAACGAGAGCTAGCACCACGCCGGCAAGCGACAACGGCACGGCCGTCATAATGACCAGCGGATGCAACAGCGATTCGAACTGTGCGGCTAGCAGCATGTAAATTAAGAAAATCGCCAGGATGACAATGAGTCCCAAACTGCTGAACGTGCTGCTCTGTTGCGTGCTACCTGGGCCGAAGCCCCAATGATAACCCGTCGGCATGGTCACGTGGTCCATAATGTCCGCAGCGGCTGCCGTGATATTGCCGAGCGCGCCGCCGTTCAATCCTGCGGTAATTTCGGTTTCGCGCTGCTTGTTCATACGTGTTGTTTGGGACGGCCCGCTTCCGACGGTAACGCTGGCAACGCTAAGCAGAGGGATCGTTCCGAGCGAATATGACTGCCCAGGGGTGGGAGCGGCGTTGCTTATGAGCGATGCGCCGGAATTTCCTTGGCTCGGTACCGTGATCGCCAAGCCCGCTAGCGATTGATATGAGCGGCGTTGATTCGCCGGAAGTTGCACGATAATCGGAACTTGCGTTCCGCTGACTTGAAGGTAGGTCGCAATCGATCCGCTGGTCGCTGTGTCGATCGCCTGCGAGATCTGCGTGGTTGAAAGGCCAAGTGAAGCCGCGCGAATACGATCGATCTGTACATTCAGTTGCGGCTGCGCTTGAGTAGTATTGACATCAGGCTGGCTGATACCCGGAATCTCAGAGAGCGCCGGAAGGGCCGAACGCGCGATCCGATCGAGCGTCTGCAAGTCCGGACCATAGATCATGATCGAGAGCTCGTTCTGCCCTTGCGAGAGAATGCGGGAAACAATATCGGTCGTACGGCCGAACGCCTGAAGTCCCGGAATGGGCGCACCCATCAGTTTGCGCATTTGCGCGCGTTGCTCGGGTGAGATCTTTCCGCCGCCGCCGCCTGCGCCGGCACCACTGCCGCGAGCGCGCAGACCTGTTAGCCCTGCCTGCCACATCGTAACAAATTGTCCAGCGTCGTTGCTGCTGATTCCCGGCTTCAAAGTAACCTGAAGCTGCGACTGGTTGGTTTGAACGCTGCCGCCGCCACCGCCGCCACCACCGGAACCGACCGCCGCGGCTATGTCGACAACGCGCGCATCTCCGCGCAAGCGTGCCTCGACGTCTTTGGTGACCGCATTCGTGACATTGAGCGCGGTTCCGACGGGCATACGAAGCGTGAAACTGGCGAAGCGCGAGTTGGTGGGCGGGAACAATTCGGTGGCAACAACGCCGAACTTTAGCGCGGCGAGAGTCAGGAAGAAGATGGCCGCAGCTACGGCAAAAACCGGTGCCGGATGATCGAGAGACCACCGTAGAAATCTCTTGTAGCGTTCAGCAAAGCGCTCATACCCGCGATCGAAAGCCGCGCTAAAACGCGCATAGGCGGATTTGGGGCCGCCGTTTGTTCGTGGGCGTTCGTTAGACCATAACCGCGTGGCCAGCATGGGCACCGTTGTGACCGCGACCAGCAGCGAGATGCCGACCGCGACCATGACCATCACGGCAAACGGCGTAAACAGAAGACCTTGCAAGCCCGGAATCAAGACGAGCGGAACGAAAACCGTGATGACCGTGACCGAAGAAGCCAGCACCGCGCTGAAGATTTGCGTCACCGCGGATTGCGTCGCTTGGATGATCGACTCACCGCGCATATAATGCCGGTAGATATTTTCGATCACGACGATCGCATCGTCGACGATTAATCCGACGGCGAGAGCAAGGCCTCCGAGCGTCATCGTATTGAGCGAATAGCCTAACATATAGGCCGCGAACAGCGTCCCCAGTACGGCGATCGGAAGCGAAATGGCGACGATCATGGTCGAGCGCCACGAATGGAGAAACAGCAGGATGATGAGTACGGCCAATACCGCGCCATAAATAGCGGTATGTTCCAGCGCATTGATGGAATCGACGATGAAGCCACGCTGGTCGAATATAACGCCGATTTGCATCGACGGGTAACGTTTCTTGATATCGTCGATTTTCTGGTAGATTTGGTTGGCCGTCGCTACGACGTTGGCGTCGGGCTGCGCGGTAATCGACACGCTTAGCGCCGGTTTGCCGTTCAGGCGCGTGTACGAACGCTGTTCTTGAATGGAATCGGTCACCTTGGCGACATCGCGAACGAAAATGGGCGCGCCGTTTTTGGTGGCGACGATGGTGTCGGCGATCTGCTGTTCGTTCTGGTAGAGCGCGTCGGTCTGAATTTGATATTCGTTTTGCGCGATTTGCACGACGCCGGCCGGCAGGTTCACGTTCTCCGCCCGGATGCGCGAGACGATCGCGTCAGCGGAGAGCCCGTACCCCGCCAGCAAGCCGGCATCGGGTTCAATCATGATCGCGCGCGTCTGGCTCGCGTTAACGGAAACCGAACCTACCCCGCTGACAGCGGAAAACTCATCGGCGAGCTGGTTGGTATAGAGATCGTTGAGGTCGCGCTGCGAGAGTTGACTATCGGTTACGAAGGCGGTGACGACCGGCAGCGAATTCGGATCGAACTTGTTGATTTGCGGCGCCTGCAGCGTCGGATCATTGGGGAGCTGCCCACGAATGCGATCGACTTGGTTCTGCACGTCCACCGCGGCAGTGTCGATATTGACGCCGTAATGAAACTGTGCGCGAACGCGGCTCGAACCTTCCGAACTGGTGGATTCAATGTTATCGATGCCGGGAACGCGGCTGACCGCGTTCTCGATCGGACGTGTGACCAGCGTTTCCATAGACTCGGGCGCCACGTTAGGATAGGTAACGTTGACGCTGATAACGGGGGGTGAAAAGCTCGGCAGCAGCGAGACGGCCAAGCGTGGGATCGCGAAGACCCCGAGCAAACCGATCGCGCATGCGATCATCGCAACCGCGACCCGCCGGGTTACGGCAAAGCGCGCGATCGGGTTGGTCCGCGGTTGGTTCTCGGGGCGGTCAGGCATGTTGCTAATGCGGTGTTCCCATTCTTCCTTTAGAATGTGCCAAACAGGGGTGAGAAGCCCCTGAGAGGCCCTCCGGCCCCCCTCGGGGAACACCGCGACCCGCCATGGCAAACGAATATGAAGTGACCTATCTGCTGCGCCCCAATCTGGAGGAGGCCGAAGCCGACCAGCGCGCGGCCGCGATCGCCCAGTCCCTCACGTCCAACGGCGGCGAAGTGCTCAACGTCGACAAGCTCGGCAAGAAGCGCCTCGCCTACGAGATGCACGACGTCCGCGAGGGGATTTACGTGATCATGCGGTTCCGCAGCGATGCGCCTGCGGCCAAAGAACTCGAACGCCAATTGGGGTTGAACGAAGACGTTCTGCGGGCACTCCTGATTCGGCTCGATAAACAAGCGCTCCAGGCGGAAAAAGTCGCCGCGGCGGCCCCTCCGGTCCCGCCACAGGCACCAACTCCCGCCGACTAGAGTGCCAGACTGGTGGCAGTCTGAGGGCTTATCATGGCAGCAGTAACGAGCATCTTCAAGAAAAGGTAAGGCATCATGGCGGCATCGTTTAACAAAGTGATTTTGGTCGGCACGCTGGTGCGCGACCCCGAGATCCGGTACATCCCCTCGGGCGCGGGCGTCACCAAATTTCGTATCGCCGTTAACCCGGCGAAAAAGGATCCGAAGCCCGAAGACACGCTCTTCGTGGATATCGTCGCTTGGGAAAAGCTCGCCGAGACGTGCAACACGTATTTAAAGAAGGGCATGTCGTGCCTGGTCGAAGGCCGGCTGTCGATTCGTCAGTACGACGACAAAGAAGGCAACAAACGCCAAGCGACCGAGGTCGTGATCAACACGATGCAAATGCTCGGCTCGCGCCAAGATCGCCCGCAGCAAGAATCGGGGGAAGGCTTCGGCAACGGCACGCCCGTTGCAGCGGGCGCAGCGCGCGTCGAAGATTCGCTGGACGAAGAGATCCCGTTTTAGAAGGTCACGAATGTGTAATTCGTCAGGATGATCCGTCGACCGTCATGATTGGCATTCGCCGCGCGGCCGTGACGACTATGGCGTGCATCCTTGCCTGCACCGCAGTTGGTTCGCGGGCGTTCGCATGGGGATCGAAGGGCCACTACCTGATCAATCACTTGGCAGCTGCATCGCTGCCGGCAACCATGCCGGCGTTTATGCGAACGCGATTTGCCGATGAAGAACTCACATATCTGGGACTGGAATTAGATCTGCTCAAAGGCGCCGGGAACTCGTGGGACGCCGAGATGGATCCGGGCCACTACCTTGACTTGATGGGAGACGGCACGGTGCAGGGTGGATTGCGGCTAAGCGAATTACCGGCCACGCGCGAAGCCTACGATACCGCGTTGCGCGCGCGCGGCACCGATCAGTACAAGGACGGCTACCTACCGTATTCCATCGTGCAAGGCTGGGAGCAGTTGCGCATGGTGTTTGCCTATTGGCGCGTCGACGATTATGAGGCGCTTCACGCAAGAACACCGCGCCTGCGCGCGATTGCGGTGACGCGGGCAAGCGTCGAAGAGCAACTGGCGCGCCGCGATGCGGGTGTGTGGGGCCACTACGTCGCGGACGCCTCCCAACCGTTGCACGTAACCGTACATTTCAACGGCTGGGGAAAGTATCCCAATCCCCAGGGGTACTCCAATTCGCCGCATATGCACGATCTTTTTGAAACCGACTTCGTCAACCGCTTTACCACCGAGGGGGCCGTGAAAAACCGGGTATCACCCCTTCGGTTTGTGCGCAGCTCGACGCTCGCGAATGAACAAAGCGTGTTGGATGCTGTCGAACGCTACTTGGCGGCCTCAAATGCGACCGTCCCTGAGCTCTTTCAGATCGAAAAGACGGGCGGATTCAAAACAGGAACGCCGCGAGCCAAGGCGTTTGTAGCAGCCCGCCTCGCATTCGGCGCGAGCGAGCTTAGAGATCTGATCGTTTGGGCGTGGGAAGATAGCATCAACGAAACTATTGGTGACGACGCGCCGCAACGCGTGCGCGACATCGTAGAAGGCGGAGCCGAATACAAAGGGCTCCAATAGTATTAGCCTAAATTAGAGGACGACGCCGGCGCACGGCGCGCTGGCTATATCTATTTTTAATGAGGGCTTAATGATGTCGTCAGCGGTTCGTCCCATTGCTATTGTTTTTGCAACGCTCTTGCTCTTACTGTGCGTCGCGTTCCCGTTGCGGTCGCAGGCTCAGTCCGTCGTATCCGTCAGCGGAACGGTTGCGGACGAATTGGGCGCCCCTATTTCGGGCGCCGTGGTGAGCTTACGTGGACCCTCAACGCGGACAACAGTGAGCGATACGGCCGGTACATTCTCGCTTTCGAACGTTACGCCGGGCGTCTACGTGCTATCCGTGACGAAGCCGGGCTATACGACAGCGGTTCAAAACGACGTCGCGCTACTCGGGGGACAAGCAACCAGCCTCGCGGTACGGTTAGGGGCTGCGACGCTTTCTTCCCTACGAACCATTGCGAGCGTACGAGCCAACGGCCGGGGGACGCTCAATACCGCCGCCGCTTCGGTCAACGTCGTGACAACGCAGAACTTCATCGATCAAGCGCAGCCGCAAGTAACCCGGGTGCTCAGCCAAGTTCCGGGTTTGCAGATCTCCTTTCCGTCGAACTCCGCCAACGCTGCAGCCCCGGGCTCCATCACGATCCCGAATATTCGCGGCGCGACATCGTATGAGACCGCCTCGCTGATCGACGGACACCCAATTTCGGTGGGCCAATACGGCGATAACGTGACGACGTTCCTCAATACGTTCATGTTCGGCGACGTTGAAGTGATCAAAGGCCCCGGGGCGGATTCGCCCGAGGTCAATAACGCGATCGGCGGCACGACCAACTTTCGCACGAAAGATCCGACGATGACGCCGGTGGCGGAGCTGCTCATGGGCGTCGACAACCGCGGGGGAACACTCAGTAACTTCGCGCTTTCCGACACGGTGGGACGTCTCGGGTTCGTGCTCGATTTTGCAACGGATTACAACCCATCGGCGCTCAACGGCAAGCAGGTCTATTACGATCCTTCGGGCGGCGTCATAAACGGTGCAGGTTTGGCGGGCAACACGACCTACGCGAACGTTCCCGGCACCGCCAGCAGCGTACCGAACGGATTTCCGCTGCTCGCTTGCTGCTGGACCCTTCAAGGCAACCTCGATCAAACCGCCGAGCTGGCGAAGCTTCGCTATAAACTCTCCCCGGCGACGACATTAACCCTCAGCTATCTCGGGGGCCAGTCGTTTAGCGATCAAAACGGAAACACGTCGGACTTTGTTAACGGGGTGTTCACGCCCGGCGACCCGAGCTACAGCGGTTCGCTGAAGCCCGGTCCGATGCTCATTGCCACCAACATCTTCCCCGGTGTTCCCAACAGCGAGTTTAACAACGAACCTATTACGCAGGCTGAAATCTCGACGACGCTCGGCAACGACTCGCTGCTTGCCCGTTACTATCATGCATCGATCAGCCGGTATCAGTTCCAGGGCGCCAACCTCAACGGTCCCGACAACAACATGGTTAACCTCTACGGCGTTTCGGCGGCGGGTCCGGGGGGCGTTAACGCGACCTTCAACGGCACGCCCACAAACGTCGGTTATTTCGATTACTATCAAGAGCCCGAGTTGGATAAACTCACCGGCGGCTCGTTCGAGTACCAGCATCCGATCGGCGGCAATGGGACGATCACGTTTTCAGTCGATCGCACCTTTTCGCAGAGTACCGACTACTCGGTCTTTTCGGGGCCGTTCTATTCGTTCAATCTGCCGCCCGGCACGTCGCAAATCCTAACGACGTTCCTATTACGCGGCCACTTCTATGTGAATCCGAAACTGGACGTGACGCTGGCCAACTATTTCAACACCTACAGCAGCACATATCCGGTCGCGTGCGCGGGCGGAGACTGCAATACGTTTGACGCCGCCGTAAACGGAACCGGCGTAACGTTCGGCAACACCAAGAATGCGCACTTCGATCCGCGCATCGGCCTGGTCTTCCGGCCGAATCTCTCGAGCGCAATCCGGTTCTCGGCAGGCAGCGCGATCGCGCCGCCGTTCCTGGGCTTGCTGAATCAAATCACCTCGACTCCGGTTTATGATCCGTCGACCGGCGTGGCCTTGGAAGCACAAAGCAATGGAAACCTCAAACCGGAGACTGCCTTCGGGTACGATCTCGGCGTAGATGTGCGCCTCAAAGATCAGACGACGCTCATTTCGGGCGACCTTTATTACACCAATCTTTTCAACCGCTTCTTTGGGCAAACGGTTAACACGGGTCAGGTTTGCGGCTCAGCCACGCCGCCCATCTGCCAGACCAACGGCGGACCACCCGCGCCGCCCAATACGCCGATTCTGAATCAAACCAACACCAACATCAGCAACGCGCGCTTCGAAGGCATCGAGCTTACGATCCGCCGTCAGCCCGCGGTCGGATTCGGCTATAATCTGTCGGGCGCATTGCAAAAAGGCTACTACTACAATCTGCCGCCCTATTTCTATTGTTCCGTCCCGGGGCCCGGATGCACGCAGGATCAAAACCTCAACATCATCTCGGGACAAAATACCAATGGAATTCCCGTGGGCTTTTATCAAGTGTCGTACAACGGGAACATGCGCATTCCGTACTCGCAAGCCAACGGCGAACTTTCCTACACGTTCAAAAACGGCGCATACCTGTCGCTGGGCGACACGTATTTCGGGAGCAACAACTCGCTCAACGAGCCGCCTTTCGGGATCGCGTATGCAACCGTGCGATATCCGATAGCTAAGACGCTCGCATTGCAACTTTCGGGAGATAACATCTTCAACGCGTATCCCGGGTTCTTACCGATCTACGGCGGTGGAGTTCCCATCCAGCTGATCGGAAATCCGCCCGGTGCGACCACCGGTAACGTACTCGGGCCGGCGACGTGGCGATTGGTGCTTTCGACGAAGCTTCCGTAGCGATGCCGAAGCAAAGACCGGCAGCTTCAGATGCCGTGAAATGCAGGCGAAAACGGGGAGATCTTGTGAAATGCGGCCAAATCGTGAGACAACGCCGTTTTAGCGTTTTAGCGTTTTAGCGTTTAGCGTTTAGCGTT
>PLED01000065.1 GCA_003136355.1 Vulcanimicrobiota bacterium | reverse complement strand
GACACCGCATTTCACCATGACACTGGAAGAAGAGCTCGACGATCCAAATGTTGCGGCTGTGTTCGTGCAGCGGTCGCGCGGCTATGCGCCGCGGCGCGCGCTTTCGATCGCGCAGTGCGAACCGCTCTTTGCGGCGATGAAAAAGAAACGGCCCGACGTGGCGATCGTCGTCGATAATTGTTACGGCGAACTCGTGGAAGATCGCGAACCGACGCATGTGGGCGCCGATCTCGCGATCGGATCGCTCATCAAAAATCTCGGCGGCTCGCTCGCGCCGGGCGGAGCTTATGTGGCCGGACGCAGCGATCTGATCGAGCGCGTCGCGGATCGGCTGTATGCGCCTGGACTTAAAGACGGCGTCGGCCCGACGCTAGGCTACGGCCGCGCCTTCATCCAGGGATTGTTCATAGCCCCGCTCGTGGTCGAGCAATGCTTGCGCGGTTTGGACTTTGCAGCCGCACTCTTTAGCGAGCTCGGCTACGAGGTGGACCCGCAGGCTGGTGAAACGCGGACGGATATCGTGCAGGCGATCCGGCTTGGGTCGGCCGAGCGTTTGCGCACGTTTGCCGAGGGGTTTCAATCGGCCATGCCTGTAAACGCGCGTTTTCGCCCCGAACCCGGCCGGGTGCCCGGCTATGCCGAGCCGGTCATAATGTCGAGCGGTTCCTTTATTAGCGGAGCCACGATTGAACTCTCGTGCGACGCGCCGATGCGCGAGCCGTATGAAGTCTATGTGCAAGGTGGAATCGTCACCGAGCACGCGATTCTGGGTGCGCTTTTCGCGGCGCGCGCGTTGACAAGCTCCTAACATTGGAGTGCAGGGCGCTCAGCTCCCATACAGAAGCGGATAAACGTGAGCACAGAGCAACCCTCGGGTTCCGGCCCGCAGCAGCGCCGCTTTTTCCGCGCCGCCGTTGAATTTCCGGTGGCCGTGGCCATATCCGGAAACGGTGCGGCTATTGAAGGCAGCGCCGTGGACTTGAGCGGGGGCGGCATGCGCGTGATCACCAAAACCGATCTGAGCGCCGGCCAAAATATCACGCTGCGTTTTTCATTGCCCGAGGGCGAGCGCGAAATGATGGTGCGCGGACGCGTGGTGCTTTCGTTTTTCGATGCATCGCGCCAACAGTACGCGCACGGTATCGCATTCACGCAAATCGCGGCGCCCGACCAAAGCGAGATCGTGGAATTCATCCACGAGCTTCAGCAGCGCGCGCGAACTTAGTCTAAGCCCAGAAAACCGTAGAAGAAGTACTTGTTGCCGTCGGCGGTCGTGATGACGATCCGCGTATCTTCAATCTCGGCCGAAGTCACGGTCTTGCCGACCATCGTCTCCAGAATGGACGCAGCCTGCGCAAACTCCGCCTCGCGGAGCGCGTCGGGTTCCACCTCGATCAGATGGAGCAGTTCGTCTATTCGCTCGTTCACCGTGCCCATTATACAGCTCACCACCCTAGAGAGTATCGTCCCCTTGCAGAGAATAGTTAGGACTCATGCACTCGACCTTTGTTCTGGAGGTCTTGAGCGGGCCGCTTGACGGGAAGACCTGGCCCTTCGAAGACGAGATCGTAATCGGGCGGGACGAGACCTTGGCCGGCGCCTGCATTACCCTCGACCGGTACATCTCGCGGCGGCACGCGCGCCTGCGCAGCGACGCCGGCAGCTTGCTTTTGAGCGACCTCGAGAGCCGCAACGGTACGCGCGTCAACGAGCGGCGCGTTCGGGGCGAGCAGCGCATCGAGCCCGGGACGCCGTTCCAGGTCGGGCGCACCGTGCTGAGGGTTACGCGCAGCTCCTAGTGTGAAGATGAAGGTTGTAAGCGAGCTGGCGCCGGCGCGCGCCGAGCTCGAAAAACTCGCGCGGCCGCTGGGCTTCGTTCCCACGATGGGCGCGCTGCATGCCGGACATCTGCGGCTGGTCGAAGCGGCGCGCGAAACGTGTAAGTCGGTCGCGGTGAGTTTGTTCGTGAACCCGATGCAGTTCGGACCGCAAGAAGACTTCGAACGCTATCCGCGCGACGTGGAGAGCGACTCTGAAAAGCTCGCGCAGGCGGGCATCGATCTGCTGTTCGCGCCGGAGACGGCGGCGATCTATCCGCCGGATTTCACGACGTTCGTCGACGTCGGCAAGCTCGGCACGCGCTTCGAAGGCGCCGCCCGGCCTACGCACTTTCGCGGTGTCGCGACGGTCGTTGCGAAGCTGCTCAACATCGTGCGGCCGGACGTTCTGTTCGTGGGGCAAAAAGATGCGCAGCAGACCGCGGTACTGACGAAGCTCGTCGAGGATTTAAATTTCACGACGCGCGTGGAGATCGTCGAGACCGTGCGTGAGCCCGACGGACTGGCGCTTTCGAGCCGCAACGCTTATCTTTCGGGCGAAGAACGCGCCGCCGCGCCGACGCTGCACGCGGCTTTGCAGACGATGCTCAAAGAGATCCGGGCCGGAAAAACCGTCGAAGAAGCGCGCGAAGCGGCGGCCGCCGTCTTGAGCCCGCGCGCGCGTTTGGAATACCTCAATCTCGTCGATGCGCGCACGTTTTCGCGCCTGCAAACGCTTCGCGCGCCCGCTTTCCTGATCGGCGCCGCGCGGTTCGGACGCACGCGGCTGCTCGACAACCTGTGGATCTGGAAATGAGCGCTTTTGCCGGCAAGCGCGTTCTGCTCTGCGTCACCGGCGGCATCGCCGCCTATAAATCTGCGGCGCTGACCAGCGCGTTAGTGCAGCGTGGGGCCATCGTGGACGTCGCCATGACCAAAGCTGCTGAAGAATTCATCGGTCCGCTGACCTTCGCTGCGCTCACGGGCCGCCAAGTGTATTCTTCGCTCTGGGACGCGCCCGAGTCCATTCCGCATATCCGGCTCGTACGCGAAGCGCAAGTTGCGGTCGTCGCCCCGGCGACCGCCGACGTGATCGCGAAGCTCGTACAAGGCATCGCCGACGACTTGGTGACGAGCGCGCTGCTCGCGGCGCGCATTCCGGTGCTGATCGCACCGGCGATGAACGACGCGATGTACAACGATGCGGCGACGCAAGCGAATCTGCGCACGCTGCGCGAGCGCGGCTACGAATTCGTCGATCCCGAGAGCGGGTTCTTGGCGGAACGCGAGACCGGCATCGGCCGCCTCGCGTCCGAAGACGCGATCTTGGCGGCGCTGGAAACGATTCTCACGCGGACGCAATCGCTGAAAGGAAAGCGCGTGCTGATCACGGGCGGTCCGACGCGCGAAGCGTTCGATCCCGTTCGTTTCGTGAGCAACCCCTCGACGGGCGCGACCGGAATCGCGCTCGCGCGCGAAGCTGCGCTGCGCGGCGCGGAAGTGACGCTCGTCCTGGGTCCGACGCATCTCGCGGCGCCCACCGGGGTAGAAGTCGTCGGCGTCGTCTCCGCGCAAGACATGTACGATGCCGCCGTCGGGCCGGCGCGCAGCGCGGATCTGATTATCGCGACGGCCGCCGTCTCCGATTGGCGTCCGGAAACGTCTTCGGCGCAGAAAACGAAAAAGGGCGAGGACGATCTCGACGTGCGCATGGTGCGCACACCCGATGTGCTTGCGGCAATCGGGCGTGAGAAGCACTCCGGGATCGTCGTCGGGTTCGCGGCGGAAACGGAGAATCACGAAACCAGCGCGCGTGAAAAGATGACGCGTAAACATCTGGATGCGATCGCCGTCAATGACGTCGCGGGCGGGCGCGGTTTCGGCGCGCAAACGAACGCTTTGACCGTGCTGTGGGGAACCGCCGGACGGCGGGACTTAGGCGCCGCTTCTAAAGAGGTTTTGGCCGCTCGGCTGCTCGATTGCATTCTGAACGATGTTATTAGCGGTTGACGTCGGCAACACCGAAACCAAACTCGGCTGCTTCGCGCCCGGGAAGGCGGAGCTCGTTCAGGCTTGGCGCATTCGCACCGATCCCAAACGCACGGCCGACGAACTCGGCGCACTTTTCGTGCAGCTCTTCGGAACGACTCCGCTGCGCCCAGCCGATGTCGATGCGATCGTCGTCGCCAGCGTCGTTCCGAATCTGGATCAAACACTGGAAGAGGCGTGTTCGCGCTACTTCAACTGCCCGCCGGTCTTTTTCAAAGCGCACCGGCAAACGCTCATGCGCATCGGCACCGAACGGCCGGGCGAAGTTGGCGCGGATTTGGTTGCATCGGCGATTGGCGCGCAAGGGCTCTACGGCGCGCCGCTTATCGTGATCAGCTACGGAACGGCGACGGTCTTTATGGCCATCGATTCCCATGGGCTCTATCTCGGCGTCGCGATCGCGCCCGGTATCGGCATCTCGATCGACGCGCTGGTGGAACGCACCGCGAAACTGCCGCAGATCGCGCTCGAAGCGCCGGGCAAAGCGCTCGGAACGGATACGATCTCGGCGCTGCAGTCGGGGATCGTTTACGGATTTGTCGGCCAGACCGAAGCGCTCGTCGCGCGCATTCGTTCCGAACTCGGCACCGATGCGAAAGTCGTGGCGACCGGCGGAATGGCGGATGTGGTGGCGCGTCATACAAAAATCATCCATGCCGTGAATCCGCATCTCAGCCTGTACGGCTTGCGCCGCTTTCATTCCGGAAAATAACCGCTGTGCGCTTACTGTCGTCGGTTGCCGTCCTGTTATGCATGCTTTTCGTTACGCCCGACGCCGCGCGCGCCAATTGGACCGTGTTGAGCGGCAGAACCGTTTCGGCGCCGACAGCCGTGTGGAGTCCGGATACAAACCACGTGTACGTGGTGGTCGTAGGTTCTTACGACGAGCTGTGGTTTGCCGCGGTCGACCAGAATAAAGTCATAACCACGCCGTTTACGAACATCGCCGGCAGCCGGCCGCTGCCTCCCGCTTTGGTTTGGGATCCGGTGCTTCACAAGATCGACATCCTGGTGCTCTCTCCCGATAACAATCTTTGGTTTGCTGCGCTCAATACCGATGGCACGCTGTACGAGAAGTGGAAAGAGCTCTCCGGGATTCTGGCGTCGCCTCCGAGCTTGGTGTGGAACCCGCTGCTGAACAAAATTGACATCCTCGGCCGCTCGTCGGATAATCGCCTCTGGTTCGCAACGCTCGATTCCGGCGGAAACTTCACCAAAGAGTGGACTTCGGTGCCCGGTACGACGCCGTCGTCTCCCGCGGCCGCTTGGGATTCCTCGTTGCAGAAAATACAAGTCTTGGTGCGGTCGTCGAACGATACGCTCTGGTTCGGGACGTTAAACTCCGACGGCTCGGTTTCTAAAACGTTCACCAACATATCCGGTAATACGATCTCGGCGCCCGCGCTGATCTTTGACTCGCGGGGCAACAGGCTCTACGCTTTCGTCAGAGGAGGCAACAACGAGGTCTGGTTCTCGCGATTCGATTCCAGCGGCAAAACGGTTCCGGTTTGGAGGGCGATCTCGGGGAGACTGCTGCAGCCTCCGGCGGTTGCGCTGAACCCAAATAACGGAATGGCATTCATTGTAGCTTCCATGCCGTACGATTATGCCGCCGGTGCGTATACGTACGTCGACGACTTTCCGGTTAACGGAGTGGCTGCAAAAGCGCCTATTGCCGCCGTCCTTCCGTCCTCTGCCGCGGATAAAACGGCCGTGAAGGACGAGCTCGATTCAGGATGGTGGCGGAATTTCTATTCCTTCAATTACCAGGACGTTCAATCCAGACAGGGCGGAAACAACCCTGCGGGTTTTTTCTTGGAGTCACTGACGAAGGCGTACGCGCCGAGTTATTTTGCGCGCACCGGCGGAGCGCTGGTGAAGCTGTGGCTCAGCACCGGCGACTTCGAACGCGCTCAAGAGGTTCTTCAATATACGCTGGATGTGACGAAGCGATCGGGACTCAACCGCGTGCCGCATTATGTCCTGACCTCCGGAGAGCCTGAGATGACGGATCAAATGGATGGTCAGGCGAGTATTATTCTTGCCTGGGCGCTCTACGCGCGAGAAGTAAACGCTCCGGCTTTCGTCAACTCGTCCTACGGGGATGTCGCCGCACTCATGGATGCGACGATGGCCCAGCCGTATTTTACGCCGAGTTTCGGTCTGGTGCGAAACCTGCATCTCGAGCATTATCGCGAGGAACGTTTCTGGGACACCTACGATATTTTCACTCAAGCTTTCGTCGCTCAATCGCTGCGCGAGATGATTCGTGTGGCGAATTCCCGGGGCGACGCCGCTCATGCAAAGCGATGGGAGAATGATAAGAACATTCTCGAGCGGGCGATAGCGCGCCGGATGACCTGGAAATTGGACGGCCGGAGCGTCTACGCTGAAATGTTTGAAGACAAGAGCACGACGCAGATTTATCCCGGCCTCTCCGAATTCAGCTTCGGCCCGACCGCCGCCGGCTGGGAAGGTGTCGACCCGAAGATCTACGATCAAACCGTAGCCGCATTGATGCAGTATGGAAGCTTTGTCTGGAACGGGCATCGCGTCATCAGTATCGGCTTCACCAAAGACATGCATCCGGCGCCGATCACTTCGGGAAAAGTGCTGGCGTGGCAGATGTTGTTCTTCGCGCAGAAGGGCGATTGGAATCAGGTCGCGGCGACGCTCGCATTCGTTAAAGATGAACAGCAGCAAAATAACGAACCGCGTGTTTTTGAGGCCTCGCAGGTAAACGTTCCCCCGCCGGCCGTCAACGTATTCAACGGTCCCGGAAACGGCGAGCAAACGGTGTGGATGTTGTATGCGCTTCATGAAATAGCGAAGTTGGCCGGCGCAAAGGCGCTGTGAACGGCTCGGGTCCGTACGGACATGACTATTTCGCGCCGCGCCGGCGGAATCTCTACGGAAAGCTCTTTGGCTCGAAAGGATATGTCCCGGCAAAATTGAGGCGCGAGCTTTCCAGAAGCGCCGCCATCCTCGATGTCGGCTGCGGAACGGGTCAGTTCCTCGAAGACATCTCTGATTTTCCCGATCGTTACGGATGCGACGTGAGCGATGAAGCTCTGAAGTTGACCGCGCAGCGCAATCCGGGAATCGCCTTGGAACGCACAGATCCCGAGGGGGCGCTCCCGTTCCCGGACGTCCAGTTCGATTGTATAACGCTGTTCGACGTGATCGAACATGTGACCGAAGACCGCGCGCTGCTCCAGAAGATTTCCGCGCGGCTGAAGCCGGGTGGTATTCTGGTTCTTTCCACGCCCAATCCGCGCTCGGTCGGACGGCGGATAAAAGGGCGGCGCTGGTTCGCGTATCGCGATGAAACGCATTGCAACATTCAGGAGCTTCCGTACTTCGAGAAGCTGCTCGATGCATGCGGGTTCGACGTTGAGGATGTGCGCTACGACGGGTTGTGGGATGCGCCGTATTTTTTATCGACGCCATGGCCCGAACGGATACTTTTGCAACTTCCGGGCGTCTTGCTCTTCAGGTACGGAGCGATCAGGTTTCAAGCGCTGGGCGAGAATATGTGGCTATGGGCGAAGAAGCGCTGAGCCGAAAGAAGAAGGGGACGCGTTTCAGCATCCCCTTCCGTAGCTCTGTTTGAAGAGCTGCCCCGACGAAGCACTTTGACATTAGCGTGAGCAACGTAAAATAACAAGAGGACGCGTTTCCGCATCCCCTTACCGTAGCTCCGGATAGACTCCCTCGCAAGGATAGGCCCAGTATAGCACGGCTCGCAACCTCCGTCTGAGTTATCCCGCGAGGAAATCGCGTGCGCCCGGAGGGATTTGAACCCACAATCTCTCCTTGCGAGGGGGAGCGTTTTATCCGGTTAAACTACGGGCGCTACCCTGCTATCACGCCGATAGCCGGGAAGCGCAAGTGGTGCTAGAATACGGTCGCTATGAAGCCTCTGGTCATCGGGCCGCACGAGATTTGGCCGCCGCTGGTGCTGGCGCCGATGTCGGGCGTGACCAACCGGACGATGCGCGCGCTTTATAAACCGTTCGGCCTGGGCCTGACGGTGACGGAGTTCGTATCGGCCAACGCGCTGCAGTATGCGTCGAGCGCCAAGCGCACGATGGAGATGATCGA
>PLED01000014.1:266-5626 GCA_003136355.1 Vulcanimicrobiota bacterium | reverse complement strand
GCAGTGCCGCTTTTGATTAATGCAGCCGTAGCGAGCCGCTCTAGACTCCGATAGTGCACGGCTTCGGCGACGTGCTCGGCAAGAATTTCATCGCTCTCGGCCAGATCGGCAATCGTGCGCGCGGCGCGCGCAATACGGTCGAGTGCGCGGGCTGAAAACTGTTTGCGCTCGCTGGCCCGCTTTAACAACTGCATTGCAAGTCCGTCAAGGCGGCAGTACGCGCGCGTTCCGTTGGCCGGAATGTCAGCGTTGCACGTTAACGCCGTGCCGGTAAACCGCTTGCGCTGACGCTCGCGCGCCGCGAGCACGCGGGCGCGAATCGTTGCGGAGCGTTCCGCGCCGCCCGTGCGCACCATATCGTCGAACGGCACGCGGCTGACTTCGATCTGAAGGTCGATGCGGTCGAGCAGCGGGCCGGAGAGCTTCGAAACATATTTCGCCACCGCTGCGTCGTCGCAGCGGCACTCGGCGCTCCGGGTGCCGCGATAGCCGCACGGGCACGGGTTCATCGACGCGACGAGCATGAACCGCGCCGGATAGGTAAACGTTCCCGACGCGCGCGCGATCGTGACGCTGCCCTCTTCGATAGGCTGCCGCATCACTTCGATCGCGCCGCGCGCGAACTCCGGCAGTTCGTCTAGAAACAATACGCCGTGGTGTGCGAGGCTGATCTCACCCGGCTTCACCACGCTCCCGCCGCCGACGAGCGCAGTCTGACTGATCGTGTGATGCGGAAAACGGAATGGGCGCGCGCGCACGATTCCCGGGCGCGAACCGAGCAACCCCGCCACGCTGTAAATTTTCGTGACCTCGAGCGCTTCGTTCGACGTCATCGGCGGAAGAATCGAGGGCAGGCGCCGCGCGAGCATCGTCTTGCCGCAACCGGGTGGCCCGAGTAGTAACAAGTTGTGTCCGCCCGCCGCCGCGATCTCCATCGCGCGCTTCGCGCCCGCTTGGCCCTTCACGTCGGCGAGATCGCCGTACAGCACTTCATCGAGCGGCGAAAGCGCCGGCGCGCTTGTATGCGTGCGCCACTTCGATCCGTTTCCGGCGATCGCCGACCACGCGTCCTGCAGCGTATCGACCGCGAAGAGATCGATGCCTTCGACTAGCGCGGCTTCTTCGGCGTTCAAGCGCGGAACGACGATCTTTGTGAAACCTGCGTTGCGCGCGCCGAGCACCATCGGCAGAATGCCGGCAACTGGCTGCAGCGATCCGTTGAGCCCGAGTTCGCCCAGTGTTACGAAGTTTTGCAGCGCGAGGCGATCGATTTGTTCGTCCATGGCGAGCAGCGCCAGCGCGATCGAAAGGTCGAACGCTGGACCTTCCTTGCGCACGTCCGCCGGCGAAAGGTTGATCAGCAGCCGGCCCGCCGGATAGAGAAAGCCCGAATTGAAGATCGCGCTGCGCACGCGTTCGCGCGCTTCATTTAAAGCGCGGTCGGGCAAGCCGATGATCGCAAAAACCGGCGAGCCGGGTGAACTGTCCGCTTCAACGCGCACCACGTAGCCGTCGATACCGAGCATCGCCGCCGAAAAGGCAAGTGAGAGCACGAGACTCTATCACGCCGAGCGCGTCCATTGGAAAGGCCGCCTCTCAATAAGAGCCGAAGCCGCGCCGCATGCACCTGACTACGCTCGATTGGGTCATCATCGTCGTCTCGGTCGCCATCATGTTCGTGCCGGCGATCGTGCTGGCGCGGCGAGCGGGGAAAAACACGGCCGAGTTTTTCGTGGCCGGGCGTCAGGCGCCGTGGTGGCTGATCGGCATCTCGCTGGTCGCAACCACGTTCAGCACCGACACGCCGAACCTCGTAACCAACCTCGTGCGCACCGGCGGCATCGCGGGCAACTGGGTGTGGTGGGCTTTCTTGCTCACCGGCATGGCGACGGTCTTTTTCTTCGCCCGGCTGTGGCGGCGCAGTGGCGTGCTGACCGACCTCGAGTTTTACGAGCAGCGCTACTCCGGAAAAGGTGCGGCTTTCGTGCGCGGCTTCCGTGCTGTTTACTTAGGACTGTTCTTTAACTGCTTCGTCATCGCGAGCGTAAACTTGGCCGCTGCCAAAATTGCGAGCATTCTCTTTGGCATCCCCGAGCTTGAGACGCTGCTGATCGGCGCGTCATTTCCCGTAATCTTCGCCTCCATCTCCGGACTGTGGGGCGTCATGGTCACCGACATGCTGCAGTTTTGCATCACGATGACCAGCGCGTTTGCGGCGGCGTTTTTCGCCATCCGCAGTGCGCAAGTTGGCGGATTGCATGGCCTTTTACAGCATATTCATGCCGTGCATCCGAGTTTGCTGAACGTGCTGCCTGATTTCTCCGATTGGAAAACTGCCGCGGCCATCTTTGTGATTCCGCTCACCGTTGCGTGGTGGTCGTCGTGGTATCCGGGCGCGGAGCCGGGCGGCGGAAGTTACGTCGCGCAGCGTATGCTTTCTGCAAAGACCGAACAAGATTCCGTTTTTGGAACGCTGCTATTCCTCGTGATGCATTACGCGTTGCGGCCGTGGCCATGGATCATCGTGGCGCTCGCGTCGGTCATCGTGTATCCGACGCTCGGCGACATTCAGCACCGCTTCCCGCATCTTCCGCCGAACTTGCTCGGCAACGACATCGCTTACCCGGCGATGCTCGTCTTTTTGCCGGCCGGCTTTGCGGGATTCATGGTCGCCGGACTCTTCGCAGCATACCGTTCAACTCTCGAAACGCATTTGAATTGGGGCACGTCGTATCTCGTGCACGACCTCTATCGCCGTTTCATACGGCCCGATAAATCCGAGAAACATTACGTGCTCGTGGGCCGGATCTTCACTGTCGTTCTGATGCTGCTCGCGATCGCGCTGACGTTCCAGCTCGACAACGCGCAACAGACGTTTCATCTGATCGTTTCGATCGGCGCGGGTACGGGGCTCGTCTATTTGCTGCGCTGGTTCTGGTGGCGCGTGAACGCCTGGACGGAAGTCAGCGCGATGGCGGCTTCCTTTGCGGTTTCGCTGACGTTTTTCGTGCTTTCGAAAGCGGGCCGCACGTTCGACGACAACATCGTGCTGCTTACGACCGTCGGCATAACGACCGTCGTTTGGCTTGCCGTGACGTTCCTCACGCCGCCGGTGGACGACGCAACGCTCGATGCTTTCTACGACAAGGTCCGCCCCGCCGGAGCGGGTTGGGCCAAGGTTCGCAACCGCACCGGAGCGCCGGCCTCTCCCGACAGCCTTCCGAACTCGCTGCTCTGCTGGGTTTTGGGCCTAGTGGGGATTTACGCGGCTCTTTTCGGCACCGGGGCCTATCTCTACGGCCACGTGCTCCAGGGCGTGATTTATACCGTCATCGTCATTGTGGCGGCCCTTTGGCTCGCTCGCTTAACCACCGGCGCGCGCGGGCGTTTTCCACAGCGCTCACAGGGGGGCTGACCCCGCTGTGGATATAACCTCCGAGCGCGACGCTTCTTTTAGACTGGGAGATCGATCTTGAAGAAATTTGGCCCGGCGGCTTTGGCCGCAATTGCCCTTCTCGTGCCGGCATGTTCCTCGAACAGCGGCTCGACGACAACCACGAACGGAACGACCACGACCGCAAAAACGACGGCCGGCGTGAATTCGCCCGGGCCAAAGACGATCGGCGTCTCGATTCAAGATCTCGAAGCGCAGTTCTATCAGCAGATGGAAGCCGGGATGAAATCGGAAGCCGCCAAGTTCGGCTACAAAGTCACTTTTGTCGACGCCAGCCGCGACAGCGCGCGCCAGCAGTCGCAAGTCGAGGATTTTATCTCGCGTAAGGTCGATGCGATCATTTTAACGCCTTACGACTCGCAAGCGATCGGCAGCGCGATCGTTGAAGCCAACGGCGCGAACATTCCGGTCTTTACCGCCGACATCGCCAACGCGAGCAAACAGGGCGCCGTCGTTTCCCACGTCGCTTCGAACAACGTGCAAGGCGGACAGCAAGCGGGCATGCTGATGTGCAACGCGCTGCACGGATCGGGCAGCGTCGCGATCATCGACGAACCCGAAGTAACGAGCGTGCAGGATCGCGTCAAAGGTTTCCGCATGGCGCTCGCGCAGAAATGTCCCAACGTCAAAGTCGTCGCCGATGTCGACTCCGGCGGTACGCGCACGAAGGCGAATGCCGACACGGGCGACGTTTTGCAGCGCTACAAGGATCTCAAAGGCATCTTCGGCATCAACGACGACTCCGCGCTCGGCGCGGTCGCGGCGATTCAAGCGGCCGGTATGAAAGGCATCGCGGTCGTCGGGTATGACGCATCGCCCGAAGCGCGCACGGCGATTGCCAACGGCTCGATGGTGGGCGACGCGATCCAGCATCCCGATGTTATCGGAGCCAAGACGATCGACGTCATCCACGATTATTTCTCCGGAAAAACCGTTCCGGCACGCATCGATGTTCCGGTCGGAACCTACACGAAGGCCAACGCGAAATAACAGAGCCGGCTAGTCCGCTCCTCCAAATGCGCGGCATCGGGAAGACGTTTCCCGGTGTTCGCGCGCTCGAAGACGTTTCGCTCGACTTGCAGGCCGGCGAAGTGCACGCACTGGTCGGCGAAAACGGCGCCGGCAAATCGACGCTCATGAAGATCCTGGCCGGCGCGGAGCGCGCCGACACCGGCGAAATTGCGGTCGATGGCAAGACCGTTTCCATCGACTCGCCGCGCGCAGCCGAAAATCTGGGCATCGGCATGATCTATCAAGAGTTCAATTTGGTCCCGGCGCTCAACGCGGTCGACAACATCGTGCTCGGCAACGAGCCCACCAACGGTTTGCTGCTCGACGAGCGCGCCGCGCGCCAGCGTGCCGAGGCAGTCTTCGGCGAACTCGCTATTTCGCTGCCGCTGACGGTCGAAACGTCGCAGCTTCGGGTTGCGCAGCAGCAGTTGATCGAAATCGCCAAGGTCCTGTCGCGCAACGCGCGCATTATCGTGATGGACGAGCCTTCCGCGGCGCTCACCGACCGCGAAATAAGCAAGCTTTTCGAGGTCATCCGCACGCTGAAGGCGCGCGGGGTCGGAATCGTCTATATTTCGCATCGTCTTGAAGAGCTGCCGCAGATCGCGGATCGCGTGACCGTTCTGCGCGACGGGCGCGTCATCGAAACGCGCGAAGCCAAGGATTTTCCGCCCGACGACATTATCCGCGCGATGGTCGGACGGCGGCTGGAGTCGCATTTCCCGGAGTTGCCGCCGGTGCCGGCCGGTGCCCCGGTTGCGCTAAAGGTCCAAGACTTAACGCGCACGCCTGCCGTAAACGGCGTGTCGTTCGAAGTGCGGCAAGGCGAGATCGTCGGTCTCGCGGGCTTAGTTGGAGCGGGGCGCACCGAAATCGTGCGCGCGATCGCCGGTGC
>PLED01000014.1:0-167 GCA_003136355.1 Vulcanimicrobiota bacterium | reverse complement strand
CTCTCCGGCGGAAATCAGCAGAAAGTCGTGCTCGCGAAGTGGCTGCTCGGCAACGCGAAGGTGTTTCTGTTTGACGAACCGACCCGCGGTATCGACGTCGGGGCCAAAGCCGAGATCTACGATCTTATGGTGAAGCTCGCCATGGGCGGCGCGGCAATCGTCATGGT
>PLED01000087.1:425-19697 GCA_003136355.1 Vulcanimicrobiota bacterium | reverse complement strand
CGACAAAGATGCCGGCGCCGACGTCGGCGTACCCCCAGGAGTACGAACCCCACGGAGTTACCGAGCGGCGTAACTCCTGCTGTCCGCTCGCAACGACGTCAGAAGACATTGCGGTGCAGCGTCATGCGGTCGCCGTCGAGCGCGACGACGTCNNGGGCCGACCGCCGAAAGCGCGCTGCCGAAGGTGCGCGTGTCGCGGCGCTTCACCTCGACGAAAACGATCGTCGCGCCGTCGCGGCAGACCAGATCGATCTCGCCCCCGGGTACGCGCACGTTCCGGCGCACTACGCGATATCCGGAGGTTTCCAAAAACGCGGCGGCGCGACTTTCCCCCTCACGCCCTTTCGCGTTGCGCTCAAGCGCCAAATGCTGCTTCCGCTTCGGTGATCGTAAATCCGAACTCGAGCTGCGCTTCGCGTACGCGCCACCAGCCCGAACGGTGATGGACGCACGGCCCGTGTTCTTTGAGCGCGCGCAAATGTTCGGGGGTCGAGTAGCCTTTGTGATCGGCGAAGCCGTAACGTGGCTCGATTTCGTGCAACTCGCGCAGCAGCCCGTCGCGATGCACTTTGGCGACGATCGATGCGGCCGCAACGATCGCGCTGCGGGCGTCGCCTTTGATCAGCGGCTCCTGTGGACCGGCGAAAGACTTGATGCGCACCGCGTCGGTGATCAGGTATTGCGGCAGAGTCGCCAGCGCCGCGAGCGCGCGTTCCATCGCTAGCACACTTGCCCAGTAAATGTTGAGGCGATCGATCTCCGCCACGCTCGCGCTGCCGATGCTCCATGCCGAGCAGCGATCTTTGATCGTCTCGGCCAGCTCCGCGCGCAATTCCGGTTTAACCTGTTTGGAATCGTTGAGTCCGCGCAGCATCAGCGGCTCGGAGGCGACCACGCATGCGGCGACGACGGGACCGGCCAGCGGCCCGCGGCCGACTTCATCGATGCCGCCGACATACAGGAAGCCTTGCGCGCGCGCGGCAGTTTCAAAGAAATGAATGCGGTGTAAGCGGCGCCGCTCGCGTTCGTAGGCGTTTTTGGCTTTACGCTGTTTCGACGTCACGCGTGGCGCTCTCCAAAGTTATCCTGCCGAACTTGCCGTCGTTGAAATCTTTCACGTACGATCGCGCGGCGTTATGGTAGTCGCTCTCTCCGCCGTGCCGCACGAATCCTCGCGCGTGCGCAAACGCCGGGAGGTCGGGCACCTTCGTCCGTCCGCCGGTCTTTTCCGTCAGCCAGCGGTGAAAACGATCGGCCACATCCTCTGGGTCGTAGTGATCGCGCGGCACGGCGCCCACCAAAGCAAGTTTCCATTGGGCATCCGCGGAGGCGATGCGGGGCACCAGTATGCCGGGCGTGTCCATCACCTCGAGCTCCTTGCCGACTTTGAACCACTGCAGCTGCCGCGTCACGCCGGCCCGGTCCTCGGTGCGCGCGACCGAGCGGCCCGCCAGCCCGTTGATGATTGAAGACTTCCCGGAGTTCGGAACACCGACGACCATCGCCCGTTGGGGACGGTGCCCGTCGGCGACGAGGGCGCGCAGGCGGCGTTTGACCTCGACGAACGCGCCCTGTGTTCGCGCATTGACACTGATCGCTTGCGGTCCGAGCGCTTCGAGCCAGCGCACCGTCTCGGAACGTTCGGCCAGGTCGTCGCGGCTCAGGATTTTGAGCCGGCGTTTGTTGCCGGCGGCCTCGTCGAGCATTGGGTTGAATCCGCTCTCGGGCACGCGCGCATCGGCGACCTCGATCACGACGTCCACGAGTTTGACATAGTCCGCCATCCTGCGCATCGCGGCGACCATGTGGCCCGGATACCATTGGATGACTTGCTCGAAGACGGCGTCTTTCATGCCTCAGAACGTGCCGAGCGCAGCCGGCGGCCAAATACCCGCGACGGCTTTGCCCAGCACCTGATCCTGTGCCACGAAACCCCAATAACGCGAGTCGTTGCTGTCGACCCGGTTGTCGCCCAAGACGTAGAGCGAGCCCGCTGGGACGGTGACTTCGGGAAAGCTCCGGTTGTCGGCAAACCGGACGTAAGGTTCGGAGAGTGCGGATCCGTTGACGATCACTTTTCCGCGATCGATCGCGACCTTGTCGCCGGCCAAGCCGATGATGCGTTTGATGAAGACTTCGGGCGCCGGCGATTCGTGGCGGAAGGCGATGATGTCGCCGTGCTGCGGCGTGTGCAAACGATATGAGATCGTGTTGATGAGAACGAATTCGCCGCTTGCAATCCGGGGAGCCATCGAAAGCCCGGAGACCTCGGGCGTTCGCATGAAGAACGCCAACGCCAGCGCGGCTAATGCACACAGTTGCAGCGTCGTCCGTGCGACGGACCGCCAATGCAGTTGCCCTTGCACGGATCGACTTCTTCGCCCCTTACGGGGCGAATCCGGTTTAACAGGCGTATCCGCGCTGCGCGCTCCACGCCCCCCACCGGCAGAGCCGTTGGGGCCCCCGGCCTTCGGCCCACTTGCTAAGAGTCTCTTACAATATATGCGCGTGGCTGAAGGGCCAGAAGATCAGAAACGCCCGGCCGGTGAAAGATGCCGGCTTGCCCATCTCCGGTCCGCTGTCGAACCTGCCCGCGAATTGCGCGAAACCCCAGACATGCGAATCTTCGGAATCGTTGCGGTTGTCGCCCATCATGAAATAGCAATCTTTCGGAATGCGATCGGGCGCGCTCCAGTATTGGCGCGGCGGCACGTTGGCGTTATGCGGGTCGAGCACGTCATAACTCTTCGGGTCGCCGAGCTGGGTCACATAGATGCCGTAGTTGCG
Source organism: Vulcanimicrobiota bacterium (assembly GCA_003136355.1). Classification (GTDB taxonomy): domain Bacteria; phylum Vulcanimicrobiota; class Vulcanimicrobiia; order Vulcanimicrobiales; family Vulcanimicrobiaceae; genus Rubrimentiphilum. Next base: position 16,910 of record PLED01000087.1, on the reverse strand, counting down.
GATCTGCAGATTGTAGCCGGGCCGCTCAGCGATATAGGGCTCGACGAGCGCCTTGCCATTCAGATAGACGACTCCGTCCCTGATGGCGAGCCGGTCGCCCGGCCGTCCGATCACGCGCTTGATGAAGTCATCGGTCGTGGGAATCGGCGGCGGAAAGACGACGATGTCGCCTTCGCTCGGGCGCACGAAACGGTATTGGAACTTGTTGACCAGCAGCACGTCGCCGATTTGCAGTGTGGGAACCATCGAAGCCGATGGTATGTAGTAGGTGCGCGCCACGAACGTAATCAAGAGGAACGCCGCTAAGCCGGCCACGATGAACGGGTCGAGATATTCGCGCGCGAATACGGCCGATTTGCCGTGCGATCCCGCGGCAACCGGGCGCAAACTCAGAATAATTCTGGCAACCAGAAAGATCGCGACCAGGATGAGCAGTTGGACCGGCGTCACGGCGATCAATCCCGTCTGCTAATGCAGGACTCGCAGCCGGTTGAGCGGCCACAAGAGTAAGAAAGCGCGCCCCGTGAATTGCGCTGCGGCGTGTGTTCGCGCGAGCGGTCCGGCCGCGAATGTACCGCGCAGTTGAGCGAAACCCCAGATGTGCGAATCGTCCGAATCGTTACGGTTGTCTCCCATCACGAAGTAATAGCCGGCCGGAACGCGGTCGGGAGCTTGCCAGAGCGCCCGCGGCGGAACGTCGGCTTGCGCCGCGTTGAGCCGCTGCGGACCATTTCCGCTATCGACTGTGATTCCGTAATCCGCAACGCGAAGCTGATAGGAAGGCGCTTGTGAAATGTACGGCTCGTCAAGCGGTTTGCCGTTCACGTAGACGACGCCGCCGCTGACGCGCAGCGTGTCGCCGGGCACCGCGACGACGCGTTTGATGAAATCGGTCGGCGACGCGATCGGCGGTTTGAAAACCACAATGTCTCCGCGGGCCGGTCCGTGCACGCGATATTCGAATTCGTTGACGAGCAGCACGTCGTTTTGCTGCAGCGTCGGAACCATGGAATCAGACGGAATGTAGAACGTCCGGATAACGAACGTGATCAGAAAGAGCGAGGCAAGTCCGGCGACGATGAATGCGTCGAGATACTCGCGGACCGCGATCTTCGCGCTGTCGGTCTTGAAACTGAGCGCGACGCGCGCGACGGCAAAAACGCAAATCAGCCCCAGCAGCTGAAGCGGGGAAAGGGCCAGATTAGCGGGCAGCTTTCTTCTCTTTGATGCGCGCGGCTTTGCCGACTTTTTCGGTGAGGTAATAGAGACGGCTGCGGCGGACCGAACCGCGCTTGCTGACCTCTATCCGTTCGACGCGAGGGCTATGCAGCAGGAACGATTTTTCGACGCCGACGCCGTGTGCGACGCGGCGGACGGTGATCGATTCTTGCGCGCCGCCGCCCTTGCGCACCGTCACGACTCCTTCGAACATCTGCGTGCGCTCTTTGCCGCCTTCGATGACCTTCGAATAGACTTTCACGGTGTCGCCGGGACGAAAATCCGGCACGTTTTCTTTACGCTGCTCTTGATTGAGGAGATCGATGACGTTCATGGCTTGGGGATTTTATCACGGGCGCTCGTCGTTCCGCAATGACGGGCCGTCGAGGTCGGGACGCTTGGCGCGCGTCCGCTCCCGGGATGCCTCGCGCCGCCAGCGCGCAATCGCGGCATGATTGCCGGAAAGGAGCACCTCGGGAACGTGGACTCCTCTGAAGACCGGCGGGCGGGTGTAGCTCGGGTAGTCTAGGCCGCCTTCGCCAAACGACTCGCTCTCCAGGGAGGCGGCCGTCAGCGTGCCTTGCAGCAGCCGGACGGTCGCGTCGATCATCGCCAGCGCGGGCAGCTCGCCTCCGGTGACCACGAAGTCGCCCAGCGAATACTCTTCTACCGGATAGAGCGCTCCGAGCCGGTCGTCGATTCCCTCGTAATGGCCGCAGAGAAAGACGAGCCGGTCTTGCCCGGCGAAGCGCGTCGCCTCGGCCTGTGTGAACGGCTTGCCGCCCGGAGACGGCACGGCCAAAATGCGGCGTTCGTTTTGCGGGGCCCCAGCCGCGATCGCATCGAGAATCCGGGCGAGTGGTTCGAGGCGCATCACCATGCCGGGTCCGCCGCCGTAAGGCTCGTCGTCGGCGCGCTCGTTACTCTGCAACGCATCGAGTACGTGATGGTAACGGATATCCACGACGCCGGCTTCGACCGCGCGACCGATGATCGACAGCCCGACGAACGGAGCGAAGACCTCCGGGAAGAGCGTCAGCACGTCGATCGTGAACATAGGTCGAGTGTTCAACCTCCGACGCTTCCTCGCTCCTTGGCGCCGCAAGCCGCTGGGGCCATACGATCTGGCGTTGCGCGATCTGGCAAGCGGAGAGTACGCGCAAGCGCTGCGCCGCCTGGATGACCTATTAGAAGATGAAGCGCTTCTTCCGAAAGACCGCGCCGCGCGGCTCAACAAGCGCGGCGTCGCTCTGGTCAGCTTGCACCGCCGCGACGAAGCGCTGCTCGCATTCAAGGACGCGCTCGCGGCGGTCCCGCGTTACGCGCCGGCGCTCGTCAACATCGGGAACCTGCACTTGGAATCGGGCGAGCTCGAACCCGCGGTGGCCCGCTACCATGCTGCCATCGCAGCCGACGACCGCTACGGCCCTGCGCACCATAATCTGGCCGTGGCTTACAAGCGTATGGGCCGCACGGCCGATTCCGTCCGCGAATTGCGCCGCGCCGCCAAACTCACGTAGGCCTACGGGCTATTTCACGAGATCGGTATTCGTGATCTCTTCTAAGTATTCGAAGAGCTGCGGAAGGGTGATCTTCTCAAGCGCGGTGCGATGCATATCACCGTCGCCCTCTTCGCCCTCGTCGCGCAGATAACAGCGCGATTCCACACCGCCTTCGCTTTCGCTGATGAACGACACCGCGAAGCCTTTGCCGGGCATCTCGTCGTAGATGCGCATCGTCGCGGGGTTGAGGATTTCGATCGAATGCGTCGCGTTGTGCGCGTCAAAAATCGTAATCGTCAAATAGTCACGATTCACGATCTCGATGGAGCCGACGACGAAGACGTTCTTGGCAGAGAAAAACTCATGCCCCCGCTTGTTGCGGCTGGAGACTTCGTAGAAGACCCGGTGCGCGACAAACCTATTGAGAATCTTTCGCAACGTCGAAAGGGAGGCGAGAGTCTCCGTCCGGTTGCCCCGCGTGTAGATGATCTTCACGGGACGCGCAACCTTGCACAGGGTCGCGGGGCAACCCTCTCAAAAGTGCGGGAGTGCTCTCCATACCGGACATGGCGATCCTCGGCGTGCTCGCGCTTCTCGTTTTCGGCGAGAAGAAGCTGCCGGGCGTCATGCGTCAAGCCGGGAAGATGATGCGCGAAGTGCAGAACACGTCGCAGTCATTTTTGCGTGAAATGGATCGCGCCGCGGACGTCAGCGAACCAGTTCCGCCTATCGGCACGCCCGCCGCGGCCGAGCTGCCGTTCGAGCCGGCCCTGCCGGTCGAGCCGGAGGGCGTCGAACCCAAAAAAGGAGCCGGACCCTAGACGTTAAAGTTGCGGCGGATCTCGCCGATGCGCTCTTGCAGCAGCTGCTTGGCTTGCGACTGCAGGCGGCCTTTTTGATCCTCGGGCAGGCGCTGGAATACCAGATATCCGGCGGCCGCGACTAAACCGCCCAGCACGCCTACGAGCAAAGCTTTGCCGGCTTCGTTCGATACGTCGTTGCCGGGTCGATCGTCGGCGGGCCATTGCTGTTCCGCCGGGGGCGTGCGGTACGTCTCTGTCATCAAATTCTCCTAATGAAGCATTCGTGGCGGAAGCCTGTCTCTCACTCTTACCCGCGAAGTTAGGCTTCTGTTTCCTCGTGGCAAACGACGTGGCGCGGATACTGCGAGGCGATTTGGGCTATCGCGAGGCGGGCCGTGTCCACGATGGCCTGCACGCGCTCGTCCTCGCGGCAACTGCTCGGCCACCGCAGCGAAAGCGTGCCCGAACTTTGCGTGGCGTCGAGCGGCACCTTCACGTGCGCTTCCAAACCGAGGCGCGCAGCCTGCAAGATGCCCGAAACGGCTGCGCAGACAAGCGAAAACTCATCCGAACTGGTTTCGGGCAGTTCGACGTGACCTTCGGCAAAAACAGAGGACAGCCGGTGCCGGCTGTCCTTGCGAAACGTGACGTTCATCACCGCGGAGCGCTTAAGGCAACTCGATCTTCGTGATCTGAATCTCGGCAAACGGTTGGCGGTGGCCGTTGAGCGTGCGGACGCGCTTCTTGGATTTGTATCTGAAGACCAAAATCTTGCGGTCTTTGGCTTGGCGGAGAACCTTGCCGACGACTGACGCACCCTTCACGAGCGGCGACCCGAGCGTGACTTTTTCGCCGCCCTTGCTCGCCAGGATAACCTGATCGAACGTCACGTTCTTGCCGACTTCGCTCTCGAGCAAGTCGCAGCGGATGACGTCGCCCTCGGCGACCTTATACTGCTTGCCGCCCGTCTCGATAATCGCGTACATAACTTTGGAACATTAGCATCCACCCGGAGCCCTGTCAACGCGCCGGGTCCGGTTCGACCGCGAGGACCCTTGACGGCTGAGGCGACCGGTAGTATATTTGGCAGAGAAGTCTATAAAACAGATTCATCTAGAACGGAGACTGCCATGGAATCCCTCAGCCCGGCCCAGGCCCGCGAGCACATCGAAATGGTCGACCGCATCTTGACCCGCTCGGAGCGGTCGCTGCGCGTTGGAGGCGAGTTCTTTCTCGTCTGGGGCCTCGTCGGAACAAGCGTAACGCTGGCTTTCCAGCTCATCATCGATGGGCGCATCCCGAGCTGGGCGCTCTGGGTGCTGCCGCTGTTCTTTGCTGCCGCGATCTTGTTTAGCGTGCTGCGGGGACGCCAGCTCGGCAAGTGCTCTGAAGGGCTGCCTCTCATTCAGCGCGAGTTTTTTGCGGTGCTATGGATTTCGCTCGGCGTAGCGTTCTTCGCCGATGCCTTCGGATTCCACATCTTTACGACGTGGGCCAGCTCCGCGGTGTGGAATATCGCTGCCGCGATTGTGCTGTTCTTTATCGCCGTGCATGGCAACCGGCGCGCACTCGTCTGCGGCATCATCGTGCTCGTCTCGGTCGCGGCTGCGAACTTTCTGCCCACGATTACCGGCTACGTGCTGGCGGCTGGAATGCTGTTCGGCTACGCGGGTTTCGGTCTCATCAGCTTGACGTCGCGCGACTGACGTGGACGATCTCTTGCTTTCGAAGATCCGCCTCGGCGTGATCGCGGAGCTGCTCGACGCGGAGTGGATCGCGTTCAGCGATCTCCAGCAGGCGACGCAAACAACCAATGGCAACCTCGGAGCGCACCTGGCGAAGCTCGTCGACGCCGGCTACGTAGCTGAAGAAAAAGTATTTGTCGCGCGCCGTCCGCAGACGCGTTACCGTTTGACGAAGACGGGCCGCGCCGCATTCGTGGAGCACGTCCGCGCTATGCAGCGCCTGCTTGAGAAAGAAAGCGCATCGTGACGTCGCCGTGGTGGTATCGCGGCCGCACATGGGTCTTCGCTGCGATTTTCTTCATTGGGTTTTTCATTGGCGGATTCGCGTCGGGCATGCTGCACCACGCGTACATTCCTGCATATCGAGAATTGGGGCGCTCATTCGGCCCGAACGGCCCGGCGTGGATGGTCGCGTTCGCAGCGGCCTGCGCCATAGTGTGCTTCGCCCTGCGCGTCTGGGGCTCGAGTTATCTGCGCGCCGGTACGGTTTGGAACGCCGACGCTCTCAGCGGCGAGTTTTTCGTCGCCGGTCCGTTCCGGCACGTTCGCAACCCGCTCTACCTCGGAAATACATTTCTTGCCGTCGGCATCGGGTTGATGGCGCCGTTAGCCGGCTGCGCGTTCATCATTGCGGCGAATGTCATTTTCGTCGTGATGCTCGCGCGCCACGAAGAGACGATCCTGTCGGCCGCGTACGGGCAGCGCTATCGCGATTACGCGGCGCAAGTACCGTCGATGCTGCCGCGCCTCTTTCCGGTAGCTGCGCAAGGCGACGCCCACCCGTCGCTGGTCGACGGCCTGCTCTCGGAAGTTTTTGTCGCAGCCCTCATCATCGGAATCATTCTCGCTTTTATCGACCGGCAGCACGGAGAGATCGATTTTTTCGTCCTCTACGGCGCCGGCATCATCGCGCAGCGGCTCATCGCTCGCGCGCAGCAACAACCCACTTAAGGAAGAGAGTCCACCATGTTCGCCTCGCTCGTTTTAGCCGCCGCGACCGTACTTGCTCCGGCGATGCCGGCAAATTGCACCAAAGCGGTGACGTTCACCGGAACGATCTGCGCGCCGGCGCCGGCCGGTAAACATCCGGCGATCGTTTTGCTCGGCGGCTCGGAAGGCGGCGATTCGATGGCGCAAGTCGCGCCGCAATTCGCAGCGCGAGGATATGTGGCCGCATCGGTCGCGTATTTTGGTTTGCCGGGACTGCCGAAACTATTGGAACTCGTTCCGGTCGAAACCGTTGGCGGCGCGCTGGATGAGCTTGCGAAACGGCCCGACGTGGATCCGAACCGCATCGCGATCTTCGGTATCTCCAAAGGCGGAGAGCTCGCGCTGCTTTCGGCTTCGACGTATCCGCAATTTCATGCGGTGATTGCGGACGTGCCCAGTCCCTTCGGTTGGGAAAGCATTCCGACCGGTCCGGTCAGTAAGCCGTTATCGTCTTGGACGATTGCCGGAAAACCGGTTCCGTTCGTGCCGTACGGCATGGCGATGGCTCAAGCCGTCGGGACAAGCTATGCACAGCATAAGCCTTTGGATTTGCTGCCCGGCTACGCCGCGGCTATGGCTGACAAGAACGCGGTGTCGGCTGCGATGTTTCACCTGGAAGATATTCGCGGGCCGGTTCTGTGCTTGGCGGCGCAAGACGACCAGATATGGGATTCGCCTGCACAATGCGCGATCGCGATGGAGTACTTGAAGGCGCAGCACCACGCTTATCCGGACGCTTCGCAAATCTATGCCGGCGCGGGACACATCTTCTTGTTCGCCACCGCGCAGCAACCGCTCGTACAGGCGGGCCAAAACGGCATCCAGATTCTGCTCGGCGGTTCAGCGCAGGCGAACGTCGCAGCCGGACAGCAGGCGTGGCCGAAGATCTTTGCGTTCCTCGGTGCGGCTCTGCAGGCGGGATCTTCGCCCTAGAGCAAATAGCGAAGCGCGATGCGCGCATCTCGAGTAGGAACGATCGTGTGGAGCGCCGTCCTTATTGTGACGGCGCTTCGCGCGATCTTTGACGCCACGCTGCCGATGACCGGCGATGAAGCGTATTACTGGGAATGGAGCCGCCGGCTCGCGGCCGGATATGTCGATCATCCGCCCGCCGTCGCATTTGCGGTCGCGGCGTTTGCATGGCTCGGGCAGACGACGTTTGCGGTGCGGCTGCCTTTTGTTTTGTGCGGTTTGGGCACCGCAATTTTCGCAGCCGGCGCCGCAAACGCGTTAACGGGAGATCGCCGTGCCGGATGGATCGCGGCGCTCGCGGTTTCACTGGCGCCGATGATGATTCTTGCGTTCGGCATGGTCAGCCCCGACGGCCCCTTCGCACTGTTTTGGGCGCTTAGCCTGTACTGCGCGGCGTGCGCGTTCCGCGGCCGGTCGTGGCAGTGGTTCGCGCTGCTCGGAATCGCGCTTGGCCTGACGCTGCTCTCGCGTTTCTTCGCAGTCGCGCTGGTCTGCGGCATCATCGCAGCGGCTTGCGCGAAGCCGTACCGGACCTTGCTTCCGAGAGTCGCGCTTTCGGTGCTCGTCGCGTGCGCTGTCTGGTCGCCGTTTCTTTTCTGGAACGCATCACACCATTGGATATCGTTTACGTTTGCGCTGCTGGAGCGGCACGAGCCGCAATACTCGTTCGGCCGTCCTTTGCTCATTTATGTCTTGGGCGCGATCGGATTTTCGCCCGGGCTTTGGATAGCGGCGACGCTGGTTGCGCTGCGCCCGAAGGAGCCGCTGATCCTGTGGACGGCGCTGCCGTTATGCATCGTGTTCCTGTTGCTGGCTCTGCGCGAGTCTGTTGAAGTGTATTGGTTCATCGGACCGTTCATCTCGCTGGCGGTCGGGCTTGGCGGCGTATTCGCCGGCTGGAATACCGAACGGCAGCTGCGCCGCGGTTCATGGATTTTCGCGCCGGCAGTGGTGCTGTGCGCGCTCGTATTCTTTGCGGGAATCGCGCCGAATGCCGTTTATGCGGGCGTTCGCCACGCCGGTCTGCGTTTGAACAACGGCGGACCTTTCGAAATGTTCACCTATCCGCCGCTTGCCAAAGACGTTCGCGCGCTGACGCTGGCGCGCAAAGCCGGCGTCATGACCGACGGCTATGGGTTTTCTGCGCTGATGGATTTTTACGGCAGCTTGCGCCCGATTCTGATTGGCTACGATGCGCAAGGGCAAGAAGCGCGCCACTGGTTTACCGACGGCGACCATCCGCGTCTGCTGCTCTTCCTCGACAAGGTTCCGCTGGCAAAACGCGCGGACTTTACCGAACAGATGCTGCTCGCGTGCAAGCATGTCTCCCCCGGGCCGGTGCTGACGTATCCGCTCGCCGGCGGCGATCGCAGCGTGCCGCCGCGCCAGTATTTTACAACGTGGTGCACCGCAAAGCCCAACACGATCGCGACGCTGCGTTGGGCCGCGCGATAGACGCTAAGGCTGCAGCGTTAATGTAGCGCGCGCGGCCGCGCGCACCGCGGCGTCGCTAAACGGCAGCGGAACTAAGCGCTGCGCGATCCACGCCGGGCTTTGATCGGTGTAGTGACCCGAGCCGGGTTGACCGGACTCGCCGCTTGGAACCGTCATTCCGCCGGCATCCCAATTGCCCACATCCCACACCGCGCGGAAACTTTGCGACGCCGTCGCCGTCTGCACGTGAAGGCCGTAACGATCGCCGTCCCCCGGTAGCGTCGCGCCGTTCAAAAACGAAAAGCCGAGCGAGTTTAGGGGATGGTGAACCGTGACTTTTCCGTATTCGCTCCACGGTGCGAGCAAACGCGTTCCGCCGGCTTCGACGGCTTGCCGGAACGACGTTACAAGCAGCGCGTCCAGGTTCGGCCCGTGGCGCAATAATCGCATCAACAACATAAAATCCGAGCCGTCCGCGCTGGCCTGGTAATCTTCGTACCGATCGGGCACGAGCGCTCTAGCAAGAGCCGCCACTGCGATTCGCCGCGTCTCCCAAACGATTGCGGCGCCCCGCGAATCCGGATCGAAGCGCCCGTTCCAATTCGTGAGCGATGCGATATAAGGTGAAAGCGCGCGTTCGTTCGCAAGGCCCTTACGGCGCAGCGCAGCGAGTGTCGTTCGCGCCAGATCGCGTTCCGGCGCGGAGAGTGTATCGGTTTGAAATGCCGCCATGTCGGCGATGCCGAGCCGTTTTTTTGAATGGAGCAGCGTTTTTAGGCGAGCGGCGCGATAGGGCGGCGCAAAACTCGGGCTGAGCCTGTAGGGATAGCCTACGCCGTACGTTCGGTTGTTCGCCGTAAAGAGAACCGCATCGCGCGAAGGTGCGACGTGCGGCACGTCCTGAAATCCGACGTACGCATAATGCGGATCCGAGGCCGCGTGTACTTTCAGTCCCCAGGACGGATCGTTTGGAATGAGGCCGGCAATATGGTATGCGGCGGCGCCCGTGCGATCGGCGATCACGAAGTTTTGCGGTGGGCCCGGATATCGCTGCAGCGCCGCGAGAGCTTCGTTTACCGAGCGCGCGCGATCCAAATCGGCAAAAGCAATGACGGGCGAGCGTGGCAGGGTTGCCGCGTTCCAGTCGACCGAATAGGCGCCGGCGCCGTCAGACTGCGCGACAAAGCCGTGCGATGTTTGTTTGTATCCTAATCGCGCATCGCGGCCGAACCGCACGTGAAAGACTTCCCAGCGCGTTCGCGCGTTCTTGAGCGTCGTGCGGTAGACGACTTCGGTAACGACGGTAGCGTTGGTCGCGCCCCAGGCGACGTCGGCGTTATGCCCGAGAATGACGCCGGGTGTTCCGGGCAGCGTCCCGCCCGCGACGTGCAGATTGGGAGAGTGCAGGTCAACCAAATACCAAACGCCTGGAATTCCCAGCCGCAGGTGCGGATCGTTTGCGAGCAGCGCGCGGCCCGTTGCCGAGTGGTTTGCGCCGACCGCCCATTCGTTGCTGCCCACCGGCGCGCGTTCTTCTATTGAAGCGGCGCGCTGCAGCGCTTTGTCGATGCCGAATGTTTGCAAAGGCGGCACCGGCGCCGGGCGCGGCGGCGCGATCGGCGCGTCGTAGGCCGGATCCGTGATCGCGTACAGGTCGATCATGCGTAACCGCGGCCCCAGATGCTTACCCACGCCGTCCCGCCGGATCACGTCGTCCCACGTATCGATCAGATCGAGAACCGTGGCCATTCCCGCGGCAAGCGAATCTTGCGGCTTCCACGGTTCGGGATGGTAGAGCAGAAGGCGAAATTCGACGGGAAGCGGCTGCTGCTTCATCGCCGCGTTGACGCCATCGGAAAAAGATTGCAGCATCGCGCGATCTCTCGGGCCAAGCGCGAGCCATTGACGCGCGACAATCCCGCGAATATCGACGATGCGCGCGTTTTGATCAGCGTGCAAAGCCGGCGAACCGACGACTTCGGCCAGCCGCCCGTACACGAAGCGCCGGATGAAGTCCATTTGAAAGAGCCGGTCCGAGCCTTCAGCAAAGCCTTGCGCGAAAAACAGATCGTCGTCGCTTTGCGCGCGTATGTGCGGGATGCCGCGACCGTCGCGAACGATCTGGACGGGTGCGCTAAGACCCGCGACGCGCAGCGATCCGGACGTTTGTGCCGACACGCGCATCCCCGCGAAAGCATTTACCGCGTACGCGGCGAGCGCGACCAAGAGAATCGCGACGGCCAGCGCAAAGAAGCGAAGAATCAAGCGCACGCGTCCGCGCCTAGACGGTGACGTAGATGTCCTCGCCGTCGACGCGCACCGCATATTTGGGCAGGGGCATGACGGCGGGGAGCGTCAGCGCTTCCCCCGTGCGCACATCAAACGTAGCGCCGTGGCGCGGGCAGACGATCCGCGCGCCATCGAGTTCGCCCTGATCCAACGCACCGCCGTCATGCGTGCAGATGTCTTCGACAGCATAGATCTCGCCGCCGACGTTGCAAAGCAGCACTTCGACGCCGTCGACGACGACGCGATGCGCCTCTCCCTCACCGATCTCGCTTTTCTTAGCGGCAAGTTCTTCCGCCATGACGCGGATTTCTAGTCGCGGCCGTTCTTGCGGTAGTGAATGATGAACGTGTTGCCTTCAGAATCTTCGGCGAAGGCCATCTTGCAAACGGGCGTGTCTTCGGTTTCAGGCTCGATCTTCACGCCCGCTTTGCGATAGCGATCCACCGCCGCTTCGAAGTTGTCGACGGCGAACATCACGCCGTTACCCTGCGTCCACGGCCCATCGCTCATCTTCCAAATGCTGAACGTGGAATTGTCCGGCATGACGAACTCAGCGCCCTGACCGCCGAATTCGCTCGTCAGCGGCAAGCCCATGACGTCACGATAGAATTTCGTAGCGCGGTCGACGTCTTTGACCAAGTACGCGGTAGTATCTATTCCTACGATCGGCATAAGTAGCTGCTCCTCTTTAGTGCGGACCCAGCGGTTTCGGCAACGAAAAAGGCCGCCCTTGCGGCGGCCACTTTTGCACGAAAATCCGGCCGCGGATTTAGCCGACTGAGCCTTCCATCTCCATTTTGACGAGGCGGTTCAGTTCGACGGCATATTCCATCGGAAGTTCCTTGACGAAGAAGTCGAAGAAACCGTTGACGATCATCGCGGTCGCGTCGGCTTCGTTCAAGCCGCGGCTCATCGCGTAGAAGAGCTGCTCTTCGCCGATTTTGCTGACGCTGGCTTCGTGTTCGACGGTCGAGCGCTGCTCGTGGATCTTCATCGTGGGTTTGGTGTCGCTGGCGGACTCCTCGTCCATGATCAGCGCGTCGCACTTGACGCGTGTCTTAGCGCCGACCGCGCCCGGGAATATCTCGACCAATCCGCGGTACGTCGTTTTTCCGCCGTGCGCGCTGACAGATTTGTTGGTGACCATCGACGTCGTGTTGGGCGCGGCGTGGATGACTTTCGCGCCGGCGTCTTGATGTTGGCCTTCGCCGGCAAATGCCATCGAGAGGACTTCGCCGCGCGCGCCTTCACCCATCAGGTAGATGGCCGGATACTTCATGGTCAAGCGCGACCCGATGTTGCCGTCGACCCATTCGATGGTCGCGTTCTTGTGCGCGTACGCGCGCTTGGTGACGAGATTGAAAATGTTGCGGTACCAGTTTTGGATCGTCGTGTAGCGGATCGAAGCGTCTTCGAACGCGACGAGCTCTACGACCGCGCTGTGCAGCGAACTGGTTGAAAATTTTGGTGCCGTGCATCCCTCGATGTAGTGCACTTTCGAGCCCTTGTCGGCGATGATCAGCGTGCGCTCGAACTGGCCCATGTTTTCCGCGTTGATACGGAAGTAGGCCTGGAGCGGCTGCTTGACTTCAACGCCCGGCGGCACGTAGATGAACGATCCGCCCGACCAGACGGCCGAGTTGAGCGCGGCGAATTTGTTGTCGGCAACCGGAATGATCGTCGCCAAATATTTTTGCACGATTTCGGGATGCTCTTTGACGGCAGTGTCCATGTCGCAGAAGAGTACGCCGAGCTCTTCGAGCTCTTTGTTCACATTGTGATAGACGACTTCAGATTCGTACTGCGCGGAAACGCCGGCCAAAAACTTGCGCTCGGCCTCGGGAATGCCCAGGCGGTCGAACGTCTTCTTGATGTCGTCGGGCACGTCGTCCCACGAGCGCTCGGCACGATCGGTCGACTTCACGAAATAGTGAATGTTGGCAAAGTCGATTTCGGAGAGCAACTTGGTGTCGCCCCACGTGGGCATCGGCTTGCTGAGGAACACGTCCAGCGCTTTGAGGCGGAACTCGCGCATCCACGCGGGCTCGCCCTTCATCTCGCTGATGCGCTCGACGATCTCGCGCGTCAGGCCCTTCCCGGACTTAAAGACGTACTTGTCCTCGGAATCGTGGAACCCGTGACGGTATTCCTCGATGAGGGGCTGGGCAGGCTTCAGTTGGGTGGCCATGTCTTATAAAGGTATGTCAGCGCTTCGCGATAGTCAAGATAACGAAGGCCTATCTTCACTATCCCTAAGACCCGTCTGGCGGCCGTGGCGGTTGCGAGCCTGACAACTGACCGGCCGGTCGCTTATATCGCGGCGGTTTCCAAAGCCCCCGGATGGCCGGATTTTCGGCCGGAACCGCAAGTGCGCTCGAATAGCTTTACAGCGCGGGCGATAGGGGCTATTCTTTTTTCGAGCTCTTTTTAAGGAAGGAGCTCGCGGTCATGGGAGGCGCGCCCTTACGCGCCATCGCGGCGAGCCGCACGCGCACCGAAAAAGCGCCGGCAAGAGCTCGCCGATAGGTCGGGGACGTGGCTGCACTGCAGGCGCCAGCCGACAAGTCCGGAGGTGGGATTCCCACAAGTCGAGGAGAGCGCAGAATTGAAAGCACTCGGTACGCACATTGTGTGCGAACTCTCGGGGTGTGACCCGACGGCCCTTTCGGACGTAGACGGCGTCCACGCAATGATGGTCGCGGCGGCGCGAGCCGCGAACGCGACTATTCTGCAGAGTTCGTTTCATCGTTTCGAGCCGCAAGGCGTCTCGGGCACGGTGATTCTGGCAGAATCGCATCTCTCGATCCACACCTGGCCTGAAAAACAATACGCCGCCATGGATTTTTACACGTGCGGCGACCATACGGACCCGTGGCTGGCTTGTTTACACGCAGCCAAGGTTCTCTCCGCAAAGCAAATGCTGACCACCGAATTCAAACGTGGCATCGAATCAAAGAACGGAACCTTTACTCACGTTGTAACGGCAACCGAAGCAAAAGATCGACCGCGAACCGCCTAACCCGCGGTTCTTATTTCGTAAGCGATGCCGAAGACCGAACGTTGGCAGTGGTATGTCGAGCAATTCTCTCCCACCGAACAGCATTATCACGCCGTCGATCGCGTGTATTACGCGGGACGCTCCCAATTTCAAGATATCGGAATCATCGGCACGCCCGTTTTCGGGAAGATGCTCATTCTCGACGGCGATACGCAGAGCTCTCAGGCAGATGAAAAGATCTACCACGAGGCGCTCGTGCATCCCGCAATGGCCGGCGCGGGCGATCGCTCCGAGGTCTTGATCCTCGGCGGCGGCGAGGGCGCGACGCTGCGCGAAGTTTTGCGTCATCCTGGCGTACGGCGCGCCACGATGGTGGACATCGACGGCGAAGTCGTCGAACTTTCCAAACAGTATTTGCCCGAATGGTCCGCCGGAGCTTTTGACGAGAAACGCGCGCGGGTGATCGTCGGCGACGCACTCAAATTTTTAGCCGAAGATAAAGACCGCTACGGCGTAATCGTCTCCGATCTGACCGAGCCGCTGGAAGACTCGCCGAGCAATCCATTATTTTGCGACTCGGTTTTTCGCGACATCAAGAACCGGCTCGCACCGGGCGGCATCTACGTTCTGCAAGCCAGCACTGCGGGGTTTCACAATCTCTCGCTGCACGCTAAGATGGCACGCACGCTGCGAAAATACTATAAACACGTCGCTTCGTATTACACGCACGTGCCCGCGTTCGACAACGATTGGGCATTCATCGCTTGCAGCGACGACGTCGATCTCTCCGGCCTGGATGAAGGCGACATCGAGCCGTACTGCCGCGAGTTGCGCGGCGAAAACTTTTTCTATGATGCCGAAACTCATCGCCGGATCTTCGCGCTGCCGCTCTATCTGCGGCGCGCGCTGGCCGAATCCGGAGAGACGTTTTGAGCTCGATCGATCAGGATTCGGTCCGACGGCAGTGGGATAAGGAGCGCTCGCACTTCGTCGAGCTGCTCGATCTGAAGCTGGAGAGCGTCGGCAAGGGCACCGCGGTTATGCGCATGCCGTACCGCTCGCAGATCTCCAATGGTACGGGAGCGGTGCACGGCGGCGCGATCGTCAGCTTGTGCGACACCGTCTTTTATGTGGCTCTTGCGTCGATCTACGGACGCGACCAAGATACGACGACCGCTTCGCTGCAGTGCAACTTTCTAGCGCCGGCGGTCGGCCCGGAGGATCTCGTCGCGGAGGCAAACGTGCTGCGAGCCGGACGCCGGATCTGCTACGGCGAAGTCACCGTCCGCTGCGGTGAGAAAGTTGTGGCGCACTCAACGCTCAACTACTTGAATTCCTACGCCGCCGAGAAACCGGCTAAAAAATGAAACGCACCGCTCTTTACAACGAGCACGTCAACCTGAGCGCCCGGCTGATTCCGTTCGGCGGCTTCGACATGCCCGTGCAGTACCAAAGCATCCTGCAAGAGCATGAAGCGGTTCGCAAAGCCGCGGGTCTTTTCGATCTGTCGCACATGGGACAGTTCATCTTGGAAGGCGACGGCGTCGCCGAATGGGCCGACCGCCTGACCGTCAACGCCGTTCCCACGATGAAACCGTGGCAGGCGCGCTACAACATTTTTACCAACGAGCGCGGCGGAGCGCACGACGACGTCATTTTCTACCGCCTGCCCGATCGCTGGCTGCTGGTCGTCAACGCCGGCAATGCTGACAAGATGTGGAAGCATCTCAACGATAGCGTTGGCGGCTCGGACGTGAAGTTGACGTCGCTGCACGGCCGCAACGCGCTGATCGCGATCCAGGGACCGCGGTCGGTCGCCATGCTGCAGCCGCATTCCGACGCCGATCTCAACGGGCTCAAATATTATTTTTGTACCGAGGGGCACGTCTATGGCAAGAAGGCCGTCATCGCGCGGACCGGATATACCGGAGAGGACGGCTTCGAACTGTTCGTCGATGGGGCCGACGCGCCTGAGATCTGGACGAAACTGTTGGCCGGCAACGCGGGCAACGGCTTGATACCGGCCGGTTTGGGAGCGCGCGACGTTTTGCGCCTGGAAGCCGGCATGCCGCTCTACGGACACGAGCTCACCGAAGAGATCGGGCCGCTGCAAGCGGGCTTGGCCTGGGTCGTCAAGATGAACAAGCCGGAGTTTCCCGGGAAAGCGTCGCTGGAAGATCAGCAAAGTCGCGACGACTACCCACGAATCGTGGGGATTGTGATGGATGGGCGCGCGCCCGCGCGCGAAGGTTACCACGTTTTTCTGGGCGAGAAGCGAGTCGGTGAGATCCGCAGCGGATCGATAGGACCGTCGGTAGCGAATAAGAGCATCGGAACCGCGCTGGTGGAAAAGGAAGCCGCAACTCCCGGCACGGACGTAGTAGTTCACATTCGCGGGACCGCCTACGGCGCCAAAGTCGTAGAGCTTCCCTTTTATAAGAGGAGTTACAAGATTGGCGCAGCCTGAAGGCCTGCTCTACAGCAAAGAGCACGAATGGGTGAAGATCGACGGCGATAACGCAACGGTCGGCATT
>PLED01000087.1:0-399 GCA_003136355.1 Vulcanimicrobiota bacterium | reverse complement strand
GCCCTTCGAAGGCGGCTGGCTCTTCAAAGTGAAGCTTTCGGGCGACGCGCAAACGTCGGGGCTGATGTCGGCCGCCGGCTACGAGAGCTTCACCAAGGAAAGCTAACCCTTGTACACGCCCCATACCGAGCGCGACGTCGCGCAGATGCTGCAGACGGTCGGCGTCGAGTCGCTCGACGCGCTGCTGCGCGTTCCCGACGCGGTGAAACTGCGCGAAAAGCTCGAGGTCGTTCCCGCGTTGCCCGAGACGGGAATCGTCAGCCGCTTCGAAGAGCTCGCGCGCATGAATCCGGGCGCATCGTTGGTCTCTTTCCTCGGCGCGGGCAGTTACCGGCACTACGCGCCGCCGGCGATTAGCGCGCTGGCCATGCGCGGCGAGTTTCTCACCGCGTACACGCC
>PLED01000090.1 GCA_003136355.1 Vulcanimicrobiota bacterium | reverse complement strand
TCGGGATGCGCGTTGAGCCCCGTGCCGACCGCCGTACCTCCGATCGCTAAATCATACAGCGGGTCGAGCGCCGCTTTGCAGGCCGCCATCGCGCGATCGAGCTGAGTCACGTAGCCGGAAAATTCTTGGCCGAGCGTTATCGGCGTCGCATCTTGCAGATGCGTGCGTCCGACTTTGACGATATGCGTCCACTGTTTGGACTTGGCGTCCAGCGCATCGCGAAGTTTTTTTACGGCGGGCAGCATGCCGGACATCGCTTCAGCGGCGGCCATGTGCATGGCCGTCGGGAACGTNNTTGGTCTGCGTGCCCGAGCCGGTTTGCCAAACGCGCAGCGGAAAATGCGCCTCGAGCTTGCCGGCGATGACCTCGTCGGCAGCTTCCACGATGAGCTTCGCCTTCTCGTCCGCGAGCTTGCCGAGATCGCGGTTTACAAATGCGGCCGCTTTCTTGAGCGTCGACATCGCGCGGATGACCTGGCGCGGCATCACGTCGCGCGGCGTTTCGCCGTCGCCGATATCGAAATGGACGAGCGAGCGGGCGGACTGGGCCCCGTAATACTTGTCGCTGGGAACCTGGATTTGGCCCATGGAGTCGGACTCGGTGCGTGTCTTCACGCCCCTATCTTCTCGCTTAGGCCCAGGGTTCTGCCTCTATAAAGGTCGGAGCGCGCTCTTTATCCGTGTGAAACGAACCGCTGGACGAGCGGCAATAAAATGGAAACGAGCACGAGCCCAATCACCCACAGAAATTTCTGGTCCATAGCGGCAAAGCGTTGGTCCATCGCGTTAAAGCGTTGGTCCATTCGCGTTTCAATCGCGGCCAGCCGCAAATCGATGCCGTTCAGCCGGTGGCTGATCTGCTCATATGCACCCTCAAGGCGGGCCATTCGTATTTCCAAAGGTTGTGCCGTCACGTCTCTCCTCATGCATACTCTATCACGCGCTCTTGGAAAAGTCGCTAGCCCCGGACAAAGAAATTGTCACAAAGAGCGGATGCAATTCATTCTTACGGGTATGAAAATTGCATTCGTTGCGTTCGTTGTAGCCGCGGCGCTGACGCAAACGGCTGTCCTTGCCGACGGCAATACCGGCACTCTGCGCGGCGCCGTTCGACGATACGACACCGCAACACCGATCAGAAACGCGCGCGTCTATTGGGTAAACCCATCGGGAATCGGCTCGACGACAACCGATGCGCAGGGCAGATTCTACTTCCTTGATGTTGTCCCGGGACGAACGGTAATCGGCCTGAGTGCCGCTGGATTTAATGCAAACTGCCTAGATGGCGTAGTTCACGCCAATGAAACGCTGGATATCGTCGTCGCGCTGGCGCCGGCCACGCGTGGGAACCTATTTCGATGCCGAGATTTGCACGCTACGGGGCACGAAGCCATAGAAGACGGCTTATCTAAGCACGGGACTTAAATGCCGCGCGCGGAACGGTCATGCCCAGCTCGCGTGTCTCGGTCACTTCGAGCAGCGTGAGCGGGAACCGCGGATCGTAACCCTGTTTGCTGCAGCGGCCGCAGCTCATGGCGGCGCGCGGTAAGCGGCGTCGCAAGATTTCGAGCGCACACTGCTCGCAGCGCAGAA
The DNA here is from genome assembly GCA_003136355.1 of Vulcanimicrobiota bacterium. GTDB lineage: Bacteria > Vulcanimicrobiota > Vulcanimicrobiia > Vulcanimicrobiales > Vulcanimicrobiaceae > Rubrimentiphilum. Next base: position 4,976 of record PLED01000090.1, on the reverse strand, counting down.
TATAGCGCTTCGCCGATTCGTTGAACGGCTTCATGTTGCCGAGGTCGTGATAGATCGACGTCAGCCCGCACTCCGCCATCTTCTTTCGAAACTCCGGGCCGTGCCCGGTATCGCCGGTGCGGTCGTAAAGCCAGGCGTGGATCATCTCGTGCAGCAGGGTTTCGCGCAGCGCCTCGGGGTGCTCGCGAAAATGTTTGACCGAAAGCTCGATCAGCACCGGCCGCGTGCTGTACGTGATGCGTCCGGCGGAATTCGAAAAACGTGAATTGTAGCGAATGCGGCAGACGGGCGTTTCTCCGTTGAAATAGTAGTTGTTTAATTCGGCGAAGAGTAACTGGAGCTCGGTTTCCGTCGGCACGAAGAGTTTGTTCGCCGTTCGTCCAACCGTTTCATGGTGATCGCCGTTCCCAAGCGCGGACTGCCGCCTCGCATCTATCTGCCCATCGTCATCGTTATCGCGGTTTTTTTCTTAGGCGCCATCGGATGGCTGCTCAAGCAGGGCTTTGCTACAGGCGGCTCCGTCTTCGGCACCGGCACTGGTGTCGGCGCGCAATCGCCGGCGGCCAACGAGACCGCCGGCCCGCCTTCGGTCAACGTTCAGGGCGGGCCGCCCGCAACGGTGCGCGTGCAGCTGCAAGAATTACGCGCTCGCATCGCGCGTTCGCCCAAAGACGACGTCACACTCACGCAATTGGGCGATCTCTATCTCGCGGTTGAGAAATATAGCGATGCAATTCCGTACTACGTTCGCGCGCTTGCCGCGAACCCGCACAACGTCGCGGCTCGAGAGGGCTTGAGCGAGGCGCGCGCCGGGCTGAAAGAGGCGCAGTAGTGCGGATCTACATCTCGTGCGACATGGAAGGCACGGCCGGCGTCTGCAGTTGGATGCAATGCGATCCGTCCAATACGCACGAGTATCCGGTATACCGCCGCTACATGTCGCGGGAGGTGCGCGCCGCGATCGACGGCGCGCGCAAGGGCGGCGCATCAGAGATCGTTGTGAACGATTCGCACTGGGACATGCGCAACGTGCTCTGGGACGAAATGCCCGCCGACGTGCGGGTTATTTCGGGCGGCCGCAAGCCGCTCTCGATGACGCAAGGCCTGGGAGAAGGCTTCACCGGCGCCATGTTCACCGGTTACCATGCTAAGGCAGGCGACCGCAACGGCGTGCTCGCGCACACCTACACCGGCGAAACGATCTACAACGTGCGCGTCAACGGAGTGGAATGCAGCGAGGCGCTTCTCAATGCGGCGATGGCCGGCTATTACGGCATCCCGCTGCTGCTCGTTACCGGCGATCGCATCGTCGTCGAACACGTGACGGCGGCCATGCCCTGGGTGACCGGCGTAATCGTCAAGGAAGGCATCGGCCACTACGCCGCCGATTCGATGACGCCGCAGGCCGCATGCGCCGCCATCCGCGGCGCCGCGACGCAGGCCGTGAAAGACGCACCGAAGGCCAAGCCGTTTACGTTCGCGCCGCCGCTGACGCTGGAGATCGACACGACGCACGCCGAGCAAGCCGATTTCATCGAGCTGATGCCGGGTTACCAGCGGACGGGCGGCCGGACCGTTCGATTTGAGGCGCGCGATTATCCCGACATATTCCGGGCCTTCACCGCGGCCTTCCGGCTCGGCGGCGCTGCAAACGTGCGTGCATGAAGATCTACATTTCCGCCGACATGGAAGGAACCGCCGGCGTCTGCTCCTGGGATCAGGTCGACGCGCGGAATTACACGCCCGATTATTTCATTTACCAAAAGATCATGACCGCCGAAGTGTGCGCCGCGATCGAAGGCGCGCGCAAAGGCGGCGCGCGCGACTTCACGATCAACGATTCGCACGGTCCGATGCGCAATCTGCTGCTCGACGAGTTGCCGGAGAACGCCCGCGTCATCTTCGGCAACCGCAAACCGCTTTCGATGAACGAAGGCCTTAGCCGCGAATTCGACGGCGCCTTTTTCACCGGCTACCATGGCGCTGTCGGTGAACCAAATGCGACGCTTTGCCACACCTATACGCCGTCGGTCGTCTACGACGTGCGCCTAAACGGCATGCGCTGCAGCGAAGCGACGCTCAACGCGGCGCTGGCCGGACATTGTGGGGTTCCGGTTCTGCTGATCACGGGTGATCGCGCGACCATCGATAGCGCGAAGGCGCAAATGCCGTGGGTTACGGGCGTTATTGTGAAGGAAAGTATCGGCAACTACGCCGTGGATTCACTATCGCCGCAAGCCGCGCAGGACGCGATCCGCGACGGTGCCGCGCAAGCGATACGCTCGATAAAAAATGCGAAGCCGTTTGTGGTCGAAGCACCGATCGTCCTCGAAATCGATCTGGCGCGAGCCGAACAAGCCGATTGGGTCGCTCTCATTCCGCAATTCGAAAGAACGGCAGGGCGCACGGTGCGTTTTATGAGCAACGATTACCCGACGGTGTTTAAGGCGTTTGTTGCGGCGTTCCGGATGGGCGCCGTCGCCGACGCAAAAGCCTAATCGTTAGGCCGTTGAACCTAAACGCGCCGGGAAACTGAGGTCGTTTTCGCTCGCGAAAGCACGCGCGCGCGAAAGAACGTCTTCATCGAAACCGAGGACTTCGATACCGAGGATATTTCCGCTCGCGTCAACGTCGGCGGCTACCGTCCCCTCCTCCCAAACCTCGACTGTTTCGGCGACTTCGCCTTTCGCGTAGGTGACGTAACCCGCGCCGGCTTCGTCATCAATTTGGACATCGATCGGATGTATCATCATCTTCCTATTTGCGCCAGTCCGCGAAGGCGGCGCTCTTCACCGTCCCATCGGGGCAAACCGTTACGCGAATACGATAACCGGACGCGGGACCCTGGCCGTAAAACGTCTTCGCGCCTTTGCGCCCTTCGATTACCGTCGAGGGCCACGAGCAAACCACGGCTACATCCGACTCCGGAATACGGCGGTGACGCATCTGTCTGATCGCCCATTTGCTGAATCGCACGCATAGATATCACGACGACTCAACATTTTGACAAGGGCTAACGTGCTGCAGTTTTCGGCGCTCCTATCGCGGCCGCGATTTCGACGACGTCGCGTTCGTCCAGCGAAAGCTGACCCATCGCCCGTTCGTACATCTCGATCGTCTCTTCGCTCTTGCTGCTCGCGGCGCGTTCTTCGCGCAGACGTTTGACTTCGTCGGTGACGCGTTGCGCGAGTTCGTCGGACGGTTCGACGCCCTGCGCGGAAAGCTCGGCCGCATGTTTGCGCAGCGTATCCTTAACGAGCGCCACGCCCGAGTGCTTGCCGAAGATCCAGGAAATTTCGCCGCCGACTAGATTGGCCGGAACTGCCTCGTACATCCGCCGGTCGATCAGCATCGCCTGCGTGTGGATGCCCGACTCGTGGGCGAAGACTTTCGATCCGACGATCGGCTCGTGCTGCTGCATCGGCACGCCGCTCATGCGTTCCATGAACCGCGCGAGTTCACGGAGTTTGTCGTATTTGAATCCGGGGATTTCGATGCCGTACAGGACGTTGAGCGCCGTCACGAACTCGTGCAGCTTCACGTTCCCCGCGCGCTCGCCGTAACCGTTGGCCGTAACGGAAACGACTTTAAACCCGCACGAGACCGCCGTGATCGCGTTGATCGTTCCCAGGCCATAATCGTTGTGAAAGTGGCAGACCATCGGCAAGCCCGGCGGCATCGCATCGACGATGCGCGAGCAGTACCAGCGCGCCGCCTCCGGGGTCAAACACCCGACCGTGTCCGGCCACGCGGGACGGTCGCCGCCTGCTTCCAGGCTCCGCTTGAAATAGCGGATGAAATACTCGACGTCGCCGCGGCTGCCGTCTTCCGCGCCGAATTCGATGCTCGTGACACCGCGGCTGCGCGCATACCGGATCGCATCGCACTGCAGCTTGATGTTCGCTTCGCGATAAAACTCGAGCGGGAGCTCGAGCCACTCGCGCTCGTCGCGGCCTTCCAACTTCAGCAGCGTCTTGCCAATCTTGTACTTCAAATGCAGATCGCTGCCGCTCGTAAAGATGAAGAACGTCACCTCCGAGGGTGAAACGCCCACTTCTTCCAATGTCTTTGCCGTAACGTCGATATCGTTGGGGTTGCTCCGGCACATAACGACGATCTCGACGTTGCCGAGCTCGCCGCGCCGCTTCGATTCCATGACCAGCTGCAGCGTCTTCCGATCGCCCGCGGACGCCGCCGGAAATCCGACGCTCATGACGTGCACACCAATGGCGGCTAACTGCTTGGCGATATCGCGTTTCTGCTCGGGCGTGTAGCAGACGCCCGGCATTTGCTCGCCGTCGCGCAGGGTCTCGTCGTAAATACGGATGTCGCCCGGATTGGGGAACTTCAGATCCTTGGTGAATTCGCGCGGGTCGCGGATCAGCTGCCCGATCGGCTCTTTCAATTCCACGTTTTACGGATTCTCGTCGCGCGGGAGAAGCCCCGCGTCGGCAGCCGCGCTGGACTGCGCGCGCCGCGTGTAGACGCGCAGCTCGGAGATATCCCGCGGGAAGAGCAGTTCGAGCGTCCAGTCGAATGCGACGCGCAGCTTGCGGTCCAACCCGGGCAAACGCGCCAGGTAGTACGTCCGCCAGAGAAACCACGCAAGAAAACCGGTCAGCACGCGGTTCCCCGGCAATTGTGCGACGGCTTTACGCCCACCCAGCGACGCCATCATGCCGAGCGACGTGTAGTGGAAAGAACGCGTTGCTTTTCCGCGCAGCGACGCGACCAAATTGTCCGCGAGCACCGGCGCTTCTCGGATCGCATGTTGCGCGGTCGGCGGATAGAATTTGCCCGTTCCGTCAGGTACCGCAGCGCAGTCGCCGCACGCCCACATGCCGGGAAAATCGGGAACGCTCAAGTCGGCATTCACGAGAATCGCGCCATTTTTCGCGCGCGGCAGACTTTCAGTTCCGGCCAGCACGCGCGGCTTGATGCCGGCGCTCCCCACGATCGTGCGCGTTTCTATCCGT
>PLED01000099.1 GCA_003136355.1 Vulcanimicrobiota bacterium | reverse complement strand
GTCGCTGATGTGCGCGGGAGCTTCCCGCTCGGTAGGCGCGTCGTGTTCGGTGACGGCGAACAACGTGAGCGCACCCAAACCTATCGCGATCGCGATCCCAATGAATGTCGTCTGCGGATACGTCCAGGCCGCGAGCGCTATGCCGCCTACCACGCCGATCACCATCGCGACGCCGCGAACGCCCGAGACGGTTCCCCACAGCGACTTCGGAACCACGTCGGGCAGCAGCGCTTGATACGCCGCCAAAGCGACATTCGCGCCGAGCGTCGCCAGCAGCAGAAAGAGTGCGAAAAGGCCGAGGCTTGTAACCTCGGCCATCATCACGAGGCATACGACGTCGACCGCCGCGCCGCCCAGGATGAATGCGCGGCGTGGCACGCCTTGTCTTCGCAGGCGATCGGATAACGCGCCGGCGAGCGGCGGGATCACCATCGAAACGAGCGAGACGAGAGCGGCGATTACCGCGAAAACTTTGACGTGCTCTTGCGGCGCGAATCGCACGATCGCTGCCGGCACGGAGATCGCTATCAGCGCCGTGTCTTGAAAGTGTAAGGGAATCCAAAACGCATTGAGGAGCGCGGACTTCCGGACGCCGTACGCTGCGTTCAGGTGTGCAGCTCCGGCAGATGCGCGGCGCGCAGAAGTCCGTTCAGCGCGGCGAGCTTGTCACCGAAAAGACCCGCGAGAGTCGCTTCGGCTGCCGCCGAGTCTGCGGCGTATTGCGCAGCCAGCTCCTGTTGCGGAACGGTCGGCGCGCCGTCGTACTGCTCGATCGTATAGCGAAGATACGCCAGCTGCTCGCTGAGGCGAGCCGGACGCCGGTAGCCGCTGGGTTCGGGATTGCGTAGCTTTTCTTGCTCGGTCGTGACGTTTGAGTCATAGATGTCGAGCTCGCGCTTCGGCGCACCGGGTCGAATCCGCAGCGCAGCGATCTGCCGGCGCAGGCTATCCGTCTTTGAAAGCATGACCTCGACGCGCTCCTGCGTCGCGGCAAGGCTTTGCAGCGCATCGTATTGCCGCTGCAGATCGAGCAGCGCAACCGGGTGATGCGGATCCATTTGCACGCTTACGGGCGCGGTCAACATTCTTCCGTTCACTTCGATGCGCAAGCTATACGAACCGGGCAACACTTGTGGACCGCGGATCTTCATCGGATAGAAAATATAGTACGGCCGCGTATCTTGAATAGTGGCGACGCCCGACGGAGGCAGGACGTGCAAATCCCAAGTAAAGCGGTTTAAACCGGCGTGTACCGTCGCCGGGAACTGATCGATTTGATGGTTCTCGCTGTCAAGCACCTGCACCGTGACGGCCGGCTTTTGCTTTGCGGCCGCGGACGGCGCCTTTGCAAGATACAGTGTAATCAGCGCGCCATAGGGCTTGTTATCCGAAAGATATGCGCCTCTGCCGTGTTGGCGGTACGCCGAGGTCGAATAGCGCAAAGCCGGCATCGGCGCGAACAAGTAGGCGTCCGAAGCCGTGGCCCGCGACCAGTTTTGCAGCGGCGTCAGATCGTCGAGCACGTAAAAACCTCGGCCGTGCGATCCGAGTATCAGGTCGTTGTCGCGCGGGTGAACTTGCAGATCGAAGATCGGCACGCGCGGAATCCCCAAACGCAGGTCGCTCCAATGGCTGCCGGCGTCAAACGAAACAAAGACTCCGGTTTCCGTACCCGCGTAAAGCACCGACGGATTGCGGGGGTCCTCGCGCACGACATGTACGTAACTCGTGAGTCCGCGGCCGATGAACGACCAGGTCGCGCCGTAGTCGGTCGTCACAAACGCATACGGCGCATAGTCGTTCCACTGATGCCGGTCGAACGACGCGTATGCAACTCCGGCGCGGGACGGCGACGGTGCAATCGCGCTTACCTGTGCCGGGAGCTCCATACCGCGAACGTTTGCGATCGTGTCTTTCCAGGTTTTGCCGCCGTCGCGGGTCAGCTCGAGATGCCCGTTGTCGGTTCCGTACCAGATCGTCTCCGAATCTTTCGCATCTTCTCCAATAGAGTAGATCGTGCAATATGTTTCGGCGTTGGTGTCATCGAAGGTGATCGGACCACCGCTGGTGGCGAGTTGCGCCGGATCGCATCGTGTGAGATCCGGGCTGAGCTCCGTCCACGAATTCCCGCGATCGGCCGAGCGAAACAGCACGTTGCCGCCAAAATATATGACGTCCGGGTCGAAGCGCGAAATGAGCAGCGGCGCGCTCCAGTTGAAACGGTACTTGTAGGTTCCCGCGCCGGTCCCGAAGCCGATGATCGGCTGCGGCGAAATGTAGCGGCGCTCGCCCGACCTGAGATCTTCCCGCGCCAAGTCGCCGAAGTGCGTATCTTCATAAATGACGTCGGGATCGCGCGGATCGGCCATCGCATATTGCCCGTCACCCCAGTCCGAGATGTTGAGCCAGTCTGCGCCAGCGACGCCGTCGCTGCGGCTGGGCAGCTCGTTCGGACCACGCCAAACCTCGTGATCTTGCAGACCGCCCATGACGTGATAGGGCACGTCCATGTCGTAACCGACCCGGTAGACCTGATCGAACGGGACGACGTTATCAAAGTCCCACGTTTTGCCGCCGTCCACGGAAGAATCGAATCCGAGATCGCTGCCGTTGAGCAGACGGCGCGGATTTTTCGGATCGATCCAAAGGTCGTGGTTGTCGCCGCCGCCGCCCGCATTGCGAAACGTCTTTCCGCCGTCAAGCGAAACGCGCAAGCCGCCCGCAACGGCAAAGACCTTTTGCGGATTGGCCGGATCGCACCGCACTTGTGAAAAATAGAATGGCCGGAAGTTGATCTCTTGACTGGCGTTGCGCATTTGCCAGTGGGCGCCGCCGTCCGTGCTCCGGTACAGCATGCCGTTCTTGACCGGCACGAACGCGTAAACCATCCGCGGGTCGCTGTAGCAGACGCTGACGCCGACGCGATTGATCGGCCCCACCGGTAACCCGTTACGAAGTGCCGGATCGGTGAGCTTTCTCCACGTTTTTCCGGCGTCTACGGATTTGTAGAGTCCGCTTCCCGGCCCGCCGCTGAGCATCGTCCACGGACGGCGCAAGTATTCGAACGTTCCCGCGTAAACAACGTTGCCGTTTTTCGGATCGAAGGCGACGTCGCTCCCGCCAGTCATACCGTTGACGTATAACACGCGCTGCCAGTGCCGGCCGCCGTCCTGACTGCGGTAGATTCCACGATCGCCGCCCGGTGCAAACTCGCGGCCCATCGCCGCCGCCAACACGACCTTGCTGTTCTGCGGATCGATCGCGATCTTCGCGATGCTTCCGCTTTGCGTGAGACCCGCGTTGCGCCAATGGTGCGCGCCGTCGGTTGAAAGCCAAACGCCGTCACCGTAGACGGCCGTGTTGCGCGGAAAGCCCTCACCCGTGCCGATCAGCACGCGGCGCGGATCGCGCAGATCGATCGCAATAGCGCCGACCGCCGCGGTCTGTCCCGCTTCGAAGACCGACGCGAACGAAAGTCCGCCGTTCCGGGATTTCCACAAACCGCCGGAGGAGTGCGCGAGATAGATAACCGCCGGATCGCCCGGAATTCCGGCGACGGCATCCAGGCGCCCGCCCATAACGGCGGGGCCGAGCCAACGATAGGCGAGGTCGCCGAACTGCGGCGCTTGCGCCTGAGCGCCCCCTACCGCGCACGCAAAGAACAGCGCTGCGAACAGCCCGGCTTTCACGCTCTCTAGTGCGCCGGCGGAGCGTCGATCCAGCGTTCGGCCCAGCGGGCAATCTCATCCAGCGCGGGGCCTAGATCGCGGCCGCGGTCGGTCAATTCGTAGACCACGCGCACCGGCGCTTCGGGCTTCACCTCGCGGCGAACGACTTTCTCCGTCTCCAGTTCTCGCAGCCGCTCCGTGAGCAGGCGGTCTGAAATGCCGGGGATCGACGTCAGGAGCTCGTTAAACCGCCGCGGGCCCCCCATGAGGGTTCTGACCACGGCGCCCGTCCATCGCTTACCGACGAGCTCAACCGCCCGGTGGTAACGTGGGCATAAGCTATGCTCTGAGGCTATTGACATCTTTTCGTGACTCCCTTACTATTTTAACACACGGCTATAAAAAGTAAGTAGTCTGATGATAGGTAGGTAAACGCATGAGTATCGCTCTTCTAATCGCGCGCTTGATTCTCGGGCTCGGCTTAGCCGCCCACGGCGCCCAGAAGCTCTTCGGCTCCTTTGGAGGACCTGGCCCCACGGGAATGGCGGGCTTCATGGCCAGCATGAATATGCGGCCGCCCATGCTCATGGGCGTGGCCGCCGGGCTAGGCGAGTTTGGCGGGGGCCTGCTCATCGCGCTCGGGTTCCTCGGCGGCGTCGGCCCCGGCTTGCTGGTGGTGGTCATGCTGACAGCCATCCTTACGGTCCACTGGGGGAAGGGCTTCTTCGTAACGGGCAACGGCTGGGAGCTGCCCGGAACCTACATTGCCGGAGCGCTCGCGATTGACTTCGCCGGATTCGGCGTCTACTCGATCGACAAGGCGCTGGGCTGGAGCATACTGGGCTCTGATACCGACCGCTGGATCATCCTCGGGATAGCGGCCGTGATCGCGGTCATCAATTCGAGTCTGCGTTTTCTCCCGCGTCCCGCTAGTGCGTCCGTAGCCAAGTAACGATCGCGCCGGCAGCGGCCGGGTCTAACTCGTGCCGCTGCTGGTATTGCGGGCTCCCGCCAAGTTCTTCATCCGAGAGCTGCAGCAAGAAATGATCGTCGCCGGGGAAGCGCTTCACGGTGACGTCGCGGCGCGCGCCCTGGGCCGCTTGCATCAAGCCGTCGAAGTCCGCCGCCGGAGTCTGCATATCGCCGAATCCGCGCATCAGCAAAAGCGGCTGGCGCACGAATGCGATCTCCTTACGCGGATCCACGCTCGCATAACTTTGAAAGTACGGCATCGCGAGTAAGAGCGCGTCGCGCTGCTTGACCAGCGGCGAAGCGGTAGCATCCTGTTCGGCCATCGCTTGCGCATACGGTACGCTGAGCGGCCCGACCAACACCAGGCCGCGCACGGGGGCGCCGGCAAGCGCAGCGGCAATTGCCGTTTCGCCTCCCTCACTGAGTCCAAGTACGTAGACCCGCGATGCATCGACCGCCGGATCGCTTGCCGCCGCCCGCACGGCTGCGACAGCGTCGTCGACAAAATTCTGCCGCCGCACGCGCTCGGCTTGTGTTCTGGTCGTACTCTGTCCGACGCCACGGTTGTCGTAGCGCAGCACTGCAAAACCCGCCGTGTTCAGGACGTCTGCATACAGATCGAAAACCGGTGTGACGCCGACAAGTTCGGTACGGTCCGCCGGACCGTTGCTTCCGACCAAAACAACCGCGGGAACTTTTCCACTCGGCGATTGCGGATACGTCATCGTTCCGGCGATCGAACTGCCGTCGGCCGACGCAAAAGTCAGCCCCAGCAGAAGGGTTAGCGCGTGCAGCATTTGACCGGAAGCGGCGTGCGCCGCGGTGCGGGACTCCCGCTTACTTGCGGCCGCGGCGTGGCAGTAGGCGACGGCGTGAAAACATTCGAAGGCGACGCCGCCGGCACGGCCGGATTGAATGGGGTCGGCGTCACGACGATTGGACCGTTCGTATCGATCTCCAAGCGCCGTAACTGCGCGTCGTAAGCGACGCGAACGCCCAGGCTTCGCATGAGCGGTGCGATCTCGACATAGGTTTGGGCCCATTGCGCGGGAGCGATATTCCCTCGGACAGGCAACTGCGCGAATCGATCGCCGCGAGTCACGATCAGTTGAGAACCGCTGTATCCAATGGTTGCCGCGATGGCCGTTACGTAAGGCTCGAGCGGCGCGATCACGTGCCCGTGCACGACGTAGGCCGGGGAATACGAATGCACGATCGTCCCGTTGAGCACAACGACAAGCGCAGGAGCGATAAGTGGGAATATCATGGCTGAACCGCGATACTATCGCAGGACCCTATGCGACTCATCTTGGCATTCCGCGAGGCCGGCATGCGGTTCTCTCGTGACGGCTGCGCCTTCTTATCACAGGCCATTGCGTTCAATGCGCTCTTTGCGATCTTCCCGCTTTTCGTGCTGATTTTGACCGGAGCGTCGCTGATCTACCCCAACGCGGATCAGCAAATCCTGGCCTTCGTTGACGAATTCGCTCCGGCGCTCCATCAAACGGTGGCGACCAATCTCCAAACCTACGTGTACGGCCGCGGTATTTCCAGCATCATCGCCTTCGCCGTGGTCATCTGGGCCGGAAAAAATCTTTTTATGGGACTCGCCTACGCGCTCAACCGCGCGCTGGCCGTGCCCAAGAGCCGGCCACTGATTCACGACATCGCGCTTTCGCTCATCATGCTGCCGCTCATCGGCATCGTGATGGTCGTCGCCATGGGGCTGCCCATCCTTGTTTCGCTTTTCGTGGTGTACGCGCATTTTTCCAATCCGCAGAACGTCTCCGAAGTGCTGGCGTACGGACTCTCGATGCTGCTGATCTTCATCGTGGTGGTCGTGCTGTACACGTTCCTGCCCAACCGTCCGGTGCGGTGGTATTTCGGCATACCGGGCGCGACTTTTGCGGCGCTCATGTGGCCGGCCGCGCAGTACGCGTTCGCATTTTACACGGTACACGTTGATTTCACGCATATTTATGGCGCTCTTTCCGCGCCGCTCGTGCTCCTTTTGTGGTTCTATCTGCTGGGCGCAATCTTTTTCTTCGGCGCCGAGCTCAGCGCAGCTTGGGCGCACGAAAAGGGAAGCGAAACGGTCGCGCCGCTTGTGGACCCGGTCCGGACCGACCAACAGGACGTCGTAGAAACGGAGTGCGAGGGCGCTTCGTGACCGGCGAGGAAACGAATGACGCGGCCCCGCCGTTTCCAGCGGGGTTGCTGCATGAGCTTCCATGGAGAGAGGGTTTCGTGCGTCGAGTTTTCGCGGCTCTTCTTCTTGTTTCGACGTTCGCGCTGATCGCGGCGGCGCCGCCGCCTGCGCCGAAAGCAACGCCCACGCCGCTACCGGTTGCTTTGCCGTCAGCAGCGCCCAAGCTGCCGCTCGTCGTCGTCTATCCGTTTGATTTTAGCACCGATATGCGCTCCGACACGGGCACGCGAACCGCACAACTCTTTATCAGTCAAATGAATGCCGCGGGCGGCGTTGATGCGCTGCAGGGGCCGCCGGCCGTCAAACGTGCGAGCTATCTGGATTACGCGAAGTCGCTCACCGCAGCGTATTACGTCGCCGGGTATATGACCCCGCTCGGCAGCGGAGTCTCGCTCGTCGAGCAAGTCGTCGACACGTCGACGGGAACGATCATTTTAGCGGCGACCGCGCAAATACAGAATTTCGAAGACGCGACTTCGCAAGCAATCACTATTCGCGACGGCATCGTGGCACGCGAACAAAGCAAAGCTCAAGCATTTACCGAGTCATCCGCGGAAGCAACCCCGGCGCCGTTGGCGAGCAATCAAGCGAACATTGGCGGCGGCATTGCCGGCTTGTTCAAGCGGCGCCCGCGGCAAACACCGGATCCGCACGTGACCGCGATCGTCAAACCCGCCAAAGGCATCTTCGTCGTCCGCGCCGGCGGCAGCCCGGGCACCGCGCTGAACGAAGCGACCGGCGCGCTGTACTCCGCGCTGAATCAACATTACGCGACTCGCAACACCAACTCAGGCGGCGACGCCGCGAGGTCGGCTAACGCGATCTGCGGCGCCGATCGCAACAACACCGTCGCCACCGGTACGCTCTCATCCAAATCGGTACGCCACGGCTTCTTCAACCGGACGCAATACAGCTTCATGCTTGACGTCTACACGTGCTTCGGAGCAAGGCTCGCCGAGACGTCAGGAGACGGAGACTCCGTGCAAAGCGCCGTCTCAGCTGCAGTCGCAGCTTACGTGGCTGACCACCCGCTCAACAACTAACGCTAGTCGAGCAACCCTTCGGGTAATTCGGCGTCGATGCGTTTCTTCGCCACATCGATGGCTTTCACGAATTCATCGATCATTGGAATCAAACGGCCGCGCACTACGAGCATCTCCGATGCGGGATAGTGTTCCACGCGCTCGACCGTGCCAATCGGATTACTCCGGTCGTAGACGTCGCAACCCACCAAGTCGGCGTCGAGAAATTCACCCGGCTGCAGCGTAATCCGGTCGCGCGACGCGTAGAGCGTTGCGCCCTTGAGCGTTTCGGCTTCTTCGACCGAATCGAAATGCTCGAAGCGCACGAGCAGCCGGCCCTGATGTTCTCTCACCGACTGCAGCGTCAGTGTTTCGCTGTCACCGTCGGCCAGTGCGGCTCGCAGCATTTCACCCGGCGAAAAAAGCATGCGACCCGCGTTTGTCGGGTCGCATTTGAGTTCACCACGAACGCCGAAAACGCCGGCGATACGGCCTACGGAAAGTTCGTCATTCATCCTCGGGCGTATCGTCGTAGAACTCGTCCGTATCCAAAATTTCGACCTGAATGCGCCCTTCCGCGGTCGCCCGCACGATCGTGCGAAGCGCTTGCGCGACGCGGCCGCCGCGTCCGATCACTTTGCCGATATCTTCGGGATCGACGGCCAGTTCGATCAGCGCCTGCTCGCCGTTTTCCGCCGGGTAGCTTTCGATCTTCACGACGTCGGTCTTCTCGACCAACTTCTTCGCCAGGAACTCCAACAACTCACCCGCGCGTTTTTGCGCGGCGGCGGGATCCTCGGGTGCGCCGCGCCGCGGGGGCGGGCGCCGGAACGTCCTCGGGCCGCTGCTGCTGCCCGTGCCGGCCGACGATCTGCGCCGTGGCGGTCCTTCGTCTTCAGGCTCGACGTCGTCGATAATCGTTTCGTTCGAGGCGATGCGGCGGCCGCCCAGTGTAGAACGCCGTTCCGCTTCTTGCTCGTCGCTGAATAGACCGAATTCGTCGTCGAACGCGCTCATCGGCTTTCGCTGACAGCTTTTTCGATGATGCCTTTTTCAGTGAACAGGCGCCGTACCGTATCCGAGGGCTGGGCCCCTTTGGCAAGCCATGCCTTCGCCTTCTCTTCGTTGACGACGATCGTGCGCGGTTCGGTTCGCGGATTGTAATGTCCGAGAATCTCGATGAACCGGCCGTCTCGCGGCGCGCGCTGATCCGCCACCACAAAGCGGTACGTCGGTTGTTTTTTTGCGCCCATGCGCCTCAGCCGAATTTTAACCACTAAAATTACTCCGTAACTTCTTAAGTTTGTTCCCGAAACCCATTTGCTTCATCATTTTGCGCGATTCGTCAAAGCGCTTGACCAAGCGGTTGACATCGGCAACCTGTGTTCCGCTGCCCGCGGCGATGCGCTTGCGGCGCGAACCGTTGAGCAGCGCGGGGTCCCGGCGTTCGCGCGCGGTCATCGAACAAATTATCGCTTCGATCTGCTTGAGGTCCCGCTCGGGAATCTCGAAATCTTTCGGAAGCGCTCGCGACAATCCGGGAATCATCTTGAGGATCTCCCCCATCGATCCCATCCGGCGGATCTGCCGCATCTGTTCGAGGAAATCGTCGAGCGTGAACTGCTGCTTGAGCAGTTTCTGCTCGATGGCCTTGGCCTGATCTTCGCTATAGACGCTCTGCGTCCGCTCGATGAGCGTGAGCACGTCGCCCATACCGAGGATCCGCGATGCGAGCCGGTCCGGATGGAACGGCTCGAGCGCCGAGAGTTTCTCGCCGACGCCGGCAAATTTGATCGGCGCGCCGGTGACATTATACATGGAAAGCGCCGCCCCGCCACGGGCATCGCCATCTAATTTCGTCAGAATCACGCCCGTAATGCCGAGGCGCTCGTGGAAGCCCTTGGCTACATTGGTTGCTTCCTGGCCCGTCATGGCGTCGGCGACCAGCAAAATCTCCGTGGGGAGCACGGCTGACTTGATCGCGGCGAGCTCGTCCATCAAGCCCTCGTCGATTTGTAGCCGTCCGGCGGTATCCAGAATGACGGTCGAGAGCCCGAGCCGGCGCGCTTCGGCAACAGATTCGCGTGCGATGTCGACCGGATTGGCGGTGCCTTTTTCGAAAACGGGCAGATCGATCTGCTTGCCGATCGTTTGCAGCTGCGCGATTGCAGCTGGACGGTACACGTCGGCCGCCACCAGCAGCGAGCGGCGACCTTGATCCTTCAGCCGCAGCGCGAGTTTGCCGGCCTGTGTCGTCTTGCCCGACCCTTGCAATCCAACGAGCATGATCACCGAAGGCGGTGCGTCGGAGAAACGCAGACGCGCTTCCGGCGAACCCGCCGGCGGCCCGAGCAATTCGATGAGTTCGGCGTGCACGATCTTGACGATCGTTTGCGCCGGCGAGAGCGATGTCAGGACGTCTGCGCCTACGGCTTTTTCTTTGATGCGCGCGACGAAAGTTTTGGCGACGGCCAGCGAAACGTCGGCCTCAAGCAAAGCGATGCGCACTTCGCGCATCACTTCGTTCACGTCGGCCTCGCTGAGCCGGCCTCGGCCGCTCAACTTGGAAAAGATCGCGCCTAGGCGATCGGAGAGGGTCTCAAACAAGGGTCACTCTTTGGTGCTGGTCTCCTCGATGCGTTTGACGGCGTCACCGACGGTTTTAATCTTTTCAGCTTCTTCATCGGGAATGTCGATGTTGAACTCCGTCTCAAAGGCCATGACCAGTTCAACTTGATCGAGTGAATCCGCACCGAGATCGTCGGTGATCGAAGCTTCGGGCGTTACTTCCGATTCATCAACGCCGAGCTGCTCGACGATGATCTTCTTGACTTTATCGAACGTGGACATATGTCTCCTACATTACAACTCCGCCGTCGACCACGAGCGTCTGGCCCGTTACGTAGGCGGCGGCATCCGAGCAAAGAAAGCGCACTACTCCGCTGACATCTTCCGGTCGTCCGGCGCGCCCGAGCGCCGTTTGTTTGAGCAAAAATTCCCTAGCGGCGTCCGGCATTTTTTCCGTCATCGCCGTTTCGATTAAGCCGGGCGCGACGGCGTTGACTCTTATGTTCCTCGAACCCAATTCCTTTGCTAGGGACTTGGTGAGTCCGAGTAAACCCGCCTTCGAGGCGGCGTAGACGGCCTGGCCTGGGTTGCCCGTCAATCCCACGATACTCGAAACGAGCACGATGGAGCCGGCATGCTGCTTCATCATCGGCTTTGCCGCGGCCGCGCATAGGTAGAACGCCGACTTCAGGTTGACGGAAAGCAGCTGCTCGAGCACGTCACTCCGCAAGCGCAAGATCAGGCCGTCCTGCGACTGACCGGCGTTGCCGATGGCAAAGTCGAGCCGCCCGAACCTCTTAAGCGTCTGCGCGACGAAAGAATCTACCGTCGCGCGATTGCCAACGTCGCCGGTCATCACGATGATCTCATCAGCCGCCCGCGCTTGCCGGCATGCCGCGGCCGTTGCCTCGAGCGCCGAATGATCTCTGCCCGCGAGTGCGATCGATGCGCCATGCTTGGCGAGATCGACCGCGATCGCGCGGCCGATGCCGCGGCTCGCCCCGGTAATCAGCGCAGCCTTTCCCTCGAACATCACGCGTGCACGCTCAGTTTCTCCCTGAATTTTTCGACACCGGCGAAATCCGTAACGTTTAGTCCTTCGACAGCGTTGGGCAGCCGGCGCATCAACGGTCCCAGAACGGGCGAAGCGCCGAACTCAACGACGAGATCGAGACCGTAGGTCAGCAGCGCCTCCGCCGTGTCGTGCCAGCGCACTTCTTCGGTAACCGAGCGTATTAAATTACTCTTAATCGTTTGCACGTCGCGATAAGGTTTTGCGTCGACGTTCGACACCACATCGAATGCCGGCAGCGCAAACTGCGCGGCATTGACCGCGGCCGCGAATCTTTGCGCCGCCGGCTCCATGAGCCGGCTATGCCAAGCGCCCGATACGTTGAGCGGAACTACTCTTTTCGCGCCCTTCTCCAGCATCGCGCCTGCAGCCGTTTGCACGGCCGCCGCATCGCCGCTGATCACGATCTGCGAAGGTGAATTGAAATTGGCAAGCTGCACGCGGCCGCCCGTCTCCGATTCCACGCGTGAGACGACTTCGCGGATCTGCGCCGCATCCAATCCCAATACGGCGGTCATCCCGCCTGGGGCGAGCTCGGCGGCGTGCTGCATTGCTTTTCCGCGCTCGTCGCCCAGACGAAGAGCTTCTTCGAATCCGATCGAGCCGGAGATCGTCAAACTGCAAAATTCACCGAACGAATGCCCGGCGCTCACAGCGGGCCTGATTGTTTCGCCTCCGGCGTAATAAAGCGCGAGGTTGGTCACAAAGATCGCAGGCTGGCTAAATTGCGTCTCGCGCAACGTCGTTTCGGGGCCGTGCTTCTGCAGGTCGAGCAAGTCGTACCCGAGCGTCGCGGCCGCGCAGTCGAAAAGCTCGCGCGCCGCCGAATATCTTTCCGCAACATCGCCGCCCATACCGACGACCTGCGAACCCTGGCCGGGAAAGACCGCCGCGAACTTCACGCCCATCTCCACGTGACGGCTCCCCATGACAACCCGCCGCCAAACCCGACGAAGACGATGATGTCGCCGGCTTTTATCCGGCCCGCGTGCAGCGCCTCAGAAAGTGCTATCGGAATCGAAGCGGCCGACGTGTTGCCGTACTCTTCGATGTTCACGATCACTTTGTCATCGGGCATGTCCAAGTACTTGGCAGCCGCGTCGATGATGCGCCTGTTCGCTTGATGCGGAATCAGCCAATTCACGTCGCTCTTTTGCAGCCCGGCATTGCGAAGTGCGATGCCGGTCGATTCGATCATTTTCGTTACCGCGAATTTAAATATTTCGCGGCCTTCCATGCGCAGGTACTGCTCGCCGGCTGCCAGGGACTCCGCGGTAAACGGCCGGCGCGAGCCTCCGCCGAGCAAGCAAAGCATTTCAGGGCGGCGCCCGTCCGCGCCTAATTCACTGGAAAGAAACGAATTCTCGGCCGACGCTTCCAGCACGACCGCGCCGGCGCCATCACCAAAGAGGATCGCCGTGCTGCGATCGGTGCGGTCGACGATCTTGCTGAGAGATTCTGCTCCGATGAGCATGACCCGCGAATAAATGCCCGCACGAATCAAGCCCGATGCCATCGTCAGTCCATAGATGAAACCGCTGCAGGCGATCTCCATATCAAAAGCGGGTTTACCGGTCGCTCCCAATTGCGCCGCCACGATGCATGCGGTTGCGGGAAACGGGTAGTCGGGAGTCGAGGTGGCGACGATGAAACAGTCGATATCGGCCGTCGCGATCTTTCCATTTTGCAGGGCGTCGCGCGCGGCGGCTATACAGAGATCGCTCGTGGCTTGGTCCGGCGCGGCGATGTGCCGGCGTTTCATGCCCGTACGTGTGGTAATCCACTCGTCGGACGTATCGAGCGTCTTTTCGAGATCTTCGTTCGTCAGAATAGCGGCAGGCGCGTAATGACCGACCGCGCTGATTTTGACGCCGTTCAATGGGAGTGCCTAGGTCTGCTTCTGCCGGCGATCATCCTTTATCTCGACCACTTGGCGCCCGGCGTACGTGCCGCATTTTTCACACATGAAGTGCGGACGCTTGGTCGCATGGCATTGCGGACACTCTTCGGTCGTGACGCGGTTGAGCTTCCAATTCGCGGCGCGACGGCTGCGCGTCTTGCTGCGGGGGGTCTTCCATTTTAAGTTAGCCACTCGTCTCTCCGTTACACTCGCACTCTGTGCTGTTTCTGTTCTCTCCGCAGCGCGGACAGATGCCTTTGCAATCCTCTTTGCACAATAGCCCAATCGGTATTGCGCTGCAAATCAATTGCACGGCGAGGTCTGCGACGTCCAGGCGGCCTGCCGTCAGAACGCTGCTTTCCTCGAACGGTCCGTCTTGCAGGCTCGCTCCGGCTTCGACCTGCTCGTCGACCTTCACGTGCATGCTATCGGCCACCGCGGCCAAGCACCGGGCGCACTCGGTGCGCCGAGGCACGTCGATCGTGCCTTTGATTTCCAGCAGCTCGCCGGCTGCTTGCAGCTCGAGATGGACCGCGGCCGCTTCCGGAAATACGACCCCTTCGAACGGGGCCACCGGAACGAGGTCGTCCACCACGAGACCCCGGCGGTTGCCCGCCAGGAGGCCGCTGACGTCGATTTTGTGCGCAGAACCCATAACATAGAGGAAGGCCCCGGCGGGGGCCCTCCAAACTCGACCCATTGTAGACCCGCCTCGGGGCCTTGTCAAACGCGTTGGTCGGCGGTATAGACCTTCGCAATGATCGAATCGCTCAACCCTGCCGCCCGCGACCTGGCCCGCCATGGCGTGGCATACGCGCCTCAGATCGCCCAAGCGGCCCAAAAGTACGGAGTCAGCGCCCAGCTCTTGGCGGCGGTCGCCGCGCAAGAGACGGGCGGCCCCGGTTCCAACGCCGGCAGCAACATCGTGGGCGATGGCGGCCACGGCCGCGGCCTCTTTCAGATCGACGATCGCTAGCATGCATTCGCGCGCGATCCCGCAGCGATGGATCCGCAGGCAAACGCCGATTATGCGGCCGGCATGATCTCCGGATTGCTCCGCCGCTACGGCGGCAACGTTCACAAAGCGCTCTCCGCCTACAATGCGGGCGATCCGAACGCGACCGGAACGGTCACGCCGTGGCAAGGCGGACGAAGTCTGGGCTATGCGGATTCGGTTCTGCGCCATTACGCGCAGCTCGGCGGAGCGCCGCAAGAGCTCGCCGCGGAGAGCCCAACTGAGCAGCAAAACGTGAATCAGCTGGCGTCGTTTGCATCGCTGATGCCGCCGCCCGCACCGCCCGCTTCGAACGTTCATTCATACCGGCAGCTCGCCGGCAGCGACAATGCTCATCCCGAATCGATCGTCGATGACGGCGATAGCGATTCATCTCAGAACAAAGGTGTACTATGAGCTTTAATGTGATCGGCGGACTTCTGAACGCAGGCCTCGGGCTGATCGAGAGTGGTGGTAATCCGCTCGCCGCGATCGGCATGGGCTTAGCCGGAGCAACGACCGGAGGTACGACCGCCGGCAACATTACCGGCGCCGCCGGAAACGCCGGACTCGGCGCGCTCAACGCGCAAGACGAAGCGTTCCAACTCGCCATGTACGGCGAGCAGATCCGTCATCAAGAAACCATGCAAACACAATCACAAGCGTTTGACGAGATGATGGACGAAAAATCTGAATCGATGCGGGAAGTGAATACGCTGCGCGACGTGCAGATGACTCAACGCAAAGCGGATAACCAAATCACCAAGAAATTTATCGAGTCGATCACCGAGTGACCGAAGCCGTTCGCCAAAACCCGCCTCGCCACGTAAGCGCCCGCGGCTCCGCTAAGGCGGCCGCGGGCGCCGACCCGCAAGCCGGCGACGCTATCGATGCGGAGCGCGAGGCCTTCGACTTCCGTTTGGCCGAGCGCGCCGAATTGCTGCGCGAATCGAATGCCATGCGCGACATGATGCTCGCTCAACTCAAAGCCGATGACGAGGCATTGAAAAAATACATCGCGATGATATAATGGCCCGTGCCCCGGGCCATTAGCTCAGTTGGTTAGAGCGCGTGCTTGATAAGCACGAGGTCCCTGGTTCGAGACCAGGATGGCCCACCAGCGCCCTTACGTCGGTTCCGTATCCTTTGCGCTTTCCGTTGCCGCGGTCGGCCGGCCGGGCGCCGACACGATCGTGAGCACGCGCGTTAATCCCGCGATTTCAAAAATGCGCCGTAGCGACGGCGCCACGATCACGACGATGTTTACCGGATCGCCGCCGGCCGACGCAAAACTCCGGCGGTAGCGCATCAGCATCGTGAGGATGGTCGAATCGATCGAGGTGGCGGCGGAGCAATCGATGACCACGCGATCGACGGCGCCAGGTACGGGAAGCCGGCTTTGGATCTCATCGCGCCGGTAGACGTCGAGATCGCCTTCCAAGCGCAGCGTCGCCGTTCGTTCGTCTTCGCGCACCCGGAAGCGTAGCGCAAGCGTCTTCCGCGCTCCTCTTGCCAGCTTGCTTTCGACTACCGCTCGGCTCCGGCTCCGAAATACTCGGCCGGGAGTTTGTTTGGAAACGTGAATCCCGACAGCGTGTATTCGCCGAAATACGTCGCATACTGCGAATATTCGCGCCGACGCAGCTGCCAGACCACGTGGTTCACCACCAGAAACGGGCCTTGGTATCCAAGCTCTACTTCAAAATCCGCCAGCGGCGGCGTTTGGTTGGAATCGACGAACATCACATATCCGCTGACGACCAGTTTCCATACGTCCTGCGATGCCGCATCGATCCAGATCGCTTTGATCGCAGGTTTGTTCTGCGCGGGACTCCCGAATGTCAAATGATAGCTGCGGTGTCCCTTATACTCTTCGATGCCGGCGACGTTGCACGTCACGTTACCCAAGACGTGAACGCTCGATATGATCGGCAGATCGCGCGCGCCTTCAAACGGAAGCCACGTGGAGCGAGCTTTCCCATACGGCCCCAGTTCCGGCGGTCCGGGCTCGGCACGCTTGGTATAGATCGGAAGATAATTGAATCGCTCGTCGAGCACGCGCGCCGTTCCGTCGTCGCGATAGTCCACGTGCGCCAGACTAAAGAGAATGGGCAGGCCGTCTCCGATAACGGAAATCCGCTCGTCGTAACTGATGTATGCCGGGTGCGCCCCCTGCGCGTTATGGCGCAGAGCGCCGTCAAAAATATCCCAGCATTGCTGGCTGGAAAAGACGGCCGCGAGTACCATTGCCGGAAACATCGTTTGAGACTCCTACGTTTGATTATCGCACCGCGGGCAAGACCTGTTAAGGGGTGGGCCGAAAAAACTGCCTCGCCGGCGCCGGGGGATGTAGCTCAGCTGGTAGAGCGCCTGCTTTGCAAGCAGGATGTCAGGGGTTCGAGTCCCCTCATCTCCAAAGTCACGGGTCTGGGGGCATAGCTCAGTTGGTAGAGCACTTGCATGGCATGCAAGGGGTCAGGAGTTCAAGTCTCCTTGCCTCCAAAAAACCGGGAAGGCCCGTCGGGTTAGCACTTTGACGGTTTTTTCGCCGGATTGGATCCGGCAGAGGTTTGCGAACAAGCGCAAAGACATATGAGTAGCACTACCGCTATTTTCATGCAACCATTCGCGCTAAGCCGAGAATCCTTTCACCTTCGGCTGCCGCGCGCTGTTCGATGGCACGATCGACATCTACGCGCGCCGGTTTCGTCTTTGCGGCAGCGAGCATCTGCGCGAACGCCCATGAATTCTGACGGTCGCGCCGGAAGCCGCGGTCGATGCCGGCGCCTGCGAATTGACCCAGCCATCGCTGAATGAACGGAAGTTCCGAGCCGAACGCCTCGGCGATGCGCCCGCGGACGAGCGGCATGTTGAGACTCAGCACGTCATCGATGCGAACGTAGTCCTGGTAACATCCAGCGCAGTTCAGATCGACTCCGGCCTTGATGACCGCGTACGGAAGGTCGCGATTCATGTGCGCGTTGATGCCGAGCATCAAGCACCGGAAAACGCCGGCGCTCCTCTCTTCACAAGCATCGAAAGATTGCTGCCATGCAACCGGAATGCCAACGCGTTCACCGGCAACCCAGCGGGAGAGCGAACGGCGATATTCGTTCGCAAATGCGACTACGTAACGAGCCATAGCCTGGTTATCTCGAAAGACGCCCCGGTCGATCCATTGCGCGATCGTGTCCGTGGTTGCAATATATGCCATCACGAACAGACCGCGCAGATCTCGGGTGCTGCGGAACTGGCGGTCCAGCGCGGCCAAGCCGGCGGCCACGTCGCCGATCGATTCAAAGTGTGACGGCACTTCTAGTGCCTTCCGCCGCGTCAGCATACGCAAATATTCGCCCCTGCTAAAGAGCGCGAGCGGTCGGAGGCCACTCGCTTGCTTCGGCGCTATTAGGCGGTGCCAGGTTCCTTGCCTCCAACCCTTGCATGAGGGTATACTCGTCGTCGCGGAGTACGCTGGATGGCCGCTCCTTAACGGGAGAGGAAAGTCCGGGCTTCACCAGGGCAAGGTGCAGGATAACGTCCTGTCGGGGCAACTCGAAGGAAAGTGCCACAGAAACATACCGCCCTTGAATGTTTAGATATTGGGGGCCCCGTACGGTTTCCGTATGGGGGCGCGCAGGTGCGAAGCACCGGAGTGCTTTTACACCGATTGGGGTCCCCAAAATGTCTCGCATTTTGGGGTAAGGTTGAAATCGTGAGGTAAGAGCTCACGGAGTTGCGCGGAGACGCGCACTCGGGTAAACCCCACCTGAAGCAAGACGCTCGTCCCCGGCAACGGGGCGGATGCCCTCCGATGAGCATGAGTCGCACGAGGCGCGCGGTAACGCGCGCCCCAGAGAGATGGCCGTCACCTACAGAATCCGGCTTACAGGCGTACTCCGCGAACCTCTCCGTTGAAACTAAACGGGGCTTCGAAGGCGTTGTAGCAAAAGAATATGACGATGACTGAGCAGCAATTCACCCCGGAAATGACCGTCGACGAAGCATTCAAGAAGCACGCCGGAGCGCGGCGCGTTTTTGCGAAGTTCCATTTAGGCGGCTGCTCGAATTGCGCGATCAGCGAAACGCATACGATCGGCGCGATCAGCGAAGATTACGGGATTCCGCTGCCGATGCTGCTCGAGAGTCTCAACGCACTCTGGGAACAGGGCGGCCTCAACGTCGGAGACAAGGTCCGCATTCCCGACGAGATCCGTTCGAAGATTCCGCAGCTGGCCGATGTCCCGGAAGTCGGCGAGATCAAGAGCGTCGAGAGTGGCGCCTACACCGCGGAGTTCGGCGAAGTGCGCCTGCAAGGTCTGGCCGAAGATTTTCTCCCTGTAACGGCCACCGCCACGGCCTAACGGCCGGCGCTTTAGGTCAAAGCCCGCCGCGACGAGTAACCCTCATCCATCGGATGCCAGTACGCGATCTCGCGCTCGCCCGCTCTCCAACACAGGTACACCGCCCGTCCCTCACGCATCGACGGAAAGTCAAGCAGCCCCAAATCAACGTCTTTAAGCAGACAGCCGTAAGCCTCGATGCGGTTGATGATCCGCACGATCTCGGCCTTTTGTTCGCTGAACCGGCTGGGCACGAATGGAGAGCGCGGGATTGCCATTCGTATCGGCGGCGACGGCTCGACCCCGCGAAGCGCGGTTTGGGATTCGAGCAGTTTGATCGCCAGGTCGCGCCGCTTCTGCCATAGCTCTTCTACCAAAGGGGCGACCTTCGGGATGAGGGCGTTGGCCTTTTCGGGCGAAAACAGTTTCATGCAGATCAAACGCTCCGGAGAATCCGTATGGTACTTCCCCAGGAAAGCGTCGTGAGCATCCTCAAGCGGCCGCTGGCAGTTGAGATTATCGCGTTTGGTTTCAAGCACGGCGTCCCCGCCGGCCTCGAGCTGCTCTTTGACGTCCGCTTCTTGCGCAACCCCAACTACGAGCCCGAACTGGAAGCGCTCACCGGTTTCGATCCGGCGGTGGCCGCGCACATCGAGGCAGACCCGTCCACCGCGCCGTTTTTGGAGCGCGTCTTCGCGTTGATGGATTTTTTGGTGCCGCGCTATGCGGAGGATCGCGCCGGCCTAAAAATCGGCGTCGGGTGCACGGGCGGAAGGCACCGCTCCGTCTATGTCGCGCGACGGCTTTGCACGCATCTTGAATCTTCAGAGAACGTGCGCGTCAAGCTGGAAACGCGGGACATCGCAAAATGAAATCGCGCCGCTTACAGTCGCTCCCGCCGGCCCTTCGCTGGGCGTATCCGGGTTTGGGCGTAAAGCGCTGGCTGGTCGTCGTGATCGTCGGAATTCTTCTGCTCGTGAACGGCGTGGATCGCTACTTGGTGGCCGAAGGCGCGGGCGTCAATGCCAATGAGTGGATCGACAGCTTCGTATCGGATTATTTTTCGCCGTCCAACCTGGCTTGGATCTTTGCGCTGCTGGGCATCGCGCTAATCTTCTTCGGGATCAGACAGTGGCTTATCGCCATCCTGCGCGCGAGCACGACGGGCGGCGGGCGCGACAATATCATCGACACCCTCGTGGAGATGCGCCTGCAGCAAGGCTACAAAGTCGTCGCCATCGGGGGCGGTACCGGACTCTCGACGCTGCTGCGCGGCTTGAAACGCAAGACCAGTAATCTCACCGCGGTGGTCACGGTCAGCGACGACGGGGGGAGTTCGGGACGCCTGCAAAAAGAGCTCGGGGTTCTGCCGCCGGGCGACGTGCGCAACTGTTTGGTCGCGCTCGCGGACGACGAAGCGATGGTAACCGATCTTTTCAAATACCGCTTTAGCGAAGGCGAGGGTTTGAGCGGCCATTCCTTCGGAAATTTGTTCCTCGCCGCTATGAGCGGCATCACCGGCAATTTCGACAAAGCGATTAAGGAATCGAGTCGCGTTCTCAACATCAAAGGGCGTGTTTTGCCTTCAACGCTCGGCATCGTGCGGTTATGTGCGCGCTTGGAAGACGGTTCGGTCGTAGAGGGCGAGTCCAATATTTCCATGTCCGGTCAGCGGATCAAACAAGTCTTTTTCGATCCGCCTTACGCCGCGCCGCTGGCCGAAGTCGTCGCGGCGATCGCCGAAGCCGACGCGATCGTACTGGGACCGGGAAGCTTGTTTACGTCGATCGTCCCCAACGTCTTAGTGGATCGCGTCGCGCGCGAAATAGCCGCGTCGCCGGCTGTCAAGATGTACGTCTGCAACGTGATGACGCA
>PLED01000106.1 GCA_003136355.1 Vulcanimicrobiota bacterium | reverse complement strand
GCCCGCAGACGAATCCGCTTTCACCGTCATGTTCGTAATGCTGCAGTACGTGATTGCCACGTTGAGCGACTCGCTGACGAAGATGCCCGCCGGCGTTAGCAGGTCGATATTCAAATTCTGGATGCTCACCCCGGTGACGGTAACGTGCGAAATGTCCAGACCGCAGACACCATCGGCGAAGATGCCATACTCGGTGGTATTGGCAATGGTCCCGTTAAAAATGTTGACGTTATCGAGCGCCGTGTTGGCGGAAGTTCCTACAAAAATGCCGGTGGTCTGCCAGGAAATATCCGGCACGGATGCCGTCAGCGTGTAGCCGCCCAAGTTCAGCGTCACATCGCTGCTGGCAATCGTAACCGCCGACGAGAGCGTGGCAGCAGGCGTCCACGTAAGGTCGCCGGCGAACGTGTATGTTCCGGGCAAGCGAATGACGATGCCCGAGGGTGGAATGCTCGTAATGATGTGGCTGAACTGCAGCTTTTGAGCGGACTGCTCGAAGTATCCCGCGTCATTACCTTTGAGCTTGTCGGCCCGATCGAAAAGCGCTGCGAGCGTTGCTTTGTCCAATGTGTTGAAAGCCGGATCGGAAAAAATTTGTTTGAAGTCGGGCAACGTCGCCAAGGTGGCGGCGCACGCTGAGGGACCGGCCGGTGGGGACGTGCTGCCGCCACAGGCCGCTAGCGCGCCGGTGGCAAGAATTCCGCCAAGGAGTTCGGCCCGCGTGAGATATTCTGGTCGGGTGCGTATCCATGATGTCATCGGCGTAATGCCACGGCGTTCGCACCTGTCCGCGTTGAAAAACCTAAAGCTAAGGCCGAGGAAATACATCTCTGGTTGAGCGATGAGGCATCAGTTTTCCTCGCGTCGTCGATCAACATCGGGATCCCTTCGGTACGCTTTATCGTGTAGCCCTCCGTACGGCGCCCGCAAACGTAAGTTGCGAGCGCTCCGCGTTAACGATTTTGATCCAATCGTCAGTCCATCAAAATCACGAAGAGCTTGCGTAGAGGTTGCCGTCATCGGAACCGATGTAGATTGTGCCGTCGCTTCGATAATAACTTCTAAGCTCAATCGTTACTAAACCGTGCGGGAAGGGCCTTTTGTAAGCCTAAAGAAAGGGCAACAAAATCCTCTCCTCTAGAAGGTGGGGAGCTGCGCTTTTCCGCGGGGGAGGCCGACCATGGTTGCTGTCGTTAGAAAGCACGCACCGCGCTTTTTGGGCTTTGCGTATTATGGTTTGTTGCTCGCTGCTTTTGCAACTGCATGTTCGCATAGCGGCGGTTCCGGGTTGCCTCCGGGCGCCTCTTCTCCGGGTTTAGTGACGCCGCGGTCCGTTTCGCCGGGCTCCATCAAGCCCGCGCCCATGGCGCACACCGAGATCTTGCCGGCCGGCGCGATGACCTCGCCCGTCCACCCAAACATTCCGGTGTCCTCCCTCGCTTGGACGCAAGTGCCGGGAACGGCGAGCACAGTCGCGGCCGCTCCGGACGGGTCGCTTTGGGTACTCTCCGATCAGCCGGCCGGTGCCGACAAGAACATCTGGCACTATGCCAACGGCTCATGGTCGAATATTTCCGGTCTGGCTTCGGCGATCGCCATCGCGCAAGACGGTTCACTATGGGCGATCAACGCCGAGGGCGGCATCTACCACTACACGAGCGGCACGTGGACTGCGCTCGGCGGCAGCGCCGGCGGCAGCATTACCGCGGACTCGTCGGGCGGCATCTACGTGCTGACCAATACCGGCGCGGGCAGCGATAGAGCGATCTGGTACTATACGTCGGGCGGCGGCTGGGTGCAGCAGGCGGGTTCCGGCACGGCGCTGGCCGCGAATCTCGACACGAAGACCTACACGCCGGGCGCGGGCGGAAGCGGCACGATTAAGCCGGGCGGCTTCTACATTTTGAATTCCGTCGGCGCCGTCTGGTATGAGAATTCGGACAAGAGTTTTGCGCAGCTCCCAGGATCGGGATCGGCAATCGCGCCGACGGCGAACGGCGGCGTCTTCGTCCTGGGCTACCCGGCCGGGACTTCCGGAAGCGCGGTGTACTATTACGATCTCGATAATCCCGCATGGACCTCGGAATCGGGCTCCGGACTGAACAGTATCTCGGCAAATACCAGTCTGTATTTGACGAGTTCGTCCAACGCGATCTACTCCGCCGCGCTTCCTCAAAACTTGCCCGCGTATTGTGGGGCTTACGCGAATCCCTCGCCACATCCGAGCGGAGCAACCATATACATCACGGACAACTCGCAGCTGAATGTGCCCTTACTCGTGTACGTCATTCGTAAACCGGGCAAACAAAATCCCGCGCCGACCGCGTGGCTCGATGCCAATCAAAACTTCACGTCGTCCATTCCGGTGCCACTGCCGGCGGCATGTTTTTCGACGACCTTGAATTCTTCATCGACGGTCAAGTTCGTAACCCCCGATGGCATGGACGGCGGCCGCTGGTATTTCGTCTACGCAACTCCTGTTCCGGGTCACCCCGAACAGGTGCCGAACCCGCTGGCCGGGGAGCCCAGCTTTGCGTACAATCAAGCGCCATATCCGTTTGACGCCGTCGAGGGTGGCACGACGAATGACGGTGCCCTCATCATCGATACAACTCAAGTGGATGCGCTCGGCTTGCCGATGGATCTGAGCGTGCAGCCGGCGACCGCGCCGCTTCCTGTACGGCCGGCATGTGGCGGCACAACCTTAGTTGTCGGGGTATCCTCCTGCAACTTTGCAAACATTTTTAGAGATATGAGCGCAGATGCCGTGTACGGGAAGCTTGTGATCGCCCAGCCCTTCAACGGCACGAACTACGACCTACGCATTCTCAGCCCGCAGAAGGCTCCGGGCCTCAGCGCGTTTCAATGGAATGTGCTCGGCGACCCTTCAGGGCTACCCACGCCACTTCCGCCATCCTGCACCGGGCCCACAACACGCGGCTATTTGAGTTGCATTATGTCGGATTATCAAAAGACGCCGCGCATGTATACAACGAACTTGACAGTCGTTGCAGGCGCCAGGGGCAGTGGCGACATCTACTGCGTCAGTTCTGACGGCACCTCAAACTTTATCATGACCGATGTGGGACCCGGCCCAAACGCGGCCGCTCCTGTCCCCTCATCAGCGCCAATGTGCAACGCCCCCTACACCCCGGCGCCAAGCAGACCGGGAGCGCCGGTAAACCCATTTAATATGCCTGTCCAGGAGTTCTTGTACGGCATTCCGCCGGTGGCCGATGATCCTAGTGGCAACTGTAAGCTGGCGCTTCTCCTTAGCCAGCCATGGGGACTCGCTAACGTGGACAACAGCATTGAAAGTGGTAATACAACTGGGCACATCTTCCACACAAATGATGCGTTTGCGTTATGGAAGGCAATGAACGCAGAATTCGTATACGGAACCGCTCTCTCCAAGGACGAGCATCCCGTCGGATACTTCTATACGCACAGTGGAAATAGTCTTCTTCCGCCATTATTTTCGCCGCTGTTTGCGGATCCGATGTTCGACACGTACGCCCTGATTCTACACAAGTATTTCGATAGCAATCGTGCTTACGCATTGGCGTACGACGATTTCCTCGCTCTTGCACCGACGCTACAATATAACTACAGCCACGCGATTTCGGTTCGTATCAACCCCTTGCCCGTAGCGGCTGCAACGTCGAACCCCAATCCGGTTCCGCCACCGGTCCCTGGCGACTGTACTACACTACAAAGCGGCATTGGTAATTTCGGCCCTTAGCATGGCGGTATCGGGAAGCGGCCATGAAGGATGGAAACGGCGCGGCCTTCCCCGCTAGGTCGAAGTCTCGCGGTGACTTTGGCCCTCGCGGTTTGAGCGCTTCTCATCTTCTGGGTGCTGGCGTCGATATTCGAACCGCTGCGACGTTGCTCGGACCCGCCTGCGGTACTTGTCATCGCCCTTGCCGATAAACAGAAAGCCCGCCGCGCCAAGCGCAAAACGGGCTCTAGATTTGTGGAGATGGGGGGACTCGAACCCCCGACCCCTTACATGCGAAGCAAGNNCCAGCTGAGCTACATCCCCACGGTTTACAGTAAGCGGCAGCGCGGCTGATTATACGGCCGGGCGGAAGGCCCTGTCAAAAGATAGGCGGCAAGAATGATTTTGCAAATCATTCGCAAATTAGGGTGGTATGAGGACCACCTATGCAACCAAGCCGCGGGAGCAGGTTTCCGCCGTGCTCCGGCGCGAGAAACGTTACCTTTCGGCGGCTGAAATCCACGCGATCTTACGGAAATCGCGGACTAACGTATCGCTCTCCACCGTCTACCGGACCCTCGATCTGCTGGCCGGAAAGGGCGAAGCGAGCGCGCGGGTCGACGAGCGCGGCGAGACGACGTTCGTTGTGTGCGACCAGTCGCATCACCACCACGCCGTCTGCAACACGTGCGGAAAAGTCGAAGATGTTTCGTGCGAAGCGATCGAGACCGTCGCTCACGCGCTGCGTTCTCACCACGGTTTCAAACTCGCCGACCACGAGATGGAGTTTTTCGGCACGTGCGGAGCATGCCGATGAAGAGCGTCGTTTTTGTTTTTATCGCACTTGGGTTAGTTTCATGCGGCTCCTCGACCCGGCTCGGGGGTCCTTCGACTTCGCTCAGGATGACACCGGGAGCTCACCATGACAATGCATTGCACCATGACACACGCATTTCTGTCGTCACGACGTTTTCGACGCTGAATTCTTTTGTCGAAGCCGTCGGCGGTTCGTACGTGACGGTGCACAATCTCGTGCCGATCGGCGCGTCGCCCGAAACATATCAGCCGACGCCTCAAGATATTGCCACGCTGGCCGACGCGCAGCTGCTCGTCGAGAATGGCACCGGGATCGAAGTTTGGCTTCAGCACACGATCGCAACGGCGAGCAATCCCAACTTGAGAATCCTAATCCTCTCCGACGGATTGAAACACATCGATCACAACCCGCACCTTTGGATGGATCCTTTTCTTGCGAGCCTCTACGTCGGCAAAGTCGCGCGCGCGCTCAGTTTGATGGATCCGCCGCACACTTCCGTCTATCAGCGCAATGCGGCGGCGTACCAGCAGAAACTTGCCGCTTTGCAAGACGAAATCGCAAAGGCGATCGCGACGATCCCGCCGCAGCGCCGCACGATGATCGTCTTCCACAACGCCTGGCAGTATTACAATGACCGTTTCGGAATCCGCACCGTCGGCGTCATCGAAGTCTCGCCAGGCCAGGAACCCAATCCGTCTTACATCGCGAGCTTGGTCGATCTCGCGCGCAAGTATAATGTCCGGGCGGTGTTTTCCGAACCGGAATACAGTCCGAAGATCGCGCAAGCGCTGGCAAAAAGCGCGGGGATTCGCACCGTCAGCGATCTTTACGACGACTCGATCGCCAACAATGCGCGCGTTCACGATTACATCAGCATGCTGCGATACGACACCGGCGTGATCGTGAAGGCGCTGAAGTGAGTGAGGCCATCGTCGTATCGAACTTGGTGGTTCGATATGAGAACGTGCTGGCGCTCGACGGAGCCAGCCTGACGGCGAGTTCCGGTGAAGCGCTGGGAATCGTCGGTCCGAACGGCTCGGGAAAATCGACGCTGCTCAAGACGATCGCGGGGTTGCTGCCGCCAGCGTCCGGAAGCGTCTGCGTGCTGGGCAAAGAACCGCGCGAATTGCCGCCGGGCACGATCGCCTACGTGCCGCAGATCGAAGCCGTCGATTGGAGTTTTCCGGCGACGGTGTGGGACGTCGTCGCCATGGGCCGGTTTCCGCGGCTCGGATTGTTTCGGCGCTTCGGCAACGAAGACCGCAAAGCCGTGCGGCGCGCGCTCGCGCAGCTGCGCATGGAAGATCTCGCCGGCCGTCACATTTCCGCGCTTTCGGGCGGACAGCAGCAGCGTGCATTTGTAGCGCGCGCGATCGCGCAAGAACCGCGCGTGCTCTTGCTCGACGAGCCCACCACTGGCGTTGACGAACAAACCGAAGAATCGCTGCGCGAAGTCGTGCGCGAACTCGTGGCGGCTGGGCTGCCGGTTCTCATGGCGACGCACGATCTCGATCGCGCCAATGACTGGTTCGATCGTCTCGTCGTTATCGACCGGCGCGTCATTGCCATCGGAACGCCCGACGAAGTTGCCAAAAGCGGCGCGTACGCCGGAATTCGGGAGCACACGCATACGCATGGACACATGCGGACCGACCGATGATCGAACACTTGATCGTGCCGTTTCACTACGCGTTCATGCAGCGCGCGTTTCTGACGGCGGTTCTCGTCGGCATCCTGTGCGCGACGATGGGAACGTACGTCATCCTTCGGAAGCTGGCGTTCATCGGCGACGGCATTGCCCATGCATCGTTCGCCGGCATCGTGATCGCGTATCTGCGCGGCACGAATTTTTATCTCGGAGCGGGAATTGTCGCAGTGATAACGGCGCTCGGCATCGGCTTCGTGCATCGTCGTGGAAAAATCTCGCTCGACACGACCATCGGTGTGCTCTTCACGGGCGCGTTCGCGCTCGGCATTTTCCTGATGAGCCGCCAGCGGACGTATTCGGTCGACCTGCAGAGCTTTTTGTTCGGCGATATTCTGTCGGTCGGCTCGCAAGACGTGATCATGATCGTCGCGCTTGCGCTCGTCGTGGGCATCGTGACAGCGCTGCTCTTTCGATCGCTGCTCTACACCTCGTTCGATCCGGTCGTCGCGCAAGCCAGCGGCATGAACGCGAACGCGATCGAGTATGTGCTGCTCGTATTAATCGCGCTCACGATCATCATCTCGCTGCAAGCCGTCGGCATCATTTTGGTGGCGGCGCTCTTGGTGACGCCCGCGGCGGCGGCGTATCAGCTGACGAACCGCTTCGCCCCGATGATGGCGCTCTCGGCGGTCTTCGGTGCGTTCTGTGCCGTCGGCGGCCTCTACTTATCGTACTATTTGGCCAGCGCCAGCGGCGCCACGATCGTGCTGGTCGCGACCGTACTTTTCTTCGCCGCCGTCGGCGGCAAGCAGGCGCGCCTGGCTATTGCGCGGCGAGCGTGAACGGCGCGGTATATACCGACGTGCCGTCGTTGAACTGCAGCCACATCTTGTAAAGACCCTTCGATAGCGGCGGAGCTCGCAGTACATACTCGCAGCAGATGCCACGTGCACTCGCGCCGTCGATATGAGCGTAGGTCAGCGATGCGGTGTTGACGAGAATTGCGTGCGCCCAGGCGACGTGGTATGGAGCGATGCCCGGCGAGTGAGGATCGCGATTGATGTCGACAGTGATCGGCTGCGAGCGCATCGCGTGCAGGCGTGTCTGATCGAGGAAAACGTCGTACGGTCCCGCTCGCACGCGTATCTTCGGACCTCGTACCGTTGTCGTCAGATTATGCGTCGCGGCTCCGGATTGCAGCACGAAACGAAAAACTTGTTCGGGAAGTCCGGCCGGCTGCGACGAGACGTACGCGTAATACCGGTGGCCGCGATCGAGCAGGACGGGAAGCCGGAAGATGCCGCTCTGCGACGGCAACGGATGCAGATGACCGAACGATTGAAAATCGTCGCGCACGACGACGACGTGCAGCATCTCGCCTTCGGTCAGTGCGTAGCGCGTCAGCGGCGACGCCGAATGCAGCGGGTACTGAACGAGGGCCAGCGTTTGCGTGCCGAACGCGCCGTTTGTGAGAGAAAGCCGCGAAGTGATTTTTGCTTGGCCTTGCGCGAGCGCGTACTGGCCGGTCTCGTTTACAACCGCGGCGCTCGCAATGCTAAACGTCAGCGCGCACAGTGCGCCTGCAATTACTCCGCGGATCGCATGACCTTCCATGTTTCCTTTCCTGTACGCTCCAAAAAGCCGGCAGCGGTCAGAGCGTCCAGCGCCTCGGTCAACGCCGCCCGTTCGTTCTTATTGGGCATACCCGCCCAACGCATCGCCGTCTCACCCAACTGTATATTTCCACCCTCCTGGAGAAGCTCGCGAAGGAAGCTCGCCGGCAATTTGACGCGTTCCATGCGGCGCGCGACCGGCTCGAGAGCGGCGACGAAGTCCGATTCAGCCATGCGTGGACGCGTACGCGTCGTAGGCGGTTTTCACCCCGCCCGGCAGCGCCCCAAACCACGAATGTGCGTCGACGATCGGCGGCGGCGGCGCGATGGCATGCCGGTTCTCCGCCGCGAATGCTTTAAGGACGCCCGCGACCGGTTTCTCCGAACCGTCGTCGCGAATGAGGCCGAAGTTCAACTCGTGGGGCGCGCAATCGCATGGCGGCCATTCGCGCAGCGCCGCGACGTAGTCGGCCCAGCACCACCAAAATGCGCCTAGCGCTCCACACCTGTGCAAACGATCGAGCACGTCATAAGCGTAACGCGCCATCTCGTCTTCGTTCAAGCACGCAAACGCGCTGCGGCCGCCGGAGCCATCGCGCGGACAGCCCGGATTGCCGAACTCGTTGAAGAGCACGGCTTTGCCGGAAAGCGATTGCATCAATTGGCACAAGAACGGGACCACATTCGAGTCGGTGCGGCTGCGCGCGAAGTCCGCATAGACCGAATATCCGTGCATCACGGCGCAGACCAGCGGCTTGCAAAAGCCTTCGAAGCGAAAGTGACGATCTTGCGTGAGATCTTCGGAATGGTTTCCCGCGGTAACGCCGGCATCGGAGGTTTCAAGTAAGTCGCTCGTGAGCCGCGCGCACCACTCGTTGGCGGCTTTCGGCGATGACGGCACGCGCAGGTTGCTGAATTCGTTACCGAGATCCCACATCAGCAGCGCGGGATGGTTTCGGTAACGCGCACCAATCGTTCTTGCCAACAAGCGCGAGGCTTCAAAGATCGGACCCGAGTAAATATCGCCGGCTCCCCACGGCAGCTCGCGTCCTGCGCTCATCGTGCGAAAGCGTCCGGCCGGACGCGAGCGATCCAGCGTCCACTCGGGCAGCCAGTTCACGCCGCTCATATGTCCGGTGAAGAGGCTGGGCATCGCACGTAAGCGCGCGTTCGCCAGCGCGTCCATGACCGCATCGAGCCGCGCGAGCATCGAGTCATCGACGCGATCGGGCGCCGGCTGAAATTCATCCCAGCCGATGAAGAAGCGTACGACTTCCAGGCCCAGCCCGCGAATGCGCGCGAAATCTTCCCGCAGCTCGCCCAGATCGAACCGCCGCCACATGTACATTGCGCTGCGGCGGGGCCAATAATTGATACCGAGCACGAATTTAGCCACGCTTGAGTCTTTCTCCAAAAAATGCGAGGGCGCTTCCGGAGGCGGCGCGAAGGCCGCCGCGTGGCTGATTCGCAAGCGCCTTTGGTCGGGATCATCATGGGAAGTTCGTCGGATCTCGAAACGATGGCCGACGCGCGCGACACACTGCAAGAGCTGGAAATTCCCTTCGAATTGAAAGTCGTCTCCGCGCACCGAACGCCCGATGAAATGTACGCTTACGCGGAAGGCGCCGAGCGGCGCGGCGTGCGCGTGATCATCGCAGGCGCAGGCGGAGCCGCGCATCTGCCCGGTATGACCGCCGCCAAAACGCTGCTTCCGGTCATCGGCGTGCCCGTCCATTCAAAAGCACTCGGCGGAATGGATTCTCTGCTCTCGATCGCGCAGATGCCTAAGGGCGTGCCGGTTGCCGCGATGGCTATCGGAAACGCCACCAATGCGGCGCTGCTGGCGGCGCGCATTCTCGCGTTGACCGATACGAAACTCAAAACGCGCTTGGAAGAGTTCGTACGGCGCATGCACGATTCGGTCGTTTCAACCGAGTTGTGATCCGCACCATCGGCGTCATCGGGGGCGGTCAACTCGGCCGCATGTTTGCGCTCGACGCCAAACGGATGGGATACGACGTCATCGCGCTCGATCCGCAGCCGCGGTCGCCGTGCGGACAGGTTGCCGACGAGCAGATCGTCGCGCAGTACGATGATTTCGACGCCATCGAGCGCCTGGGCTCGCGCACCGACGTCGTGACCTATGAGTTTGAAAACATCGCGATCGAATCGATCCGGCGATTAGAAGCGCGCGGATATGCCGTTTCGCCGAGCAGCCGCGTTTTGCAGATCACGCAAGATCGTATCGCCGAAAAAACGTTTGCGCGCGATTGCGGCGCGCCGGTCGCCGAGTTCGCGGAAGTTTCATCGGCGGCCGATGTGCGCGCCGCCGGCGAACGCGTCGGATATCCCGCCGTTCTCAAAACGGTCAGCGGCGGCTACGACGGCAAAGGCCAATGGCGGGTCGCAGACGAGCGCGGTGCGCGCGAGGCGGTGGATAAGGTCGGCGGCGCGCGCTTGATCTTCGAACGTTTCGTGCCGTTCGAGCTCGAAATTAGTGTGATCTGCACGCGCAGCGCCCGGGGCGAAATCGTCTCGTATCCGCCCGCGGAAAACGAACACGACGCCGGCATTCTTTCGCTATCGCTCGTGCCGGCGCGCGTTTCATCTGATGTCGCGAGTAAAGCCCGCGAAATTACCGAGCGAATCGCACGAGCTCTGGAGATCGTGGGCACGTTTTGCGTCGAGTTTTTCGTTACCGGCGGGAATTTGCTCGTGAACGAAATCGCGCCGCGCCCGCACAACAGCGGACACTACACGATCGATGCGACGCGCTGCTCGCAGTACGAACAGCACGTGCGCGCTATCTGCGGTCTGCCGCTTTCACCGCCCGAGCTCATGCGCAACGCGATCATGGTCAACATCTTGGGAACGGGAACCGGAAATACGCTCGAAGGCATCGACCAACTTTTGAAAGATCCGTCGATCGTATTGCACGTCTACGGCAAGCGGCACGCGACGAACCGCCGGAAGATGGGGCATTTTACGATGTTGATCGACGGCCCGGTAACAGACGATCATATCGCCCGCGCGCGGGATGCGCGCGCCCTGTTGCGCTGGACGCGCTCGTCCGACGACGAAGGGCCGGCCCCTTAGCGGTTCGGCTTGGGCGGAATGTCGGTGAAGGCCATCGGTCTGTCCCACCAATCGTGTTCGCGCCAGCGCAGCTGCTCGGCAGTCGGTTCCGGCGGGAGTTTTTGCTCCAGCGCTGCCGTATAAGCATCCGCGTACCGGTCGATCATGCGTTCGACCGTGAATTGTTCCTCAACTCGGGCGCGGCAAGCCTTGCGATCCAGCGCAGCGAGCTGAGGGACCTTTGCGATCGCGTCGTCCGCGCTGTCGCATAAGAATCCGGTTACGCCGTCCACCACAATCTCCGGCACGGAGCCGAGCCGCGATCCAAGCACGGGCGTGCCACAGGCCATGGCTTCCACCAGCGTTAGTCCGAAGCGCTCCGGGCGCGTATTCATATGCACGAGCGCTAAGGCGTTGCTCAAGAGCTCGTTGCGCGCTTCGCGCTGCACTTCACCCAGAAACTGAATCTGCTCACCGTCGATGTGCGGCTCGATCTCGTCGTGAAAGTACTGCTCGTCCTGCGGAATCGCGGCCATCTTCAATTGCTTTCCGCTGCGTTTGGCGATCTGGATCGCCAGATGCGCGCCCTTTTCAGGATGAAAGCGTCCCAGAAAGACGAGATACTCGCCGGGCTTTGCGTTGAATGTAAAACCGCCGGTGTCGATCCCGTTGTATGTCGTCGCCAGGTAGTTTAGGCCGGGGTCGCGATCGGCGTCGCTGATCGAGCAGAAGAAGCTGCGCCACGCGCACGCGTAGTACGCGGCGAGAATTGGCGGACTCGAGAAGCCGTGAATCGTTGTGAGCAGCGGCGGGGCTTTCGTAGCCAGCGCGTAGGTCATCGGTTTCCAGTCGAGATTATTGTGAATGAGGTCGAAATCTCCGGCGCGCTCGAAGAGCCGCCCCATGTGCAGCGCGGAAAAAACTTCGCCGTTCAGATGTGGATCTTCGCCGATCCCGCAGGGTACGACCGATTCAAGCTTGCCTTCAAAGGCGGAGTTTCCGGTGGCGAAGAGCGTGACGTCTGCGCCGCGGTGGCGCATGCCGTCGGCGATGTTGAAAGCAACTTGCTCCCACGGTCCGTATCCGGGCGGCGGTGTGGGCCACGTAATGGGCGCGAGAACCGCGACGCGGAGTCCGGATACGTTCATGCGCCGGCGCTGATGCCGGCTTTGAATACTGCGCGTGGCGCGCGCAGCGTCGTCAGATCTTTCCCGGCGTCGCGATCGAGCAGAAGCAGGTCGGCAGGTTCGCCGGGCGCGAGCACGCCGCGATGCAAACCGATGAGTTCGGCCGCGGTCGCGGTGGCTGCATGCAGTGCTTGTTGCGCGGTCATGCCGAGCAGTTTCTGCATGAGGATCACTTCTTCGGCATATTTATCATGATAATTGAAAGGCGTGCCGGCATCGGAGCCGCCCGCGATCTTCACGCCGGCTTCAAAAGCCCGGCGAATATTGATCAGCATGTGTTCGCTCACTTCGCGCGCTTTGCGCACGACGTAGTCGGGCTGGCCGCCCTTTTCAGCATGTTCCATAATACAGGTCGGTGCAGTCAGGGTCGGCACGAGATAGGCTCCGGTGCTTGCGAACAGCTCGAGCGCTTCATCGTCGAGCATATGCCCGTGTTCTATGGAATCGACGCCGGCGCGCAACGCATTTTTTATGCCTTCCGTTCCGATGGCGTGCGCGGCGACGCGCATGTCGTGGCGATGCGCCTCGTCGCAGGCGGCCCGCATCTCCTCTTCAAGGAGCTGCGCAAGGCCGGGAACCGCGCCTTTGGTCAACACGCCGCCCGTTGCGATCAGTTTGATGCAGTCGGCGCCGGCCTTGCGCTGTTCGCGCACGGCTTTGCGCGCGTCCCACGGACCGTCGACCTCGCGGCCGATGAACCAGCCGTGCCCGCCGGTCATGCATAAGATGAAGCCGGCTGCCGAAATGCGCGGGCCCGCGATCCGCCCTTCGTTGACGGCGTCGCGAATGCGAATCGCGATCGCTTCGGATCCGCCCGGCTCGCGAATCGTCGTGACGCCCGCGCGCAAAGCTTTCTGCGCGTTTTCGACCGCGCGCAGCATGCGCTCCAGCGGCGGCATCGCGAGGATCGCGGACATGGGATCCGGTTCGCCGCTCATTTCCAGATGCGCGTGTGCGTTGACGAGACCCGGCGTGACGCACGCGGCTTCGTAATCGCACTTTCCGCCGGCGTCGCGCAGTTCGCGCACGACGCCGTCTTCGATCAGAAGATCGACATTTTTCCGCGGCGCATCCAGCGAGCCGTCGTAAAGAATTCCCGCGCGCACGATCACGGTGCGGCCCGTCCTGAGCCTGGCTGGAGGGCCCTTTCCAATGCTTGAAACGTTTTGCTGGTCAGTTCGTGTCCGAGCACGCCGCCGATGAAGCGCGAAGCCGCGCGTACTTTGTCGAGGCTGACGCCGGTTTCGATTCCCATGCCGTGCAGCATGTACAGCAGATCCTCCGTACCGAGATTGCCGGTCGCACCCGGCGCGTACGGACAGCCGCCCAGCCCGCCGCTGCTCGAATCGAAGATGGCGATGCCGTGCTGCAGCGCCGCATAGACGTTGGCGAGTGCGGTGCCGCGCGTGTCGTGGAAGTGAAACGCGATCTTGTCTGTCGCGCACTCGCGCAGCAGCAGCGGAACGAGTTCGTCGACTTGGCTCGGCACGCCGACGCCGATCGTATCGCCAATCGAAACTTCATCGCAACCGAGGTCGAACAGCCGACGCGTGACGTCGAGAACCACCGCCGGCAAAACGATGTCGCCGAACGGCGAGCCGAATGCCGTAGACACGTAACCGCGCACCCAGAACGCGTTTTCTCGTGCGTTGCGCACGACGTCCCCGAACGTTTCGATCGATTCGTCGATCGTCATGTTGATGTTGCGCTTGGTGAATTCTTCGGAAGCCGCGGTAAAAACGGCGATCGCCCTGGCGCCGGCCTCCTTCGCGCGTTCGAGGCCGCGCACGTTCGGCGTGAGCACCGGATAGCGCACCCCCGGCTTCTTGTGTATTCGCGCGAACACTTCGGCGGCGTCGGCGAGCTGCGGAATGGCCTTGGGACTGACGAACGACGTCGCTTCGATCGTCGTTAATCCCGTCTCGCTCAAGAGATCGATGTAGCGGACCTTGTCGTCCGTCGAAATAACGGCGTGTTCATTTTGCAGACCGTCGCGCGCGCCCATCTCGCAGACGCGCACGAATTGAGGGATACTCATTTCCAGCTGGGCGGACGCCGCTCGAGAAACGCGCGCAAGCCTTCTTGTCCCTCATCGGAGACGCGCTGCGCGGCGGTCGCCTCGGCCGTGAGCTCGAAGGTTTCGTCGTAAGGCGTCTCGCGCACGCGCGGGATCAATTTTTTCGCCGCCGCGATTGCGTTCGGCCCCGCGCTTAGAATCTCGTTGATCACGCGTTCGACGGCAACGTCGAGCGTGTCGGCGACCACGACTTCGTGAACCAGTCCGATCGCTTGTGCGCGCTTTGCTTCGAATCGCTCGCCGGTTAAGAATACGGCTCGCGCGTGCGACGCACCGATCTTTGCAAGCACGAAAGGCGAAATGACCGCGGGCGTGATGCCGAGCTTGACCTCCGTAAATCCAAAAACCGCGTCCGAAGCCGCGATCGCGATATCGCAAACGGCGGCCAGCCCGGCTCCGCCGCCGAGTGCCGCGCCGTGAATTTTCGCAACGACCGGTTTCGGGCAGCAGTCGATCGCGCGAAACATCGCCGACAGCGCGCGTCCGCCCGCTACGTTGTCCTCGCGCGTGAGATCGAGCGATTCGCGCATCATCGCCACGTCGGCTCCGCCGCAGAACGCTTTGCCTTCGCCCGAGAGCACGACCGCGCGTACCGTGGGATCGCCGGCCAAGCGCTCGAAGGTGGAACGCAGCTGCTCGATCAACTCGCTGTCGAGTGCGTTTCGAACATCGGGCCGGTTCAGCCGGACCTGCGCGACCGGACCGACCGCGTCGCAGCGAAGGACTTCGGGCATGCACAATCGCTTCTCGCTCTCATCCGTCGCGGCCTCGCCTGCGTTAGTATCGTAAGGAATGCAAACCGGGAAAACGGTCTACCGGCACTCGGCCGTCACGCGATTGACGCACTGGCTTTTTTTTATCGCGTTTCTGGCCTTGGTGAGCAGCGGGCTGCAGATCTTTAACGCCGCGCCCTACCTGGACGCGTCGGATAAAACCGACCCGGCGCGGCGCGTTCTGCAGATCTATGCACCCGCCGACAATGTCGGAACCACCGTGATTTTCGGCCACGCGTTTACAACGACCGGCTGGCTGGGCTGGACCGACGACGGGATGGGCGGAAAGACCGGCCGCGCCTTTCCGGGCTGGATCACGATTCCGTCCTACCAAGATCTTGCCGACGGCCGCCGCTGGCATCTCTTTTTTGCTTGGGTCATGGTGTTTTGCGGATTGGCGTACTTGATCTGGGGAATCGCGCGGCACGATCTGCGCGAGCTGGTTTTACGGCCGTCGGACGTTCCAAAACTGCTGCCGATGCAGCTCTACTATCTGCGCTTGCGCAAAGAAGCCCCGCTTCACGGAAAGTACAACCCGCTGCAAAAGCTCGCCTATACTCTGGTGCTCTTGGTTTTCGCGCCGTTGATCGTTTTGAGCGGGCTCGCGCTTTCACCGAGTTTCGACGCCACGTTTCCGTGGGTGACCATCCTTTTCGGCGGACGGCAGTTCGCGCGGTTATGGCATTTCGTGCTGATGGTTGCGCTTTGCGGATTCTTCGCGATGCACGTGATTCTCATCGCAACGACCGGGCTGCGCAATCATATCACCTCGATGATCACCGGACGGTATAGACTCGGCGCGCACGACGGCGTAGGTCTATGAAGCGCCAGCTCTTTATCGCGACGAGCCTTTCGGCGGCGCTTGCCGGATGCGGCGCGATTGGTACGAAGCTCACCGGAAACGATCGCGTGCACGCGATCCTGGATGCGGGCGAGAATCTCGATCTCGCGCTGATCGGGACGCACGGCTTGGTGCGCGAGTACTCAACGAGGGACATTTCCCCAGACTTTCCGATCAACTCGCTCGACACGCCGGTGGATGCAACGTACGTGCATCTCATGCGCACTGCTTTCACTTCGTTCCGACTCGTCGTCGACGGCGTGGTCGACCGGCCTCTCTCGCTATCGCTCGCGCAATTGAATGCGATGCCGCAAACGGCTCAGATCACGCGCCACGACTGCGTGGAGGGCTGGAGTGCGATCGCGCAATGGAGCGGCGTGGCACTGCGCGACGTCGTCGCGATGGCGCGGCCGCGCAAGGAAGCCGGATTCATCGTCTTCCGCACGTTCGACCGCGACGCCAATGGCGTTCCATATTATGAAAGCCTCGATTTCTCGCAAGCGCTGCATCCGCAAACGCTGCTGGCGCTGAAACAGAACGGCGCGCCGATTACGCCCGATCGCGGCGCGCCGGTGCGGCTGAAAATTCCGACGCAGCTGGGCTACAAAAGCGCGAAATGGGTTCGCCACATACAAGTGGTCCCGTCGCTTGCGCACTTGTTCGGCGGCCAGGGCGGCTATTGGGAAGACCAGGGCTACCAATGGTACGCCGGTATCTAATCGCGGCTTAAGGGACCGCCCGAACGCCTGGTTGAATGGCCGCGTTTACCAGCTACAAGGAGCTATGTGGAATGAAGTTTTTACTCTCGGCTCTTGCTTTGGCGTTGATTACGGCCACGGCGAGCGCCAAACCGATGATGCAATATACGACGCCGCCGCCCGGCGCGGTGGTCCAAGACGTCGTGGTCTATCTTTCCGGCGAGGGCATGAGTTCGCAGTGGCACGTCGTTTCCAGCCGCGTCCCGGTCGGCCGGCAAAACGGACAGCAAGTAGCGTATCAATGGTACCTTTCAATCTATGAGCCGTCCGGCAATGGGTGGAAGCTGGCCTCGCGCTGGCCGGGTAACGCCAACTCGCCGCTTTCCAAAGTCACCAAAGCGCGCGGAGCGGAGGTCTATTTCCCGGCGCAGTCCGTGAAGATCGTAGGAGGCGCCGAACTCGAGCAGGCGGCCGTACAGGACGCCGTCGTCCAAATACACGAGTCCGCCGCCGATTGCGGATCTTCGACGGTCGCGATCATCGGCCTCACAAAGAAATTTCAGCCGACGATTCGCACGACGGTTGAGAACGGGTGCGATCTGCAAGCCTCGATCGTGAAATACGGACAGATGCAAGCCGTTCAACTTACCGGTCCGTACTACGGTCCCAAAGCTGCGATGTGCTGCCCGACGAAAAACAAGGCTACAGCCAAGCTCACGTACTCGGGCGCGATCCGCGGGTGGAACGTGACCCCCAACTACTTCAAGCTGAAGTAACGCGCTCTATTCCGTCGATCGATCGACGAGTGTCAGCGATCGATCGACGGACTCACGCGACCGGCTCCTTAGGCCAAGGTCGCGGAAGCGGTAAACGCTTCATGTTTTTCGGGAACGTCCCATCGGGGTTCGCATCGACGAACCTCTTGCTGATAAGAGTCAAATATTCGAAATTCTCCCACAAAGCAGTCGTGCCCATATTCGCACGGCGGGACGCGATGATGGGGCCGAGCGCGTCCCAATTACGCACGACGACACCTCCCCAGAGATCGCAGGCCAGCTCCGCATCGATGATGCCGTTTTTGACGAACGCGCCAAACGTCTCGAAGAAATTCGCCACGTATCGTACGGGTTGGAACTCCAGGGGAAAGAACGGCGCCGACAGACCTTTGCGCACCTCAGGGTCGTCGTACCGCCCGGCCAACTCGCTGATGAAGCGTTCGGCGGCTTGAAAAGCGGGCGACTCAATCGTCTCGCGCACCTCGGTAAGCGCCACGATTTGATTGCTGCCCCGCATGTGCCGCAATTGAAAGAGCGCTGCGGCCCCCGAGGCCGCGATGACGAGAAACGTACCGATCGTTCCGATTGCCGTCAACCACTCAGGCGACATCGTTACATCCTGAAGATGCCGAAACGCGTTTCGGCGAGCGGTGCATTGGCGGCGGCTTCCAATCCGGCCGCGAGCACTTTGCGCGTCTCGAGCGGATCGATGATGCCGTCGTCCCACAAACGCGCGGTCGAATAGTACGGGCTGCCTTCGTGTTCGTACTTGGCGAGAATCGGTTCTTCGATCATCGCTTTTTCATCGGCGGTGATATCGCCCTTAACCGTCGAGAGAACGCTGGCCGCCTGCTGTCCGCCCATCACTGATATTCTCGCGTTCGGCCACATCCACAATTGCCGCGGAGAATAGGCGCGTCCGCACATCCCGTAGTTGCCGGCTCCAAAACTGCCGCCGATGATGATGGTGAACTTCGGCACCTCGGCGCAAGCGACGGCCATCACGAGTTTGGCGCCGTCCTTGGCGATGCCGCGGTTTTCGTACTCCCGGCCGACCATGAAGCCCGTAATGTTCTGCAAAAACAGTAGCGGCGTGCCGCGCTGCACGCACAGCTCGATAAAATGCGCGCCCTTGAACGAGCTTTCGCTGAACAGGATGCCGTTGTTGGCGAGGATGCCGACCGGGTGCCCTTCGATCCGCGCAAAACCGGTGACCAGCGTTTTGCCGTAGCGCGCTTTGAACT
Organism: Vulcanimicrobiota bacterium; assembly: GCA_003136355.1. GTDB lineage: Bacteria > Vulcanimicrobiota > Vulcanimicrobiia > Vulcanimicrobiales > Vulcanimicrobiaceae > Rubrimentiphilum. The sequence continues at coordinate 9,567 of PLED01000106.1, read as the reverse complement.
CGTGAAACTCCGATCCGTCCACGAGCCGCGCAATGACCTCGCGCACGTCGTAACCCACCCGGTTGTCGGACGGCACGACGCCGTACAATTCTTTGGGATCGTATTTAGGCGGTTCGGGTTTGGATGCGTCCCACTGCCGCGGAAGCTGGCGGTGGAGATTCGCTACCACCGAACGCACGATTGCGAGCGCGTGCGGATCGTCTTGCGCAAAATGATCGGCTACGCCCGATAGACGCGTGTGCACGTCGGCTCCGCCCAGATCTTCGGCGGTAACGATCTCGCCGGTCGCGGCTTTCACCAGCGGAGGACCGCCCAGAAAGATCGTGCCGTTGTCCTTGACGATCACCGTTTCGTCCGACATCGCGGGCACATAGGCGCCGCCCGCGGTGCACGATCCCATCACCGCGGCGATCTGCGGAATGCGCTTACCCGACATGCGGGCCTGATTGTAGAAGATCCGCCCGAAATGATCGCGATCGGGAAATACTTCGGCCTGCAGCGGCAGAAACGCGCCGCCCGAGTCCACCAAATAGATGCACGGCAGGTGGTTTTGCTCGGCAATTTCTTGCGCGCGCAAATGTTTCTTTACGGTCATCGGATAGTAGGTGCCGCCCTTGACGGTTGCATCGTTGGCTACGATGACACAGTGCTGACCTTCGACGATGCCGATTCCCGTGACGATTCCGGCCGACGGCGCGTCGCCGTCGTACATCTCGTAAGCGGCCAGCGGTGACAGTTCCATAAAAAACGATCCCGGATCGATCAGCGCGTCGACGCGTTCGCGCGCGGTCAATTTTTTGCGCTTGCGGTGCCGCTCGGTAGATTCGGCTCCGCCCCCCGACCGCGCGGCAGCGAGCGCCTCGCGCAGCTGAGCCGTCAAGCGCGTCATGTTTTCGAAATTGCGTTTATACGTATCGGTCTGAAGATTCAGCCGGGTCTGTAGGACAGCCATGCGAGCGCGCTTTCGTTAAACTCGGATTAACCCCGTTTCCAAGCAACCTTTAACCCCGTTGCCGCGTTCATCCGCTACAATGTGGGTGATATGGCTACTGCGTTAACGCCCCGCACCGACGTCGCCGGCATCTATCGTCCGGCGGGTCACCTCGACGCCGCTACAGCACTCGCTCCTTATAAAGGCGCGTGGGACGCTCGCATGGCGGCCCATCTGTTGCGCCGCGCCGGGTTCGGTTCGTCGCCGGATGAGGCCGCGAAATATGGAAGCATGGACGTCCACGCTGCCGTCGATGCCCTGATCGATTTTCCGACTACGGATAGTTTGCCCGAGCCCGACGACTTATACGATCCGCGCGCCGCGTACATGCAATACTTGCAGCCGGGCATGCGCCCCGGAGCTCTCGATGACATGACCAAACGCAAGATCGGCCAAGACGTGCGCCAGCACGAGCGGCAGTCGGTCATTGCGCTGCAGCGCTGGTGGCTGAACCGTATGCTCGTCACGCCGGCGCCGCTGCAAGAGAAGATGGCGCTGTACTTTCACGGGCACTTTACGTCGGCGGCGATTCAAAAGGGCGTCTCGCCGGTCATGGTCTATAATCAGAACCAACTTTTCCGCACCAGCGCGCTCGGCAATCTGCGCGATTTGACGTGGCAAGTCTCGACCGATCCGGCGATGATGATCTACTTGGACAACGCCCGCAGCGATCCGCAGCATCCCAACGAAAATTACGCGCGCGAGCTGATGGAGCTCTTCACGCTTGGCGTCGGAAATTACACTGAACAGGACGTGCGCGAATCCGCGCGCGCTTGGACCGGATGGATCCTCCGGCCGCGCGACGGCACCGTGCAATTCGTTCCCTTCCGCCACGACAATGGCAGTAAGACGTTTCTTGGAGAGACTGGGAACTTCGCCGGACGCGATATCGTCGACATCATCTTCAAACAGCCGGCCAGCGCGACGTTTTTCGCGAACAGCCTGCTGAACTTCTTCGTCTACAACGGTCCCGAGCCGCAACTGGTAGACGCGGTCGCCAAACTGATCCGCAAGAACGACTTCACTATCAAGCCCGTCATGTCGACGCTGCTTCGCAGCAACGTCTTCTACTCGAGCCGCGCATACCGCGCGCTGGTCAAGAGTCCGGTGGAATTCGCGATCGGCACCTACAAAACGCTCGGCGCGAAAGAAATCGACGATCGCGCCCAGCGCGCGCTGGTGCAGATGGGGCAGATTCTGTTCTATCCGCCCAACGTCGCGGGCTGGCCGGGCGGCGCGAACTGGCTGACCAGCCAGACCGTGATCGCTCGCGAGAACTTCTTGGCTTCGATCGTCAATTCGCCGATGATGGACAGCGTGGACTGGATGCAGAAGATGCCGCTCAAAGCCTCGCAGGCGGCGAAGGATCTGATCGCAACTGTTTTACACGGCGATGCGTCCGCGCAAAGCGTCGCGCAGTTGACCGATTATCTCAACGGCGCCGGGACATCGGCACTCGGCATGCTCTCGGGCGAGAACTATCCCGAACGCATTCGCGGAGCCGCGTATTTAACGATGGCGATGCCGGCCTACCAGTTGAACTGAGGAAACGATGAAACGCAGGAACTTTTTAGCCGGAACGCTGACCGGGCTCGCAGTCGTCGCGAACACGCAGCACGTTTTCGCGCAAGCCCTCGCGCAGAGTCCGCTGCCCGGACTGCCGGGCGCCGCGAACCGCTGCTTGGTGCTGATCAATCTGCAAGGCGGAAACGACGGCCTCAACTGCGTCGTGCCCTTTGGAAATCCTCAGTACTACCAGTTGCGTCCGACGATCGGCGTCGCGCGCAACGACGTGCTTTCCATCAACGACAAGGTCGGGTTCAATCCGACGATGCGTTCGTTCAAATCGATGTATGACAAAGGCATGATTGCGGTCGTGCAGAGCGTGGGATATCCGAACCCGGACCATTCGCACTTCCGCTCAACGGAGATTTGGCAGACCGCCGCGCCGGACAAGTACGAGCACACCGGCTGGCTCGGACGCTATTTGGATGACGCCAACCTTCCCAAAGACAATCTATTCAACGGCGTGGCGCTCGCGCAAGTGTTGCCGGAAGTCATGGTTGCCGGCAAGACCGACGTGCCCGCGATCGCGCAAATCAACGGCTATGGACTGATTAGCGACCGCAACAACTCGGCCAGCATGGCCTACACCAAGCTCGTCAGCGACAACCGGCTGCCGTTCAGTTCGCCATATCTCGCGCACGTCGCGGAGATCGAAGATCACGCGCAAAAAGGTTCGCAGGAACTTCCCAAACTGATCGCCGGCTACAAGCCGGCGGGGTCGTACCCGGCAACCCCGCTCGGCCGCAGCTTAGCGCTGGCCGCGCAGATCGTCGGCAGCAATTTAGGAACGCGCGTGCTCTATGTGCAGCACGGTTCCTTCGACACGCACGTCGGGCAGAAGGCGACTCAAGATCGTCTGCTCGGCGAATTTTCCGACGCGATCAAAGCGTTCTACGATGATTTGGCCGCGCACGGCGCCGACAACCGCGTGCTGACCATGACGTTCTCGGAATTCGGCCGGCGCACGGCTGAAAACGCGAGCCGCGGAACCGACCACGGCGAAGCCTCTCCGCTCTTTTTGATCGGCGGCGGCGTGAAAGGCGGAATGTACGGCGCCTATCCGGATCTCTCCGATACGAATATGGGCAACCTCAAGTTCGATACGGACTTCCGCAGCGTCTACGCGACCGTGCTCGAACGGTGGCTGGGGCGTCCGTCGGCGCCGATTCTGCAGGGACAGTTCTCGACGATCGCAGCGCTCGGCTAATCACCGGCGCGCCAGCGTCCGTTCGCGATCGATGAGCGTCCGTTTGCGGCCGATGCCCCACTTATAGCCGCCGAGCTCGCCCGTGCCGCGGATAACGCGATGACAGGGAATCACGATCGCGCAAACGTTCGATGCGCAGGCGCGCGCGACGGCGCGCGCCGCACCAGGCTTTCCGATGGCTGCGGCGACCTCGCCGTACGACTGCAGTTCTCCCGACGGAATCGACTGCAAGTAGGTCCACACACGCATCTGAAACGCGGTGGCGCGCACGTCAAGCGGCAGATCCGCGTGAGGCCCGCCCGACTCCAAATGTTTCGAGAGCGCGGCGACCCACGCGGCAAGGTGCGGATCGCCGGCGCTTTCCATCGGCGCAATCTCGGCACTGGGATATTCGCGGCGAAGTTGTTGCAGAAGCTCTTGCGAATTCTCGCCAAACTGCACGAAGCAAATGCCGCGGTCGGTGGCGCCTACCATCATCAGTCCGATCGGCGTTTCAGCCGACGCGTAGGAAATTCTCACGCCCTGGCCGCCGAGCCGGTATTGCGCGGGCGTCATTCCCAACTGCGAATCGGCGCGCTCGTACACGCGGCTGGCCGAGCCATATCCCGCGTCGTAGACCGCCGCAGCGACGTCTTCAGAATGCTTTAAGCCGGTTTTCAGACGCTTGAGGCGTACTTCGTCAACGTAGCGTTTCGGCGTCACGCCGACCAGCGACTTGAAGCTGCGCAGAAAGTGAAACGGACTCATCCCCGCAACCTGCGCAAGGGCTTCCAGCCGTACGGGCTCGTCGATATGCGCTTCCACGTATTCGCATGCGGCGCGAATACGATCGGGGTTTGCCCGGGGGCTGTCCTTGCGTTTCATTAGCCCTATGATAGCGCGCAGCCCGCCGGGCCGCTATCCAAAAATTGCGGCCGAATGTCATCGCGACCTTGCGGCGAACCCATTTCCGGGAGTGATCGAGATTCTTTTTTTGGGAACCGGCGGAGCGCGCTTCGTGGTGGCGCGCCAGATTCGCGCTTCCGGCGGCATGTGGATGCGCTTCGGCAAGACGCAGATTCACGTCGATCCCGGGCCGGGCGCGCTGGTGCGCGCCTTGTCGCACGTTCCGCCTTGTAATCCGCGCGAACTGGAAGCGATCGTCCTTTCTCACAAACACCTCGATCATTCCAACGACGTCAACGTGATGATCGAAGCGATGACGTCGGGCGGCTTCAATCGCCGGGGCGCCGTACTGGCGCCGATCGACGCCCTCGAGGGCGAGCACGTCGTGCTTCCGTACGCGCAGAAATTCGTCGAGCGCATCGAAGTCTTGCGCGAGAGTCACGGTCCGTACCATATCGGGGACGTCGAACTCTTTACGTCGATCCGTCACCTGCACGCAGTCGAAACGTATGGGATGCATTTCCGGTACGAAGGCCGCACCGTTTCGTATCTGCCCTGCGGAAAATTCTTCGAAGGTTTGATCGACGACTATCGCGCGCACGCACCCGACGTGCTGATCGTCAACGTGCTTCGCTTCCGCGACTCCATGGATGTGGATCATCTGACGTTCGATCAAGCTCGCAAGGTTTTGCAAGGCGTGCGGCCGCGCGTTGCCGTTTTGCAGCACTTCGGAACGAAGATGCTCGAACAGGACCCGCCGAAGCTGGCGCGCGGACTCGAACACGAGCTTGGTATACGCGTGATCGCCGCTCACGACGGGATGCTGCTCGACGCCGGCACGGAATTGGCCGCGCTTGCCGGTTGAGATTACCCGCGTTGAAGCTCGCGACGTCGATGTGTTTCTGCGCAGGAACGAACGCGAGGCGCTCAAGACGCTCTTCAATTTCAGCGTCGTATGGCACGAGCAGCGTCACGACTTCGCGGCGCTCGATGGAGAAGATGTCGCCGGCATCGCCACGATTCGCATCGCCGCGTCGCTCGCGCACGTCGAGCAGGTTATCGTATTGCCCGATCGCAGGCTCTCCGGGGCCGGCCGGGCACTCCTGGAGCGCGCGGCCGAAGTCGCCAACTACTACAACTGCCACAAGATGAGCGCGCTGGTTCCCGCACGCAGCTCCGCCCAGCAATTCTTAGAACGCTGCGGTTACAAAGAAGAAGCGGTGTTGCCGCAACACACGTTCAAGCTGGACGTGGCGGCGATGCGGAAATTTTTACTGTAAGTTAGTGGATCCGGCCGCGTTGCGGTCTTGGAGGACCGCGCCGCTGCGCGAATCCTGCGAGCGGACGCCACTCGGCCGGCAGGCGCTGCTGCGAGCGCAGCGTCCCGCTGTAGAGAAAGATCGCTCCATGCGAGGAGCTGGCGGTCACGATCGCGCGTCCGCTGCCGACCTGCGCGTCGGTTTGTCCGGAGCGCACGCCCGCGCCGCCGACGATCGAGTAGATTCTTCCGACCGAACTGTGCGCGCCGACCTGCGCGTCCCGGCTGATGCCGAGCGCGACGCTGCCGTACTCGGTTTCGAAGCGCGCGAGCCCCGGCTGAAACGTTCCGCCGTCGTAGACGATCGTGCCGGTAACGCTGGAGACTTGAATTTGGCGGGAAGTGCAATTTTCGAACACGATGTTCCCGACCGCGGTGCGCGCGCGGAGGCGATCGAACTGCGAACCGAAGACCATGAGCGGTCCGCGCGCAACTTGCGCGAATCCGGTGCCCGACACGTTGCGCAGCCGCATGGGGCCGTTATGGAGCAGCAGCGTGAAGGTGCCGCGATAATCTTGCACGTCAATGCCTCCGCGCTGCACGCTGGCGAGCAGCAGCGCCGTTCCGGCGGGCAGCGTGAGCACAACGTCCGCGTCGACCGCTTGCACGAAGATGCCCTGGTGCGGTCCGGCCGAGAGCGGTGTCAGCGCAAACTCTTCCTGAGGCAGTGTAATCTGCCCGGCGGGATCGAAGACCGAGGTTGAAAAGATCGGAATGCTTCCGGTGAGCGCGCGCGCGACCGCTTCGGGTTTGAAGCTGCGGGCGCTGACGGGCTGCAGCGAACTCACTTGAACATCGCTTCTGTTCCACGTGCGAATCGTCAGGGTTCCGCTGCGCATCATGACGCGCACGAGCGGCGCATCGCCCGCGGGCAAAACGATGGGGGTTTGGGCTTGCGCGGTTAACGGGGCGGCGCTCGCGAGAGCGCACATGAAAACGAGGAGCACGGCTCCTCGTCCCCCGAGACGATTCATCACTCTATCATTGTACGGGCTGCGCCGTTTGAAACATGAGAATACTATGAGATGCGCGGAATCGACGCACGAAAGAGTGCGCCACCGCCCGATGGCGCGAGCGCTTCGACGGTTCCGTCATGCACTCGCGCTATCGACCGCACGATGGCCAGCCCCAACCCTGTGCCGGGAATGATGCGGCTGCGCGATTTGTCGGTGCGGTAGAAACGGTCGAAAACCAATGCGAGGTCGCGCGGATCGATGCCGGGGCCCGTATCTGCGACTTCGATGAGGGCTTGATTACCTTCCGTGCGGACGCGCACGTCGACGCGGCCTTTGTCGGTGAATTTGATCGCGTTGTCGATCAAATTGCTGAAGAGCTGCCGGATCAACGAAGCATCGCCCAGGACGATCGGCTGACTCTGCGCGCGAAACGATAACTCCAGACCTTTTTCCTCGGCGCGCGGGCGCGCGGCCGCGACCGCTTCGGCGCCCAACGTGCTCAGGGAGACGGCCTCCTTGGGGATCGCTTCACCCGAATCGGCTCTCGCCAGCGTGAGCATGCCGGCGACCATGCCCGCGAGCGAAGCGCTTTCCTTGGCGATCGTTTCCAGACTCTCGCGGCGGATGTTTTCGTCGCGGTCGCCCCATCGTGCCAGCATTTGCGCGTTTGCATTGATAGACGTCAGCGGCGTTTTCAATTCGTGCGAGGCGTCGGAAATGAACTGCCGCTCGCGGGCGAACGATTCTTCCAAGCGGGCGAGCAAATCGTCGAACGTCGCCGCGAGTTTTCCGACTTCGTCGTTGCGGTTTTTCCAGCGCAGACGCCGGTTGAGGCGGTCCGAACCGATCTCGCGCATCGCCAGCGCGAGCTGATTGATGGGATTGGTCGCCTGCGCCGCGAGCACGAGCGAAAGCGCGACGACGGCGAGCACGGTGGCGACGAGTATCCACGCGATCGCCTGGCGCGTTTCGTTGAACGCGCGGTTGAGTTGGTCGAGCGGCTCGCCCACACGCGCGACAAGCGCGATGCGTCCGCTCACCAAGAGTTCGTTTTGAATGAGAAAAGGCGTTCCGTGCAGATCCGCGTTCTGCAGTGCGGCCGGCTTGGCACGCGTAAGATTCGGAAGCGGTGGAAATTGGCTGGTTCCAAGATTGAAGCTCTTGGCGAGCACGTGTCCGGCCGCATCGTCGATTTCTACGAACGTGCCGGCCGACGCCCACCGCGCGAGATTGTCGGCATTCTCCAGCATTAACAGCGAGTCGCCGCTGGTATCTTGAATCGAGAATTGATCGGGGGGCGGCAGTGCGACGCGTTTGATATCCTGCATCGTCAGCGCCAAATGCCCTTGCGCTTGGCCGTAGAGAATCTGCTCGAACCGCAGCGAGATGATCAGCCCAAGGGCGAGGATTGCGGCGACCAGGAGCAAGGCGTACCAGGCGGCGATCCGCCACCTCAGCGAGTGCACTAGTCTTTGATCGTGTACCCGACTCCGCGCACCGTCGTGATGAGCTTATCGTCGAACCCGTCGTCGATCTTTCCGCGCAGATAGCGAATGTACACGTCGATCAGGTTCGAGTCGCCCAGAAAATCGCTTCCCCAAACGCCGTTGAAGAGCTCGTCTCGCGAGTGAACCTTGTTGCGGTGCAGCAAGAGGTACTCCAGCAGCGCGTATTCTTTGGCCGTTAAGTTCACAGCGTTTCCGCCGCGCTGCACTTCATGCCGGTCGCGATCCATCAGCAGGTTCCGGTAGACGATCACGTTGCTGGCCGGCTGTTTGTCACGCAGACGCGCGCGGATGCGCGCCAGCAGTTCCTCGGTTGAAAACGGCTTGATCATGTAATCGTCGGCGCCCATGTCCAGACCGGCTACGCGTTCGGGAACGCGATCTTTGGCCGTCAGCATGATGATCGGCACGCGGCTCTTGGCGCGCACGCGGCGGCAGACTTCGAGCCCGTCCATTTTCGGGAGCATCAGATCGAGCACAACGAGGTCGGGTTCTTTGAGGGCGCGCTCGAGACCCGAAAGTCCGTCTTGCGCGCTCTCGACTTCGTAGCCTTCGTGTTCGAGCTCGAGCTGGAGGACGCGGCTGATCGCCGTGTCGTCCTCGATCACCAAAACGCGAAATGGTTTGTTAACGGCGCACCGCCGGTTTGGCCCGCACGACGGCCGGACTCAAATGCGAGAGCCAAACCGATGCCGCACCGCCGACCGCAATCCACAGGACGGTTGAAGGCTGCGACGCGACGTAAAGTATAGCGGCGCCGATCGTATCGAGCGCAGAGACAACCGGTGCNNCGTGTGCGCGAAGATCGACGCGCGCATGCCCGCCGGAGTTTCCTCCAGCGGAAGGTTGAAGAGTGCGCGTTCCAGGTCGTTGTCGCTGTAGTTCATTGTTGTGCTCCCATTGCGGTTTCGTTCAGTATTCGCCGCAACTGTTCTTTTGCGCGGAACAGGTGGGTCTTCACCGTTCCGATCGGTATTTCCAGGACTTGCGCGATTTCGTCGTACTGCCTGCTCTGCAGGTGGTAAAGCGTAATCACGCTCCGGTATTTTTCGGGCAGCCGCGCGATCGCCGCGCGGAGTCGGAGGGCTTCGTCGCCCGCGATGGCCGCCTGTTCCGGCCCGGCCCCCGGATCGGCCCGG
>PLED01000049.1 GCA_003136355.1 Vulcanimicrobiota bacterium | reverse complement strand
CCGATGATCATCGGCTCCAGTTCCGGATGATTGATATTCGCCGGAATGATCGCTCGTCCGCATGCGATCTCGTCGCGAACGAATTCGGGCGTGATGAAGTCGGGGATCTTGGCGCCGAACGACTCGCCGGGATGCTGGAAGTGGAGGTTGGAGCGCTTGTTAGAAACACCGTAGGCCTTTTCGCGGCCGAGATTCTCGCGAATCGCGATGAACTCCATCTCCGGTGTCACGATGCCTTGGCGCGCGTAATGCATCTGTGAAACGTTTGCGCCCGGTTTTGCGCGGCGCGGTTTGCGCACGCCCTCGAACCGGATGCTTTCGAGTTCCGGCATCGCTTCGCGGCCGCGGCGGTAGAGCGAGCTTGGCTTATCGAGTTCTTCGGTGTCGCCGCGCTCTTCGATCCACTTCGATCGCAGCGCTGCCAATCCACGCCGGATGTCGATCGCGGCGTTCGCGTCGGTGTATGGTCCGCTCGTGTCGTAGACGACGTGCGATTCACCATTGGTGAGCGCGACTTCGCGCATCGGTACGCGAATCGACGGATCGGATCCGGCGGTGTAAACTTTCATGAGTCTCCTCCCTACGGCGGCATTACCCGCGTCAGGTCACGGCGGTCGGCAAAACGCCCTCTCAGCCCTTCGACTCGCCCTGCTCGCTCAGGACAAGCTCAGAAGCTCCCGCGTAATCTATCGTCTACCCGATGCATCGCGGGAATCCCGCCAACACTTGGCGCCTCTGGCTCCTCTATTGCTATGATATGCCGAAGACACGCTCGTAATGACCGTACCTGTGGACGAAAAACTGGTTGACGACGCTAGAGCCGGTTCCGTCGAGGCTCTGGAGCGGTTACTCGAATCGGTGTGGCCGGACGCCTATCGCATCGCCTATTCGATCGTGCGCGATCGCGCAGCCGCCGAGGATGCCGCTCAGGAGTCGTGCGCGACCGTGTACGGAAGCATCTCGACGCTCCGCACCGCCGGTGCATTTCGCGTCTGGTTCTACCGCATTGTGGCACGCGAGGCGCTGCGCCAAGCACGGTCGTCGGCGTCACAAACCGCGCAAGCCGCCGAGCAAGTCCCGCCGGACCGCGAGAGCCGCCTCGATATCAGCCGGGCCTTAGATACGCTCTCGCCCGAACTGCGCGCGGCCGTCGTTCTTCATTACTACGCGGATCTGACGAGCAGAGAAATTTCCGAAGTTTTGGGCGTTGCCGCTCCCACGGTAAGGTTTCGCCTGATGCTCGCCCGTCGCAAGCTGAAACCACTCTTGTTCGAATGCTTCCCCGTTCATCCGCCCCAATGCGCAAAGGAGTCGTTATGAACGAGTCTTTGAAATACGCGGTTACGGCCGATGTCACCGCAAGCGCTTTGCCCGCCTTCGATCTTGCGGCCGTTCGCGCTCGGGCCGCATCGAGTTCGAATATTGCGCGACCGCGCCGAAGCCGTTCGTGGCTGCTGGCCGCTTTGGTCATCGGCATCCCCTCGCTGGCGTTGGCGGCCTCGCAGATCATTCCGGCGCGCATTATCTGGCTGCCGCGCGGCGGGGTATTTGTCAGCAGTAAGAACGCGCACGTCTATCGCACCGCAACTCCGGGCGAGCTTGCAAAGATCGTGCAAGGAGCGCATTACCGCGTCGTGCCGCCGGCTGGGCTTCCGGCCGGATCGAAGCTGCGAGGCTTTCTCATGGCCGCGGGAACGGAATCGTTTGTCGTTTCCTACAGCGTTCCGGGGCACGGACAGTGCTGCTTCATTTCGTTCCTCATCACGCCTTTGTCGTCGGCCCCGAGCGCGCAGAGCACTCTGCCGCCGGGGTACTCGATCAAATTTGCGCCGAAGGGACAAACTCATTATGCGCAATGGAACGCCGGCGTAGAACGCGTTACCGTACTGGGGTACTCGATTCCGCCCGCAGAATTGAGCCGGATCCGCAGCGCGATGATCGCCGCAGGCAAGGCGCAAGAGAGCCGCTAGCCGGCGGCTAGCCGAACTGCGCTTGGATTCCTTTGGGCGACAGCGCGGCAAGTTGACCGCGCAGCCGCGTGATCTCGGCTTCTTTCTCCGCATGTTGCAGCGCGTGCAGCGAGTGCGCGAGCGAAGTCACCAGCGCGGTCAGCGTCCGGTCGATATCGGCGGGCATTTCTTCGTAGCCGTCCCGCTCCCCAATGGTCAGGAACCCCGCGAGATCCGCCGCCACCAGCATCGGATACAGACGGATGCCCGGAACGGAGCTGTGCTGCTCTCCTAAATCGACGACGGACCGGTGCGCGCGAACGTCCACCAGCGCCGCATCGTTGGGATCAACGAACTGCTCCTTACCAAACGAAGACGCCGCGGGTGCGTAGCCCGAAGCCGATCGTAAATAAATTGCGGCAGCCTTTACCTCGCACCGCTTCTTAATCACTTCAAGCGCGTCGCGCAGCAAAGCAGCCGCGTCGGTATAAAAATGCGCGTTTTCCTCGAACCTGCGCAGCGCGGCCTCGTCTTCATGCCGCTTGCGGAAAAGTATGTTGTCGACGGCGCGGTCGACGCGAATGTGGACGAACCTGAACGAAAAAACCACGATGAGCACGATCGCCAAATCGATGAGCGCGCTCTCAACGTGATTCGTGGCCGTAATAAAACGCTCGGCACCCCATTCGAGCGCGGCGAATAACGCAATCAGCACGACCGACGTCATCCCGTACGCGGCCGTGCGGTTCAAAGCAAAGCCGATATCGATGACGCGGTACCGCAGCACCGCATATGCCACCGAGATAGGCAGCGCGATGCTCACAACGCGCAGCGCGTCGATAATCGCGGGATTCGGGGTATCGGATGAAACGATGGCATATGAATCGAACAACGTCGTGGCGCCGATCGAGACGGTCAATCCGGCAAGGACGAGCGCGATGCGCGGCCGCTCGGCTGCCGATGCCTGAATATATGACGCGATCGCGATCGCGAAAACTCCAATCGCCATGACCCAAATTTCCAGCAGCGACAGCGCCTGCGTGTTGATTTGGGTACTGCGCGGAATCAGAATCGCGTCGGCGATAAGCACGGCTGCCATCACGACATAGATTGCTACGGACACGTTCTTCCGCCATGGCCTGGAAAGTCCCGACGGAAAATTGACCGCGAAAAGCGCGAGAAAGAAGTTCGGAAAGGTGGCGATCAATGGTGGAACCACGTAGATGACAAAGCTAAACGCGGCATCGTTTAACGAGCCGAATGAATAGACGATCGGTCCGAAAGAAGGCAGAAACGCCGTGAAGGCGAGGAATGAAACCGTCATCGCGTTGGGTTTGCGCGCCGCGATCAGAGTCGCGAGAGCGATCCACAAAAAGTCCGTGAGCAGCTCGATCCAATCGACCGGGTACTTTGGAGTAAACTTCGCGGTCAGCTCGGCGGGAAATTCGTGGCCGGCGCGCCGTACCCGGACGGGCACGCGATATCCGTAGGGCGCCGAGGCCAGCCGCCACTCCTGTAGCCAAGAAAGCGCTCCCAGATTTATCAGATCGCCCTTGTGTACGACCGAGCCCGGCCGAGGCCGCTGCGAAGCGAACCAAATTCTGTCGGTGGTAGCGCTGGACGCCACGCTAACGCCGCTTCCCGTGGTGAACACGGGCGGGTGCCAGAACTGGAAGATCACCAGCGCCATAAGGCCAAGGCCCAAGAGCACAATGAAGAATCGCCGCATGACAAAACCTTCAGCGCTCCCCGAAGCAAGCCTTCGCCCGTACTTGGTGCTGACCGTCGCGCAGATCGCGGTCGGCTCGGCCGCGATCTTCGCGCGTTTCGCACTGACCGGCGCCGGACCGCTCGCCGTATCGGCGTCGCGCCTGACGATCGCGGCGGTCGCGCTGCTCGCGCTGGCGGCTATTCGCAGCCCTCGGGAACGCACCGATCTCTCGCGCCGTGACCGGGTGCTTTTCGCGATCGCCGGGTTAGCGCTCGCGATCCACTTCGCCGCGTGGATTTGGTCGCTGCAATATACGAGCGTCGCGATCTCGACGCTGCTGGTCGCGACGACTCCGATCTGGACCGCGGCTTACGACACGCGCGCGCGCGGCTTGCGGCTTTCGGCGCTCGCCTTTTTCAGCTTCGCGGTCGCCGCCGCGGGCCTCGTCATGGTTGTCGGTTATAGCATCGCACCGCCGCCGGTGCCGGGACACGCCGCCTTGGGAGCCGCGCTGGCGGTGGCGGGCGCAATCGGGATCGCGGCCTACTTCATTTTGATACGCGAGGTTCGCGCGTCATTTGGAACGCGCGCTATCGTAACGCAAACGTACACCTGGGCCGCCATTGTCCTGATCGCGGCCGCGATCGCGGCGCACCAGCCGCCGCCGCCTTTGAGCGACACCGCCGCGTGGGGCGGCATCCTCGCGATGGCGCTGATCTCGCAGTTGCTCGGCCACACCGCCATGAACTCGGCGCTGCGCTGGTTCAGCGCGAGCGCGGTTGCGTTCACCACGCTGGTCGAACCGATCATCGCCGCGCTGCTGGCGCTCGCGATCTTCGGCGAACGGCTGAGCGCGATCGCCGTCGCCGGAGGCTTGCTCGTTTTGGGCGCCATCGCTATTTTCATACGCGAGGAGCGGCGGGGAGAGGCCCGCTACGAGGTGAAGGCGGCTCTATGAGTACAACGGCGGAGGATCAGGCCGCTCCGGCAGCTTTATCCGCGCAGCCCGATTCGGAAGAAACGCGCGAATGGGTCGACGCGATCGAAGGCGTGATCGAACATGAGGGACCGGCGCGCGCCCAAGAGTTGATCGGCGCGATCGTTGAGGCTGCGCAGCGCGGGGGTGCCCACGTCTCGCTGGGGTTCTCGACGCCTTACATCAACACGATACCGACCTCGCAACAAGAACCGATGCCAGGCAACGACGAGCTTGAAACGCGGATCCGCCACTACGTGCGCTGGAACGCGATGGCAATGGTCGCGCGAGCCAACAAAGAGTCCTCGGAGTTGGGTGGCCACGTGGCGAGCTTCGCTTCGGCGGCCACGCTTTACGACGTCGGCTTCAATTATTTTTTCCGCGCGCCCTCCGAACAAACCGGCGGCGATCTCGTGTTCTTCCAGGGACATTCCGCGCCCGGGTTTTACGCGCGCGCTTTTATGGAAGGACGCATCACCGCCGAGCAACTCGAAAACTTCCGGCGCGAAGTCGACGGCAAGGGGCTATCGTCGTATCCGCATCCGTGGCTCATGCCGGACTTCTGGCAATTCCCGACGGTGTCGATGGGATTGGGTCCCATCATGTCCATCTACCAGGCGCGCTTCATGCGGTACATGCACGATCGCGGGATCATCGACGCGGGCGATCGTAAAGTCTGGGCGTTCTTGGGCGACGGCGAGATGGACGAGCCCGAATCGATGGGCGCGATCGCGGTCGCCGCGCGAGAAAAGCTCGACAATCTGATCTGGGTGGTCAACTGCAATCTGCAGCGCCTCGACGGGCCCGTGCGCGGTAACGGCAAGATCATCCAGGAGCTCGAAACCGATTTCAAAGGCGCGGGCTGGAACGTGATCAAAGTCATTTGGGGCAGCAACTGGGATCCGCTGCTGGAACGCGATTCGGGGGGGAAGCTCGTTCAGCTCATGGGCGAGTGCGTGGACGGCGATTATCAAACGTTCAAGGCCAACAACGGGCGCTACGTGCGCGATAAATTTTTTGCCCGCTATCCCGAGACGGCCGAACTTGTCGCCCATATGAGCGACGACGACATCTGGATGCTGCAGCGCGGCGGCCATGATCCGCGTAAAGTGTATGCCGCGTACGCGGCGGCCGCCAAACACCAGGGGCAGCCGACCGTCATCCTCGCAAAAACGATCAAGGGTTACGGCATGGGCGTCTCGGGTGAGGCGCAGAATATCGCACACCAAGCCAAGAAAATGAAGGTCGAATCGATGCGCGCGTTCCGCGATCGCTTCCACCTGCCGATTCCCGACGATCAAGTCGAGCAGCTGCCGTTCTTCCGTCCCGCCGAAAATACGCTCGAGATGAAGTATCTGCGCGATCTCGTGAAACGGCGCGGCTACATTCCATCACGCCGCGCGAAAGCCGAAACGCTCGACGTTCCGCCGCTCTCGGCGTTCGATGCACAGCTCAAGAGCACGGGCGACCGCGAGATTTCGACGACGATGGCGTTCGTTCGCATTTTGAGCACGCTGATCAAGGACAAGAAGCTCGGGCCGCGGCTGGTCCCGATCGTCGCCGACGAATCGCGCACCTTCGGCATGGAAGGCCTGTTCCGTCAGCTGGGAATCTACTCGTCGGTCGGACAGCTCTACCATCCGCAAGACGCCGACCAGCTCATGTGGTACCGCGAGGACAAGCAGGGTCAGATTTTACAAGAAGGCATCAACGAAGCCGGTGCGATCTCATCGTGGATTGCGGCAGGAACGTCGTACTCGACGTACGGCGTGCAGATGATTCCGTTCTACATCTTCTATTCGATGTTCGGTTTCCAGCGCGTCGGCGATCTCGCATGGGCTGCCGCCGACTCGCGCACGCGCGGCTTTCTGATCGGCGGAACGTCCGGCCGAACAACGCTCAACGGCGAAGGTCTGCAGCACGAAGACGGCCACAGCCAAGTCTTCGCATCGTTTATTCCCAACTGCGTTTCCTACGATCCCACGTATGGATATGAACTGGCCGTCATCATCCAAGACGGCTTACGCCGGATGCTGCACGATCAAGAAGACATCTACTACTACATCACGGTCATGAACGAAAATTACCATCATCCCGAGATGCCCAAGGGCGTCGAACAGGGCATTTTACGCGGCATGTATCTCCTGCGAGAGGGACCGGATGCCAAGAATGGCCGCGTGCAGTTGTTGGGCTCGGGAGCCATTCTGCGCGAAGTCGAAGCCGCCGCGCAGCTGCTGGCCGACGATTTCGGCATCGGTTCCGATGTGTGGAGCGTCACCAGTTTCAACCAACTGCGGCGCGACGGTATCGACGCGGACCGCTGGAATCTAACGCATCCCGAAGACAAGCCGCGCCAATCCTACGTGGACAAGTGCTTGAGCGCCCATCAAGGGCCCGTCATCGCTTCCACGGACTACGTCCGCACGTTTGCCGACCATATCCGGCCCTACGTTGCAGGCCCGCAACAGAACCGGCGTTACGTCACGCTCGGGACCGATGGTTTTGGGCGTAGCGATCTGCGCAGCAAACTCCGCGAGTTCTTCGAAGTGAACCGCTATTACGTTGCGGTGGCGGCGCTCAAAGCGCTGGCCGACGACGGCAAGATCAAACCGCCGGTGGTGACCGCCGCGATCAAGAAGTACGGGCTCAATCCCGAAAAACCCAATCCGGTGACCGTGTGATTGAGATTACCGTCCCCGACATCGGCGACTTCAAAGACATTCCCGTCATCGAAGTCTTGGTCAAACCGGGCGACGCGGTCAAAAAGAACGACTCGCTCATCACGCTCGAATCCGAAAAAGCCGCGATGGAAGTGCCGGCGTCGGTTGACGGTGTGCTCAAAGATGTGCGCGTCAGCGTCGGCGACAAAGTCTCCAAAGGCTCGGTGATCGCTACGCTTGAGCCGGCGCAAGCTGAAGCGCCAAAACCCGAACCGGCGCCAAGTTCGAACGGCGGGTCGCGCAAAGCGCCCGCTTCCAGCCCGGCACCGCCCGCCAAACCCAGCCCTGTCGCAGCGGAGCCGGCTACGGAGCGCAGCGATGGCGAGAACGGCGTCGTGCACGCAAGCCCGTCGATCCGCCGCTTCGCGCGCGAACTGGGCGTCGATTTGCACGCGGTCGAACCGAGCGGGCCGAATGGCCGCGTCACGCGTGACGACGTACAGAGTTTCGTGAAGAGCGTCGTGCGCGCCGGCCCTTCTACCGCGGCGCGCGCGAGCTCGGGTTTTACCGTCGCGCCGATGCCGAAGATCGATTTCGCGCAGTTCGGTCCGATCGAACGCAAGCCGCTCTCGCGCATCAAAAAAATCTCCGGCCCGAATCTGCACCGCAATTGGGTGACCATTCCGCATGTCACGCAAGACGAAGACGCCGACGTGACCGACCTCGAAGAATTCCGCAAAGAACTCAACGCCGAGTTCGGTAAACGCGGCATCAAAGTGACGATGCTGGCATTCCTCATCAAAGCCGCCGTCGCCGCGCTCAAGGAATTCCCCGACTTTAACAGCTCGCTCGACGGTGACGAACTGGTCTATAAGAAGTACTACAACATCGGGTTCGCGGCCGATACTCCGGGCGGTCTGATGGTACCGGTCATCAAGGAAGCGGATCGCAAGGGCATCGCGGACCTCGCCAAAGAGACGTCGGAGCTTGCATCCAAGGCGCGCGACGGCAAACTGGCGCTCGCGGAGATGCAAGGCGGGACGTTTACAATCTCCAGCCTGGGCAGCATCGGCGGGACGTACTTCACGCCGATCATCAACGCGCCCGAAGTGGCGATCCTCGGCGCTTGCCGCGCCGCGGTGCGCCCGGTGTGGGACGGCTCTCAGTTCGTCCCGCGCTTGATTCAGCCGCTCTCACTTTCGTACGACCATCGCGTGATCGACGGGGCTTCCGCCGCGCGCTTTGCGGCGTATCTGGCTACGGTCCTGGCCGATCTGCGGCGCGCGCTCGTCTAAACCGGAAAAATAGCCGCAGCCCTATGGCGTAAGCCACGATCAGATAGCCGATGTATTGCAGACCGCTCACGCGCACTCCGTAGCGCAATGTCACCACGGCAATCAGTCCAAAGCCGATCCCCACGCCCGCCAGCATGAGCGCGGAACGCAGCCCGCCTTCCGCGACGTCCTCGGGTATGAGCTTCCGCCGGACCGTCCACCCGTAGAAATACTGGACGGCGAGCAGCACATACACGGCCGACAGCGACCATTCGTAAAACGCAAAATCTATCGACGTGTGCCGCGCGTGCAGCATCAGCTGCACGCTGTACACGGAAAAACTCACTCCCGCCAACGTCACGAAATTGAGTATGACCATCACGGGAATCGGCACGAAATAGTGCACGAAGAGCCGGTGGTGGGCCCACCACATGCCGCACACCAGAGTAAACGTGAGCCCAAAAGCAATCAGCGGCGCGGAGTTTTCCAGCAGACCGGCAGCGCCGTTTTTGGGAATCGCCAAGCTCAGCGCGAGCTGCGCTAAACTGAAACCGATGATGATATCGGAAAATGCTTCCAATCTGTGGATGAGCCGCTGCTGCGTTTCTTCGCGTGTTTCGTTCATGCGACGCCAGGCTGCCTAGCCTGAGCCTTGCTAAAGTACCTTCGCAGTGCGCCCGAAAGAATGCCCGCAACTGCAAAACCGAGCGACAAGAGAATTCCATACGCCGATCCGGGTGCGATGAAAATCACAACCACTAACGACCAAACAAATGGGAGAGTCCAAAGTGCCATGAATGCGGCAAATCGCAAGGCGCGCGCCCGCATCTCGGCATCGCCTCTCCCTCTTGCGTAGCCGGCCGCTATCAGGTTTTGAATTGCCAGCAGCGCGTAAACGAGCGCGTAGCACGTGAAGTAGGCGCGGATGACAACTGGGTTGAGGCTGTTCGACGTGTACGCCTCCGCGGCGAAGACGAGCAAGACCACGATCGCCAGCCACACGAAGTTCAGAATAACGGGCAACGCTTTGGGAACGAAGACCTGCGAAAAGAGCCGGTGGTGAAAGAACCACACCGAGCAGATGATGGCGAACGGAAAGAGAAACGCGAGAATCCGTAACGGGCTGGTGAAAAATTGTGGCGCGTAACTGGCAGTCGCAAGGTTTGCGCCGAGTTGCGCTAGACTGAACCCGATAACGATATCTGAAAACGCCTCGAGCCGTCTTGTGAATCGTTCCTCGCTCTCGTCCCGTCGTATCACTTCGTGCGGAGCTGACGCAAAACGTACTGCAGTACGCCGCCGTGACGGAAATATTCGGCTTCGTTGGGCGTATCGATTCGCAGGAGCACTTTGATACCCAGCGACCGGTCGCGCGGCCCGGAGACGTGCACGTCGAGATGCATGCCGGGCTTTATGCCGGCGGCGTAACCGGTGACGTCGTAGACTTCTTCGCCCGTCAGCGCGTATGCCGAACGATCGGCTCCACCGATGAATTCGAGCGGCAAAATCCCCATACCGATGAGGTTGCTGCGGTGGATCCGTTCGAACGATTCCGCGAGCACGGCTTTGATGCCCAGTAAATGCGGACCCTTTGCGGCCCAATCGCGCGACGATCCCGACCCATACTCTTTGCCGGCCAGCACGAGAAGCGGAATGTTTTCGGCTCTGTACCGCATGGCGGCATCGAAGATCGACATCTGCTCGCCTTGCGGCAGCAGCCGCGTATATCCGCCCTCGACGCCGGGCACGAGCAGATTGCGCAAACGAACGTTCGCAAATGTCCCGCGCATCATCACTTCGTGATTTCCGCGGCGTGCGCCGTAGGAATTGAAATCAGGCGGTTCGATTCCGTGCTCGATCAAATATTTTGCGGCCGGGCTGTTGCGCGCGATATTACCCGCCGGCGAAATGTGGTCGGTCGTCACGCTGTCGCCAACCATAACTAACACGCGCGCGCCGCGCACGTCGGTGAGCGGCGGCGGTTCGGCCGGCATGTTTTCAAAATAAGGCGGCCGCTTGACGTACTCCGACTTCGGATCCCATGCGTAGCGTTCGCCCACCGGGACGTCGAGCTGCGCCCAGTTGGCGTCGCCGGCAAAAACGTTGCGGTAATTCGCTTTGAACAGTTCGCCGCTGATCGACTCGGCGACAACTCGGGATATCTCGGAATCGTCGGGCCAAATATCTTTGAGATAGACCGGTTTGCCGGATTCGTCGGCGCCCAAGGGCTCGGTCGTGAGATCGATATCCATTCGGCCGGCGAGTGCGTACGCGACCACCAGCGGAGGCGACGCCAGATAGTTGGCATGCACTTGCGGGTGGATGCGGCCCTCAAAATTACGGTTGCCGGAAAGGACGGCGGCGACGATCGAGTCTTGCTCGGCGATCGCTTCGGCAATATCCGCCCGCAGCGGACCGCTGTTGCCGATGCACGTCGTGCAGCCGTAACCGACCAAATAAAATCCGAGCCGGTCTAAATACGTCGATAGTCCGGATTTCTTCAAGTACTCGGTCACGACTTTGGAGCCCGGCGCCAACGATGTCTTGACCCATGGCTTGGTTTTAAGACCGCGCGCGAGCGCGTTGCGCGCCAGCAGGCCCGCACCGATGAGGACATTGGGATTACTGGTATTCGTGCAGCTCGTGATTGCCGCAATCACTACCGAACCATCGGCGATCTCCGTTTTAGGCTCGACCGCGACGGCGGTTCCCATGCCGCCTTCGCTCTCCATGCGAGCGGCATTGCTCGCGGGCTTGGCGTCGCGCGCGGTTTGCCATTCCGCGAGCGCATCGTTGAACGTGCGCTTGACGTCGTGCAGCGGCACGCGGTCCTGCGGACGGCGCGGTCCGGCCAAGCATGGTTCGACGGTGCCCAGGTCGAGTTCGAGCGTGTCGCTGAACAGCGGATCCGGAGTGTCGTCGGTCCGGAAGAGCCCTTGCGCTTTCGCATACGCTTCGACGAGCGCGATATGTTCGGCGCCGCGCCCCGTCAGCCGTAAATAGTCCAGCGTCTGCGCGTCGATCGGGAAAATGGCGCACGTCGAACCGTATTCCGGCGACATATTTCCGATCGTCGTGCGATCGACCACGGGGAGATTCGAAAGCCCGCGGCCGTAAAACTCGACGAACTTTCCGACGACGCCTTTTTTGCGCAGCATGTGCGTAACGGTCAGCACCAAGTCCGTCGCTGTTACGCCGGGCCGCAGGCTTCCATTCAACTTGAAACCGACGACGTCGGGAATCAGCATCGTGATCGGCTGCCCGAGCATCGCGGCTTCCGCTTCGATGCCGCCGACGCCCCACGCGAGCACGCCCAAGCCGTTGACCATCGTCGTATGCGAATCGGTACCGACAACGGTATCGGGATACGCTAACCCATCACCGTCGGCGCCAAAGACGACCCGCGCTAAGAACTCGATATTGACTTGGTGAACGATTCCCGTGTCGGGAGGAACTGCGCGGAAGTTGCGCAGCGCCTCCTGTCCCCACTTCAGGAAAGCGTAACGCTCGCGATTGCGATCGAACTCGAGCCGCGCATTTTCCGCGAATGCGCTGCTCGAACCGAACGCATCGACTTGCACGGAGTGATCGATGACGAGCTCGACCGGCTGCAGCGGGTTGATCGCCTTGGGATCGCCGCCCATGACCGCCATCGCGTCGCGCATCGCCGCGAGATCGACGACGCAAGGAACGCCGGTGAAGTCTTGCAGCAGTACGCGCGCGGGGCGGAACGCGATCTCGCGGTCGCTATGTTTGGCCGGATTCCAGCGCGCCAGCGCTTCGACGTCGGCGCGCTCGACCGAAACGCCGTCTTCGAAACGCAGTAAGTTCTCGAGCAGAATTTTGAGCGAGAAAGGCAGCTGCGCGAGCTTCGCGATGCCGGCCTCTTCGAGCGCGCCTAGGCGAACGTACGAATAAGAACGGCCGCCGGCGTTGAAGCTGTCGAGGGCGTTGAAACTGCCGGCGTAAGTCACGATTGCAACAGGATTCGCGGATCGCCGTCGGCATAGCCTTCGATGCGCATAGCGGCCTGGCCCGAAAGCAGCCGCCACAATCGCTCGCCGACCAGGTGCATGCGCCACGACGTGAGCGCGAGCGTCTGGGCAAAGGCGTCGCGATCGGCGGGCACATCGCGCGCCACGCGTTCCAGCGACGCGCGGGGCGCCAGCAGGCTCGCGGGAATGTCGTTTTCGCGAGCGATTTCGCCGACCACGACGCTCATTAGCGAGACCAGCGTCTCGCGCGCGTTACCGAGCGGGCGGTTCACGCGAGGCGGGAGATCGTCTTCGGGAAGGGCTTCGGCGGTTTTGACGGCGTCGAGGATGGCCTGACCAAGCGCCCGCCGGCCGCCCGCATCGAAGCGGCGCAGCTGCGTGAGCTCTTCTACGCGATGCGGACGCAGCGTCGCGAGCCCGGCCAGCACGTCGTCCGGCATGACGTATTTCAGCGGAACGTCGCGCTCGCGGGCGAGCCGGTCGCGCAGCCGCGCCAACTCCGAAAGAACCGCCAGTTCGCGGCGGTTCAGACGGTTCGCGCCCGGAATGCGCGCGTAGAGTTTGCGCTCGTCGACGCGGTAGCGGTTGGGATCGGCGAGGTGACGGCATTCTTCGCGCGCCCACTCGGACCGGTTTTTTTCTTGAAGCCGGCGCGTCAGCGCGGTGTGCATCTCCAGCAGATGCGCGACGTCCTCGATGAGATATTCCAGTTGGCCGGCGGAGAGCGGACGCTTCGACCAATCGCTGACCGTGTGCAGTTTCTTCAAACGCACGCCCTGGAGATCGCGCACCAAATCGGCGAGCGAGATCGACAGGCCGTATCCCAGGAATGCGGCCGCGACCTGGCAATCGAAAACATCGGGCGGCACGATGCCGAACCGCTCCGCAAAAATCTTCAGATCGCTGCCGAGCGCGTGCCCGACGACCGTCGGTGTGGAGAGGGCCGCAACCAGAGGCGCCAAGTCCGGAAGCGCCAGCGGATCGACGATCGCGAAGCCGTCTTCAAACGCGATCTGCACGACCATCAGACGCGCGGTGTAACTTCGTTCGTTGTGAAACTCGGTGTCGATTCCGACGCGCGCCGAATTCGCAAGCCGTTCGCACAGCGCTTCCAGCGCCTGCGGCGTATCGACTGTTTGGACATTCGTCACTGTGTCGGACCCGCGGGAACATGCGGCAGGCGCCGTCGGAAATGCCAGTGCGGGCGATGGTGCAAGATGTACATGTGCGCGCGCGCTTCGGCCCCGTGCACGAGCGTCGTCACCTGATCGCCGAAAATCGTCAGTAGAACGCAAACGGGAATCGCCACGGCCGACATCGTCAGCACGTGGATCCAGAGCGGCACGCGCATCGCCGCCGCGGTTGCCGTTGCTACGGTTCCGCCAAATCCGGGAATAACGCGCACCACGATGAGGAACATCGGCGAACCGACGCGGAACCTTTTCACCCAGCCTGGCAGCTTCTCGAGCGCCTTGTGCAGATCGAGCAGGTGCGTGGCATGCCGGTTCACCCAGTAGCCGATCATGGCGGCGAAGACGATGCCGACGACGTCGATGACCGATCCCCAAAACCGTCCGAAAACGACGCCGTTCATAATCGCAAGTGCGTCGGTCACCGAGAAAGGCGCCGACGCGACGAGCGCAAAGAGGATGGTCGCCAAGGGTATTGCGACTTTCGGGCCGATAGGCCGCAGGATATGATGCTCGACGTACGGCTGATAGCGAATGACCAGCGCCGCAAGCACGAAGGAGGCCAGGAGCAGCCCCAGGCCCGCGAAGCGGCGGGCTAGCTTGGCAAGCTGGTTTTGAATATGATGCTCCTGCGGGTCATTCTTTCGCTTTTATGCGCCGTGGGGTTTTACGCTTCCGTTTTCATGCTCCGCAAGAGCATTCGCGCCAAGCACGGCGAGGTCAAGGGGCCAAGCGTCGTCAAGTCGCCGCGCGCTAGGCTCTTCGCGGGCCTGCCGAATGCGCTCTTCGGAATACTCTACTACGTCGCCGTCATCGGAGTTACGTGGCTCGCACACGCCCGGATCTACTTCATCCTGGCCGAGATCGCCGCACTGCTCGCAGCCGGCACGTCCGTCTATCTGGCTTATAGCCTACTTTTTGTAACGAAGAAAATGTGTCCGTACTGTTGGACCGCGCATGCCGCCAACTGGTCGCTTGCTCTCGTCTTGCCTTGGCTTGTCTAGCGACGGCCACATTGGGTATAATCGCCCTTGTCTCGAGAGTAATACGGGACTCTACCGGAGTCCGGGAGCTGAGTCTACCGCCGGTGCTATAAGAAAAAGCCACGCACAGCGTGGCTTTTTTTTATGTACTTGGCCTTATAGCATGTACACGGCTTTGAGGTCGTGCATCGCCGTGGCGAGAATCGCGTGATAGTCGGCGTCTTTTGCGATGCCGTACTTTGCGTCGATGTCTTTCATGACTTGCACGTGCACCGGATGCGAGACGGCGAGATCGAGCATCACTTCGACGCTCCAGCCGCCCGGAATCACGCCCGCATTCCAAAGCGCGGCGGCCAAAGCCTTACCGTTGCTTGGATCGGGTGACGGTTTGGACGGAAGTGTAACTTTCGCGGCCGTGACGATCTTCAGCGAATCTGCAACGACGAAATCGAAGACGGTGATGAAATTCCCGACCTTCGTTTTGCCGTACTGTTTGGTGAGTTTGCCGACCTCGGCGTTGAAGTTTTTTCCGGCGAGCACTTTGAGCAGCGTCACCGTATCAAAATGCTTCGGGCCTCCTCCGGCTACGATCATCGAGAGCGTGACGGGAAGCGCCGGCGGACCGGTGTAGACTCCGGGCCCCGAGAAACGCGAGGGTTGCATGGTGATCATTGAGTTCGCGGAGGCCATGCCCGAGGCGGCGGCCGCCGTAGGCGCGGCGAGCGCGCAAAGCGCGGCCGCAGCCATGATATGACGGAGATTAAGCAAGTGAAGCTCCTTTCGCCCACAAGAACGGGACGGAGCCGGCTTTGGATTGGTCTAGGTCTGGGCGATCATGGCGCGGTACTTGGGATCGTCCGTCGGCGGCGTTGCAAACCACGCATCGAGAATCGCGTTCACTTCGGAAACGGGTGTGTTGCGCAGGCTCAGGGCGAGCACGTTGGCGTCGTTCCATTCGCGCGCGAGCGCCGCCGTTTCACTGTCGCCGCAAAGAGCCGCGCGCGCACCCGCCACTTTGTTTGCCGCAATGCTCACCCCGGTTCCGGACCAGCAGCAGACGACGCCGGACGCACAGTCATTGGACGCGACGCTTTCGGCGACGCGGCGCCCCACGGCAGGCCACGCGTCGTCCTCGCCCGGCGCGAGCGCTCCGAGTAAAACGACGTCGTGACCGCGCGCGCGCAGATCGCTCTGCAGGGCGGCGGTCAGTTCGGTGGCTTCGTCACTTCCCAGCGCGATCCGCATGGAAGCGGATTTTGGAGGCGAGCCGCTAGTGCCCTTGTACGACGATCATATCGGCAACGAGCGAACCGTCCGCTTGCGGGCGGCCGCGCACGTCAACCGTATCGCCGTCGTGGATCGAATACCCGCGCGGGTTAATCACCGTGCCTTGGTGCAGGCGAATGGCGCGGTAGCGATTGAGCTGCATCTTCAGCTGCATGTCGTAGCCGCGAAAGTAGGTAACGGTTCCCAATGATTCGGTGTCGTTCCAGCCGTATGCGGCTTTCACGATCCCGCCGAGCGCGTTGATGGCGTCATTGACGACGCTGCCGGGAAGGGTTGGCAACGGGTGGGGCGCTGGCGCCGTCGGCACCGGCGTGGGCGCGGCGCTCTGCGCCGCGTCGGCGAAAGCCAGCGTACTGCAGCCAAGCGCCAAAAGGGCGCCGGCAAGCCCAGAAACAAATCGCGTGTTCATATACTTGAAACGACCCCCTTACCAACAGGGTTCCCAATGCGCTTAGCCGCTACCGTTATGCTCGCGCGCCCGGCAGGCGCACGCTTCGAGCTCTTCATGGTGCGCCGGAGCGAGAGCAGCCATTTTGTGCCCGACGCATACGTCTTTCCCGGAGGTACTCTCTCGGAGATCGACCTAAGCGAGCGCGCGCTCGCGCGCACGCGCTTTGCGCCAGATGAACGGCAACTGCGCGCGCGGATCGCTGCCTTAATGTCCGACGTTCCGCTCGCTACGGATCGCGAGCTCTCCGCGCTAGCTTTCGCGGCATTGCGCGAGCTCTATGAAGAAGCCGGCGTCTTCTTCGCTTGCGACGCATCCGGAAATGCGGTTGAGGACGCCGCCGATGCTTCGCGCGCCGATTTTCTCGCGTCGCTCGAACGCCGCGATCTCTACGCCGACGCGCGCCAGCTCGCGCTTTTTTCGCAGTGGCTCACGCCGCCGCAATTTCCCAAGCGTTACAACACGCATTTCTTTCTCGCGCCCGCACCCGGCGGCGCCACGGCCGCGGCCGACGCGCACGAAACGCACGACGGAATCTGGATCGCCCCGGCCGACGCGCTCGCGCGTAACGAAACCGGTGACCTGCATTTGGTCTATCCGACGATCAAACACTTGCAGAGGCTCGCGCAGTTCCCTACGCTCGGCGAACTCTTTGCATTCGCACGCACCAAACGCGTGCTGGCGCTGTCGCCCGAAACCTTGAACGACGGCTTCGCTTTGCCGCCGGCGCTGGAAAACGCGTGGTAGCATCGCGCATCGCGCTCATCCGCGCGCCGAACCCGTCGCCGCTAACGCTCACGGGCACCAATTCCTACGTCATTGATTGCGGCAACGGCGAAGCGATCTGCATCGATCCGGGTCCGCCGTTAGAGTCGCACGTCCAAGCTCTCCTCGCGCATTGCGAACGCATACGCTGCGCGCTTACGTGGATCGCGCTGACGCACGGACATCCCGATCACGCGCCGGCCGCGGCGCTCCTGCGCGAGCACGCGCACACGCGCATCGCGGCGCACGAAGCGAGCGGCGCCGCGCACGATCGCGCCTTGCGCGACGGCGATACGGTCGCCGCCGGCGACGTTGCGTTGCAAACGGCAGCGTCGCCCGGTCACTCCGCGGATCACCTGGTTTTCTACGAACCGCGCGAACACGCGCTCTTCACGGGCGACACCGTTTTAGGCGACGGATACGTGCTAATCACGCCGCCGGACGGCGATATGCGCGCGTACATGCAAACGCTGGCGCGTCTTTCGCACGAGTTCGCGGAAGCGCGCACGATTTTCGGCGGGCATGGCGAGCCCGTGCGCGAGCCCGCTGCAAAGCTGCGAGAGTATCTCGAGCACCGCCGCTCCCGCGAGCGCCAGATCCTCGGCGCTTTGAACGCCGGACCTAAAACGGTTGCCGATCTCGTCGAATCGATCTACGCGCAAACCGATCGCGCTTTATGGCCGGCGGCATCCCAACAGGTGCTAGCGTACCTCGATGCACTCGAACGCGAAGGCCGCATCAACTCGGATCGCGCGCAAGCCTCGCCTGTCTACACCCTAACGACGCAATCCAATTCCGGCTAAGAGCGCTGCATGCTCATGCAGATGAGAGGGCGGCTCATGCAGATGAGAGGGCGGCTCATGCTGTCTGAGCGATTAAAAAGAACGCCCCATACTGCCCGAGCGATTAAACATCGCTAAAGCGAGGGCGGTATGGGCCGTTCTTTCTAAGCAGATGGAATCCGCAAAACGATCTTGCCGAATTGGAGCGCGTCGTCCATTCTCTGCATCGCGCTTTCGATCTCGGATAGTTCGTAGACGCGATCGATAACGGGTTTGATGAAGTGCTTGGAAACGAAAGCGAGCATCGCCGCAAAGTCGCCCGGACTCCCCATCGATGTTCCGAAAATCGAAAGTTGATTCCAGAAGACGGGGAACATTTTTATCGTCGCGTCGCCGGTCGTTCCACCGTACGTAACGGCGCGACCACCCGGCTTTATAACCGAGAGCGCTTTTGCGAACGAATCGCCGCCCGCCGAATCTATCGCTAAGTCGACCGCGCCGACCGCCGCGCGCACCGCTTTGTGCCAGTCCGGCGTGGTCGCATAGTTGATCGCCACGTCCGCGCCGAGCGCCTTTGCGCGTTCGAGTTTTCCGTCGCGGCTCGACGTCACGACCGCGCGCGCGCCGATCGCTTTGGCATAGAGCAGCGCGAACGTTTGCACGCCGCCGCCGACTCCGGTGATGAGAACGGTTTCGCCGGCTCGCAAGCCGCCGCAAACGAACGTGGCGCGATACGCAGTCACGCCGGCTAACGGAAGCGCGGCGGCTTCTTCATCGGAAAGATGCTCGGGCTTGGCGTGTACGTTTTCATTTGGGATCGCGACGTTTTGCGCGAACGTACCGTCGGCCGGCATGCCCAAGATCGATGCGTCCGGGCTCCAGACGCGTTCGTCGGGGCCCCAGCCGATCGTCGGATCGACGATCACGCCGCGGCCTCCGGCCTCGCCGCAGCCATCGGAACCGAGGATCCGCGGGAGGACGATCTTCGGATAGAGCCCACGGGTGATGAAAACGTCGCGATGATTGAGCGCGGCGGCGCGCACGCTCACGACGGTCTGTCCGTCCCCGGCTTCGGGAACGGGCACGTCTTCGATACGGAGCTTGCCGGGGGCCCCGGTCTCGTGTAAACGAGCTGCCTGCATGCCGTTGCCTTGCGTCTCCAGCAGGCGCCGACCCTCTTGCGCCCATTTCCATGGCTATTCCATTTTTGCCATGGAGATGATCTCACTCGCCCCTCGCTCCTCGGCCTTCGACTACCCTTCGACAAGCTCAGGGCAGGCTCTCTGCTCAGGATGACAAGCTCATGGCCACGGAAAAATGGTGTTAGACATGGAAAAACCGAGCCAACACGCTCTCGCCATCGCGTTTCTGAACGCCGCCGGCGTTTTCGAGGACCCCGTGGCCGCCGCTCGCTGGTGGGCCGTGGCTCGCGACGGCGCGCCTCAGGCTTTTCAGCCCGACCCCGAGAGCCCCAAGCCGCGCTTCGATGCGGGGCTCGCGGCCGAGATGCGCGCCCTTCACGAGGCCGCGCTAGAGGCGGCCGGTACGGGCGGCGCCGCATCCCAGTCGGCTATGGCGGTGATGAGCTCCGGGTTGGCACGCGGCTCGCTGCGGCTCGCGGGAGCGCCACCCTCACTCGTCTTCTCCGCATCCGACGGCCCCGGGGCCGTCCTCTTTCCCCTAGCCCACGCCGTCGCGACGCTACTGTGTGCCGGCAACGACCGGCTCAGGCGTTGCGCCAGCCCGACGTGCGCGGTTTACTTCTGGGACGGAACCAAGAACGGTTCGCGCCGGTGGTGCCGGCTCAGCTGCATGGAACGGGTACGCGCACCGGGCCGGCGACTTCAGCGATAGGCCCTTGGCGGAAATCACCGTAGTATAAGGACTCCGTGAAACAGCAGAAATTCTTCAAGCGCGTCTCGCGCGTCACGCGCACGTTCCGCATCGAAGCGGGCCCGTTTCGCGCGCAAGGCCCACCCGCCGTTTTGGTGGCACTGAGCGGCCTCTTCGTTGCCGCCGCCATCGCGCGAGCGATTATCACCAGTTCGGATCGCCTGCCCGAAACGCTGCGCGAAGCGCGCGCACTCGCCCAATCCATGCGTCGCGACGCGCCGCGCCTGCAGCCATGATCGACAACGCGTCGCTGACCGCGTTGATCCAGACGGAGCTGCCGGACGCGAGCGTCGAGATCGTCGATCGCACCGGCACGATGGATCACTTCAACGTGACGGTCAAATCCGGCGCATTTGCCGGCAAGACGCTGATCGAACAGCATCAAATCATCTACGGCGCGCTCAAACCCGCCTTGAAAGACGGCCGCGTTCATGCCGTCGAACTCAAAACGCTTCTGCCAGGATGACAATGCAATGAATTTACGCGAACAAATCGACACCGAAGTCGCTCAGAATAAAATTCTGGTCTACGGAAAAGGCACCAAGACGACGCCGCGGTGCGGATTCACGCTCGAGACGATCCAGTTTTTCGACCGGCTCGGCTATCCGTTCGAGGTCGTCGACGTGCTCGAGGACATGCGCAAGCGCGAAGAGCTTTCCGAGATAACGAACTGGCCCACGCTTCCCAAGATTTTCATCAACGGCAAATTTTACGGCGACACGGACATCTTAGGCCCGATGGCCGAGAGCGGCGAGCTCCAAAAGATTTTGGAAGAGACCTTCGGCGAAACCGTCCAGCCCAAAACGACGATTAACCTGCACTAGTGCACCGCACGCTCGTTTCGGTCGATGAACTTGCCGCGCACGCCGCCGATCCGCTGTGGGTCGTGGTCGATTGCAGGCACTCGCTGCAGGATCCGCAGGCCGGCCGGCGCGCTTATGCGCAGAGCCACATTCCAGGCGCGTTTTTCGCCGATGTGGAGAGTGAACTCGCGGGAGCGAAAACCGGCAAGAACGGGCGTCATCCCATGCCCGATCCCGAAAATTTCGCAGCATTCTTGCGCGGCCTAGGCGTGACCAACGAAACGCAGATCGTGGCCTACGACGCGGGCGCCGACATGTTTGCCGCGCGCATGTGGTTTTTGTGCCGCCATGCCGGACATGAAGCGGTCGCGGTGCTCGACGGCGGATTTGCCGCTTGGGTCGCAGCCGGAAACCCGGTGAGCGCAGAAGAGCCGGCGCGGCCGGGAACCGGTACGTTCCAATCCAATCCGCGACACGAATTAACGGTCGATGCCGAAGCTGTGCTGACGTCGCTGCAAGACAACGCGTTCTCGGTTCTCGATGCGCGCGCCCCCGATCGTTTCGCGGGTCAAAACGAAACGATCGATCCGGTTGCCGGTCACATTCCCGGTGCGCTCAACCGTCCGTTCAGGCAAAACTTCGACGAGCGTGGTTTCTTTAAACCGCCGGCGCAACTGCGCGACGAGTTTACACAACTGGGCGTCCATCCGAAACGGCTCGTTCATCAATGCGGCTCGGGTGTTTCCGCCGCGGTCAATTATTTGGCGATGGAACATGCGGGCGTCGAAGGTTCGCGCGTATATCCGGGATCGTGGAGCGAGTGGATCGCCGATCCGGCCAGGCCCGTCGCGACCGGCTAACTTCTGCGGGCCGGCGGTGGAACCGCAAACGGTTTTGCGATCTTCCCGGCCGGCGAAGCGTTTAAGCGCGCGAGATCTTCCGCGCTCGGCTCTTGCGAAAAATCGCGCACCGAGCTAACGATGCAGTAAAACCCGAACGGCTCGTCTCCGCGGTTCACGAATTGGTGCACCTCCAGCGGCGCGACGTAGACAACGTCGTTGGCGGCGATTTCGGTAACGTCTTGCTCGATGACCGCGTAACCCAGCCCGCGTTTGACGATCACGTAGTGCTCGTGCTCGTGTTTTTCGAGCCGCGACACGGCGCCCGGCTGCAATTCGAAGTAGCGAACTTCAGTGCCGGGCCCCGGCGCATCCGCCGACGGTTTTCGCCCGCCGACGATCGTGTGCCGTTCCACTCCGGTTGCCGCACCGGGGCGGTACCCCTCGATTTCCACGCCATCCCAGCCCCGGTCGGTCGCGCGCGTCACGCGCTTCTGCGCCATTTCGTCCACCGCGTGGGTTTTCGAACCGCGGGCACCGTACTCTTCCGGCGTGCCCCGCTTTTGGCTCTTCAAGACCGAACCGCACGCGTTCAGCTTCGAGCGTCTGAAGCTGGACGGCGCGACGCCGTGGAGCGGCGTGCGCAACTTCCAAGCCCGCAACAACATGATCGAAATGCGTTTGGGCGACCTCGGCTTGTTCTACCATTCGAGCATCGCCCAGCCGGCTGCGATGGGCATTTGCAAGGTCGTGAAAGAGGCGTATCCGGACTTCACCGCATTCGAGCGAGGCGGCGAGTATTACGATCCGCGCAGCACACCCGATAAACCGATGTGGAAAATGGTCGACGTCGGTTTCGTGCAGGAGTTCGTGCAGCCGGTGACGCTCGCGCGCATGCGCGCGGAGCCGCGTCTGGTCGGCATGGATCTTCTGAAGCGCGGCTACCGCCTTTCCGTGCAGCCCGTCATGCCGCATGAATGGAACGTTGTGATAGAGATGTCTTTGTCATCCTGAGTAGCGCCGATTAGGCGCGTATCGAAGGGTCGCCAAAGAAAAAGAAAAGGCCCGCCGAACGGCGGGCCTTTTCTTTTTACGTTCGCGTGAACGTTACGGGTTGGTGTTTCCTCCGAAACGCTTGATCAGTTGGAACTGGAATCTCGACGGTCCAAGCACCTGGGCTTGCGTTGCCGAGAACAGTGGCGAACCCGCAGGCGTACCCGGCGGGAGTCCCGCGATCGGGATCGGCACGCCCGCATCGAAGACTGGCCACACATCCGAGAACGTGTTCATCAGGTTGAAGCCGTTGACTTGGAGCGACAGTCCGTTATGAAACGGGAGCGTTACCCCCGCGTTCATGATCCAAAACGGCGGCCGCGCCAGGGAGTTGTTCTTCCCCATGAACTGATCGCCGACGTAGACTGAAGCGCCGCCAGCGAACTGGTAGCTCAGCTCCGCGTATCCCGTTGCGTACGGAATGGCGCCGTTGCTGAGGCCGTTGCAACCGCAACTGTACGTGCTGCTGGTGTTGTTGGGGCCGCAGCCTATTGCGAAGTTGTTGCAGCTGGTGCCCGCGCCATTCCCAGTAAAGTTTTGTCCGGGAATGATCGCGAGGTTGGTCTGGAAGGCTGCGCACGGATCTGGAATCGTGGCGCTTGGGGGTGTATTTAGCGGCGTCGTGCTGTAGAAACACTTTGGCAGATTGTAAGCGTAACCGCGTTGCAACGCACCCTGCACGATGTACCCAAACCCAACGAGAGGACGCCGTTTCAGCGAAAGCTCGAGGCCCTCGAAACGCGCCTGCGCGAGGTTCCGGTTTGAAGTGTAGAACAGCTCCTTGCCCGCGCAGCCCGTGGGGGTCGGCTGACCTGAAATCGGATCTACCGTGGGGCACGTCGTCCCGCTGTCGTAGGTGAAGCTGAGGAAGTGGTTCCACTCGTTGGTGAGATACATGTCGGCGGAGAGCGTGGTTATTCCGTCCCGGAAGCGGTAATCACCTCCGACATTGTAACCAAACGCGGTTTCCGGAAGCAGTCCGCCGGTATTGACGCGTTGCGTGGGGATACCTGACGTCGTGCAGCCCGCGCACGCGATCGTACCCGCGAGTCCGGACAGCAGCTGCAAGTAGGGCGGAGCGATGGCCGTTCCGGCTGCGAATCGCAGCGCCAGGTTTGCACTCGGACGATACTCGAAGCCTGCGCGTCCGTCCCAATGGTTATGAATCGAGGTCGAGAAGACGCAATTCATGCCGGTAAATTGACACGCTCCAGCGGTCGCTGATTGCGTGGGGTAGGTGCTGTTGTAGATGTTGTAATAGCCCGCTAAATTGGCGTTCCATTTCGGACTGAGCTGCCACTGGTAGCGTGCCATTGCCGTGCTGAAGAGCTGCGTCGACCCTGCCGGAATCGTGAGACTGAACGACGGGGTGACGCATGCGATATTGAAACCGTGGTTGCAGGTCGCGCCTGATGTGGAAATGCTCGGCGACGCGCTGTAGCTAACCGTCGACGAGGCAGTTTGATCCACTGAGAGCGTTAATGATTTCGTTGGGCTGAACGGATGGTTCCACTCGGCCGACCAGCCATGCAGAACGTCATCTTCAGCTTGGTTGAAGTAATTGAAGAAGTTGATCGGCATGGCTTGACTATTATATGTTAGGCCGGTTGTCGTGTCGTTGCCCGTGAGCACGACGTTCATTACTTCAGGAATGTTCGGCGCAGTGCCGCCTTGATTGACCAACCGATGTATGCCGGCCGAATAATACCGCGCGAGCAGCGTATCGTTCCCCATTGAGGTTCGCAGATCGGCTTCAACGATCGGTTCGTTTTGTATCTCGCGATCGGTTCCCGGATGTATGAAGATTTCGTTGATTGAGGAACTGTTGGGAATCGATCCTGTATACGAAGGGTTTGTGCAGTTTATTGATGCGGGAGCGGAAGCGCTGGCTCCGGTGACCGTGCCTGGCGTACAGAACGTTCCAAAACCGGTTACGTCACCGGTGTTACCGTTCTGGTTTGCGTAGCTCTGCGCGCCGAGATACGCAACGGTCAGGAACGTTACGGGCGACATCTTGTAACGCAACTTCACCAAGTATGCCTTCTGCTGATACAGGTCTGTGATCGCCTGACAGCAACCGACTAGGCTGAAGCTCGCGAAGTTCGTCGAGATCGTGCCTGGGATGCGAATCGCGGCGTCATTAAAGCCAAGTGCCAGGCCCGTTGTCCCATTGTAGCCGACGATGCCGCCGCTCGGGGAGAACAGCGCCTGGTTACCTTCCAGGGCCGACGAGAGGTTGTTGTTTGAAAACGCCAAGGCATATCCAAGACGTCCGGTTGTACCGGTAAAATCAAAGTTAATCAACGTACTGCCGCGCGAATCTGCACCCAGCCAGAGCGTGCCTTGCGGCGTGTATGTTGGTTCCTTAGTCGTGTAGTTCACCGTTCCGCCGATGGCGTAGTTAACATTGGGTGCCTCAACGCCCGGGCCTTTGATGACCTCGACGGCACCGAGCATGAAGCCAGGCACGAACGTCGAGACATAATCGCCGAAACTACCCACTGAAACGGGGTGTCCGTCAACCAGCGAAGCTGTTTCAAAGGAAAGCGCGCCGCGGATTTGGGGGAACGTGATCGATCCCGGCGCCGCACCGTTGCTGCTGCTCGATGGGAAGTTCGCGACGACGCCCGGCGTTTGATTGAGGACTGTCATCACCTGCGTCTGCCCCTGTTGCTGGAGCGTCTGCGCGTTGATGACGTTGATTGCCTCCGGCGTAACGTTAAACGTGCCGCGGGCCGTCGAACGCACCGATGCGATCGTGCGCAGCGTGGTGAACGTAATCGGCTGCATTTGACCACTGATATTCGGAGTGCCGCCCGCTAATACGACGAGGGTACTCTCGGTCAGCGCGTTGTAGCCGGTTTTCGTAATCGACACCGAGTAGATACCCGGCGTCACACTGTTGACTTGGAAGCTGCCCGAGGCGTCCGTCGTAGTCGTGTACGTAGACGGTCCCCTCAGCGAAACTGTTGCGTTGACCACCGGGCCGCCGGACGTAGAATCGGTGATTCTGCCGCTGACGGTGGCCGATTGCGCCTGAGCGATTAGCGTTGTGGTGCCGGTGCTGACCGTCGCCGCGCTTACGGGTCCGACGGTGACAATGGCGAGCGCTAAAACGCACAGGATGCGGATATATTTGCTCACGCGTCCTCCTATATGGAAGAGTGGCCGCGACGATACCGCCGCAGCTTTGCGTCGGCTAAACCATTTCATAATGTTCCATTAAGAACGGATTAGACGCGACCGGGAATGCCTTCGACCTTAGAGGGCTCGGGCCTGCCCCAGAAAGACTTGCTGCGCGTCGACCGGCGCGTCCACTTGGGCTTGCAGCCTGCGGTAGGAGCCGTCCGCCTGCAGTTCGCGGCTTTTTACGTTATCCGCGAAAAGGACGCCCAGAATTCTCCCATAGATTTTCTCCGCCAGGAACGGATCGAGCACGGGCACGATCGTCTCTACTCGACGGTCGAGATTGCGCCCCATCCAATCGGCCGACCCGATAAAGGTCGCGCGATCGCCGGCGTTTTCGAAAACGAAGAGCCGCGAATGTTCCAAAAATCTGCCGACGATGCTGCGCACGCGGATCGTTTCGCTGACGCCCGGAACGCCGGGCCGCACCACGCACATGCCGCGCACCAGCAAGTCGATCGGAACGCCGGCTTGGGAAGCGCGATACAGGGCGCGCGTCAGTTCGCCGTCGGTAATCGCGTTGAGTTTCACCCGGATGCCGGCCGGCCGGCCGGCCCGGGCATGCTCGGCTTCACGATCGATCAGCCCGGTGAGTTCGCGCCGCATGTTGACGGGCGCGACCAGCAGGTCCTCGTAGTCGGTGACCTTCGAGAAGCCGGTCAGCGCGTTGAAGAGCTCGCTCGTATCCGTGCCCAGTTCGGTGCGGCACGTAAAAAGACTCATGTCGGTGTAGAAGCGCGCGGTTTTCTCGTTATAATTGCCGGTTCCGAAATGCATGTAGCGGCGGATGCCGTCGTCGTCTTGACGCACGACCAGCGTCACCTTCGCATGTGTCTTCAGTCCGGCGAATCCATAGACGACATGAACGCCGGCGCGTTCCAGGCGCCGCGCCCACTCGATATTGTTCTCTTCGTCGAAGCGCGCTTTCAATTCGATCAGCACCGCGACTTGTTTGCCGTTTTCGGCGGCATCGAGCAGCGCGCGCACGATCGGCGAGTCTTTGCCCGACGTCCGGTAAAGCGTCATCTTGATCGCGAGAACGTTTGGATCTTCGGCCGCTTGCCGGACGAACTGAAGCACCGGATCGAACGATTCGTACGGATGATGCAACAGGATGTCGCTCTCGCGAATGGCCGCAAAGAGATCGGCTGCCCCCACTAGACGCTTGGGAATCGCCGGTGTAAACGGCGGATCGTGCAGCTGCGCGTGTCCGGGCAAATTCACGAGCGCGAGTAAATCCCCCAAACCGATGATGCCTTCGACTTCGTAGCAATCGCTCGCCGATAGGTCGAGCGCTTCGAGCAGAAGATCGCGAATGTATTCGGGCATACCGCGCTCGACTTCCAGACGCACGGCTTCACCGAAGCGGCGCCGCTGCAGTTCCGATTCGATCGCCGCGAGCAGATCGTCGGCCTCGTCTTCCTGAACGTCGAGATCCGCGTCGCGAGTGACGCGGAAGAGGTAGGACTCGCGCACCTGCATGCCCGGAAAAAGCGCGGGCAGATGCTGCGCGATCAGATCTTCGAGCAACACGAAATGCTGCTCGCCTTCGGGCGAATCGAGCGGTACGAAACGCGTCAGCGTTTGCGGAATCTTCACGCGCGCGAAGTGCAGCTCGACGCCGTCGGCCGTTACCTCTTCGAGTTCGACCGCCAGTGAAAGCGTGAGATTCGATATATAGGGAAACGGATGGCCGGCGTCGACCCCCAGTGGCGTAAGCACTGGAAAGACGCGTTCGTCGAACATGCGATCCACGTGCGCGCGGCGATCCTCATCGAGTTCGCTAGACCGCAGAATGCGGATACCGTGCTCGTCGATCGCGGGCAGCAGCGTTTCGTTCAGCAGCCGCATTTGGCGCGCGAGCGAAACGCGCAACCGTTCGGAGATCGCCAGCATGTGCTCCGTCGGCGACCGGCCGTCTTCGGAACGTTTGTGCACCTGCGCTTCGATCTGCTGTTTGATCGCGGCGATGCGGACCATGAAAAATTCGTCGAGATTCGTTCCGTAGATCGAGACGAAGCGCAGCCGTTCGAGCAGCGGCGTTCCTTCGTCGAGCGCCTCCTCGAGAACGCGCTCGTTGAATTCCAGCCACGAGAGCTCGCGGCTGAAATACAGCGAAGGATCGTCCAGGGGCCGGACGACGGATTCGGCCGCCGGCTGCGGTCTAGGGTGCGAAAGCATCGGAAGACCTGGGATTCGCCGCGCCGCGCGGAATCACTCGGGAGCGATGAACTGGCCCGATTTCTGGCAGCATGTAATCACGTATCTCGAGCTGGCCGCGGCGGCGCTCGTCGCGGGCGCCGCCGCCGGGATTCCCTTGGGTATTCTGGCTTCTCATCTGGCTTTTTCGCGCTCCCCGCTGCTGTTAGCCGCCAACATCGGACGCGTGATCCCGAGTTTGGCCGTACTTACTTTTATGCTTCCCCTATTCGGCGTCGGATTCGCGCCGGCGCTGGCGGCGCTCGCGCTGCTGGCTATACCGCCGATCGTCATCAACACCGATCTCGGATTTCGAGCGGTTCCCGCGCCCGCAGTCGACTCGGCGCGCGGACTGGGGATGACCGGTGCGCAGATTTTTCTGCGCGTAGAGTGGCCGCTCGCGTTTCCCATTCTTTTCGCCGGCGTGCGCACAGCGGCGATCGAAGTGATCGCGAGCGCGGTGCTCGCAGCATTCATCGGTGCAGGCGGCCTGGGCGAATTTATTACTGAAGGTTTGCAAGCCAACGAACCGCGGCTGCTCTTTCTGGGAGCGGGAACCGTTGCCGCAATCGCCCTGTCGGTGGAGTTCGGACTCGGTTTCGTACAGCGCCGCCTGGAGGTGAACACATGACTATCTCTCGCGCCCGCGCCATCGCACTTGTCGGCTCCGCGCTCGTCTTGCCGAAATGCGGAAAAAGCAACGCGCTACGCATCGGTTCCAAGAATTTCAGCGAAAATATTACGGTCGGCGAAATCTACGCCGCCGTCCTGGAACAGGCGGGGTACAAAACCGAGCGGCACATGAATTTGGGGAGCACGCAAATTGCGATGGCGGCGATCGTGCGCGGCGACATTCAGCTTTATCCGGAATACACCGGCACGGCCCTGATCGATGTGCTGCACATACGGCCTATGCGAGATCCCAAAGCCATTTACGAGACCGTCAAGCGCGAATACGAAAAACGTTTTGGATTGACGCTGCTTGCGGCCTCGCCCGGCAGCAACTCGCAAGGGTTGGCGGTCACGCGCGTGACGGCCCAAAAATTTAACGTCCGCACGCTCTCGCAATGTGCTGCCGCCGCGCCGCAGCTCAGGCTCGCGGCCGTGCCTGAGTTCGTCGTTCGCGCCGATGCGCTCCCGGGACTGCAAAAGTTCTACGGCGGATTCAATTTCAAGAGCGTGCGCACGTTCGACATCGGACTGCAATACGAGGCGCTCGCCCATGGTGATGCCGACGTGGCGACCGCCTTTACCACCGACGCGCGCATCGCAGCCGACGATCTGTACGTTTTAAAAGACGATCGCCGGTTTTGGCCGGCCTACAACATCGTTCCGGTCATACGTTTGAACGCGCTGAATCCGCGACGCGAGTCGATCGCCGGAACGCTCAATCGCGTTACCGAGGGGTTGACCGACGTCGCGCTGCGCAGGCTCAACGTCGAAGTAGATATCAACAAACGCGACCCCGCCGAAGTGGCATCGGAGTTCGTCTATTAGTGTCAGCGTCGGCTTCGATTCGGTTGTCGCTCGCTATGCGCAAGCCGACCGCAATGCGGTGGACGGCGTCTCGTTCGACATTCCGGCGGGGAGTTTTACGGTGCTGCTCGGACCGTCCGGCTGCGGAAAAAGCACCTTGCTGCGAACCGTTAACCGGCTGGTAACGCCGGGAAGCGGAACCGTTACCGTGGGCGGACGCGACGTCGCTTCGATCGAGCCGACCGCGCTGCGCCGCGCGACCGGTTACGTGATCCAAGCCGTTGGGCTCTTCGCGCACATGACCGTGGCGCAGAATATCGCCGTCGTTCCGGAGCTTTTGCATTGGGATCGCGAGCGGATCGCGCGACGTACCGATGACCTGCTCGAGCTCGTCGGACTGGACCCCCTGCGTTACCGCTCGCGCTTTCCCCGCGAGCTTTCCGGCGGCGAGCAACAGCGCGTCGGCGTCGCCCGGGCGATTGCCGCGGAACCGCAGGTGCTGCTCATGGACGAGCCGTTCGGCGCCGTCGACGCAATCGCGCGCAGATCGCTGCAAGATGAGATGCTGCGGATCGTACGCACGCTGCAAACCACGGTTCTCTTCGTCACGCACGACGTGGAGGAAGCGCTGCGCCTGGCCGATCGCATCGCGGTGATGCGCGACGGCAAGCTGTTGCAGTATGCCACGCCGGAAGAAATGCTGGGCGCGCCGGCTAACGCGTACATCGCGCAACTCTTCGCGGTAAACGCGGACCTGCGGCGGTACGATACGCTGCGAAATGCTCTGGGACAAGAGACTTGAGTTATCTCTTCTCGCACTGGCGGCTTATCGGCGTACTGACGCTGCAGCATCTGGGGCTGGTCTCGGCTGCGCTTGCAATCGCGCTCGCGATCGCGCTTCCGCTGGGAATCTTCGCGGCGCGCGTGCCTCGCGCTTCGGCGCTTCTCTTGGGCTTGCTCGGCGCGCTCTACGCCATTCCGTCGCTGGCGCTGCTCGCCGTGCTCGTTCGGTACTTCGGATTGGGCGCGGCGCCCGTTATCGCCGTGCTCGCAACCTACGCGCAGTTCATTCTCGTTCGCAATATCGCTGCGGCGCTGCGGGCCGTTCCGCGCGCGCAGCTCGACGCGGCGCGCGGCATCGGCATGTCGAGCCGCCAGCAATTCTGGCGCGTCGAACTGCCGCTCGCCTCACCGATCATGATTGGCGGCCTGCGCCTGGCAACCGTCGCGCTGATCGCGATTGCAGCGCTGGGCGGATACGTCGGCGCCGGCGGTTTAGGGAACGAAATATTTTTTGGACTGCAGCGTCGCTATCTGGAACAGACGCTCGCGGGAAGCATTCCCGCCGCACTGCTCGCGATTGCCGCGGACGCCGCCTTTCGCGCGCTGGAACGCGTAGCGACGCGGCGCACCGCGGGGTAGCCCTTCGTCCTTCGACAAACTCAGGATGACAGTTAGGGACGGCCGCGAAGCGCCTCGTCCTGGGATGTCCTTCTAAAGGAGACTCTTAAAATGATAGAGCGTTCGCAATTCGGTCTCTTATCCGCGCGCATCGACAGCTTGGAACGGCAATCGAAGGTGCTCAAGCGGCTACTGGTTTGTTCGTTCGCCGGCCTTTTAGCGCTGCTCGCAGGCGGCGCGACGATCGCTCAACAGAAGCAGATCGTCTTTTCAAATGCCAACGGAAGCGTTCGCGTCGGGAGTTCGGGATTCGGGCTCTACGACACGTCGGGCAAGCGCAGACTCATGCTCGGCTGGAACAGCTCGAGCCAGCCGGGGATTTATTTGACCGACGGAAGCGGCACTTACAGGATGGGAATCTACCTTTCCGATCAGGCGAGGCCCGTCGTTCGTCTCTACGATGTCAAGGGGACCGTGCGCGCTGATTTCGCGGAGGGCACCGAAGGCGGTCCGGTCCTTAAGTTCTATGACGCGAGCAATACGGAGCGCGAAGTTCTGGGGCAATCTACCGACGACAACCCGATCGTGAAAATCTTCGACACATCCCACAACCTGCGCGTATACGCCGGCGCCTATGCGAGCGGAGCCTACGGAATGTACGTCAACGATTCCGCCGGGACGACAACGTGGCAGTCGCCATAAGACGCCGCGCGCTAGGGTCTTAGGTACCGCGCGAACCACTGCGCGAGCACGTGCAGGCGTTCGACGCGGTGGATCGGCGAACCGATGCGCGAGAGATCGTGGTTTTCTCCGGGAAAGACGACGTATTCGATCGGGCGTCCCAGGATCTTCGCCGCGTTGAACCACTGCAGCGTCTGATCGATCGGCGTGCGCGTATCTTCCTCTGAATGGAGGATGAGCAGCGGCGTCACCGCGTTGGCAACAGACGAGATCGGGGATTGCTGCATATACTGGTTTCCCGCTTGCCAGGGCAGTCCCCACGAGTAGCGGCCGCCCAGCGCGTTGTCCGATGCGAGATCGGCCGCGAGCTGCTCCGTCGCTAAATTGCTGACGACGCGTTCGGCGATCGCCGCTTTGTAACGGTGCGTGTGGCCGACGACCCACAGCGTCGCGTAACCGCCGTAACTTCCGCCCGCCACGCCTAGACGGTTTGGATCGACATCGGGACGCTTGACCGCGGCGTCCATGACGCGCTGCACGTCGTCGAACATCGCCGCTCCCCAATGTTTGGCCAGCGCTTCTTCAAAAGGATAGCCGAAGCCGACACTTCCGCGCGGATCGC
Organism: Vulcanimicrobiota bacterium; assembly: GCA_003136355.1. Classification (GTDB taxonomy): domain Bacteria; phylum Vulcanimicrobiota; class Vulcanimicrobiia; order Vulcanimicrobiales; family Vulcanimicrobiaceae; genus Rubrimentiphilum. The sequence goes on along the minus strand of PLED01000049.1, from coordinate 30,572 downwards.
TAAAGACGACGTTGTATCCCTGGCCCGCCCAAAATTGCAACTCGTGAAAAAACGACTCGCCGAACTGCGTCTGCGGACCGCCGTGGATATCGAGAATCGTCGGTCTGCGAGCCTGTCCTGAGCCTGTCGAAGGGGGCTGGGATCCGATGGCCGGCATGAACCACGCATGCACGGTAAAACCGGCGTCGTCGACGACGGTGAACGGCTGCGGCGCCGAAAGCTCGAGCTGCGCGACCATCGCATCGTTCATGCTCGTAATGCGGCGGCTTCCTCCGGTCGAGAGATCCATGATGTAGACTTCGCGCGGGTGCGTGAAGTCCGAAAGTGTGTAAGCGGCGTAACGTCCGCTATCGTCCATCGAACAATCCGAAGCTTCGCCTGTCGTCGTAAGTTTTTGGATCGCGCCCGTGCGGACGTCGAGTTTGACGAGCGAGCTGTATCCGGGCGCCTCGATATTCATGAGCACGAACTTTTCTTGCGGCGCAAAAAACGGTCCGCACAATCCGCCGGGCTCTCCCATATCGGCCAGCACCGCATCACCGAAGTCAACCGTGTTGCCCGGCACGATCGTCTTGCGATGCGAACCGTCGGGGCGCGAACGCACCAGCGCGGGGAATTCCGCCGGATCGCGCACGCCGCCGCTAAAGAACCAGAGCTCGCGGCCGCGATCGAAATCGAGCAAGTTGTTGGAAGGCTGATTCGAGACGAGTTTGCGCATCGCGCCGCCCGCCGCCGGAATCGTATAGATGTCGTTCGGACCGAGGCTCGGCGAGTTGTAGCGCAGCGAGTCGAACGCGATCGTCTTATCGTCGGGAGACCAGCGCGGATTGCCCTCGGCCCAGACTCCGCTCGTCAGAGCGCGCGCGCCGCTCCCGTCGGCGTTCGCGACCCAAATATGCGGATGGCGATCGTAGGTGTATCCCGCGCCGTTCGCTTCGAAATGCATTTGATCGATGACGCGCACGTCGCTCTTGGCCTGATCTTTTTTTGGTTTGAAGCCGGCGGCGGCGAAATTGATGTGCGCCGCGGGAGCCGGGTCGACGGAAACGACGCGAAACGCGAGATGTTTTCCATCATGCGAAAATACGGCGCCGCTCGCGCCCTGTTTCAGGTGCGTGAGCTGACGCACGCTGCCCGAGGCGACGTCGTAGGCAAAAAGTTGGGCGCGCTGGCCTTTTTTCGCCGGGCCGCGCGTGAAGACGATCGTCCGGCTGTCGGGCGACCACACGGGTCCGCCGTCACGTCCGGTATTTCCGAGCGCTTTGGGCGTGCCGCCGGCTACAGCGACCAGATAGAGATTCGTATCATAGGTTTCTTTAGGACCGTTGAGACGCGTCGCCGTAAAAACGACGCGTGTGCCGTCGGGCGAGATCTGCGGACCGGTGATAAACGTGAACTTGAAGAGGTCCTCGGCCTGCACCGGTCTGGGTGCTGCCATGGCCGTGGCAGAAAGCGAAAATGCGAGCGCGAGGCAGAGAGCAGTGATGCGCGCGATCATGATGCCAGCACCAAGAGGTTGACGCTGAAGCGGTGCGCCCCGTCCTGCCAAGTTCGCGCCACGTTCATGCCCGACGCGCGGGCCATTTCGCCGATGCCGTCGAGCGAATATTTGTAAGCCGATTCGGTGTGAATGCGTTCGCCTTTCTCAAAATGAACCTGCGTGCCGGCCTGCCCAAGCGTAACGTCTTGAGCGCTGTCCGCTCGCAGGTACGAATGTAATCCGCCGGACGTCTCGTCGTACTCCACCACGTGGCTGAAGCGCCTGACGTCGAAATTCGCGTCGAGCTCCCGGTTGATGCGGACCAGTAGGTTTTTGTTGAAGGCAGCGGTCACGCCGGCCGCATCGTCGTAGGCGAGCATGAGGTCGCGTTCGTCTTTCTTGAGATCGGCGCCGAGCAGCAGACCGTCTCCGGGTTTGAGCAGCGCGGCGATGCGCGCAAGCAGTGCGGCAGCTTCCCGCGGCTCGTAGTTGCCGATGTTCGATCCCATGAACATGAAGAGCACTTTCTGATCGCTGCGCCGCAAGTGCGGCGTATCGAGGATCGAAAAATAATCCGCCGCGTAACCGAAGACGCGTAACTCCGGATAGCTTTCAACCAGTGAGCCGGCCGATGCGCGCAGCGCGTCCGCCGAGATATCGATCGGGGAATAGCGCAGGGCGCGTTGAACGCGCAGCGTCTCTTCGATCAGAATCCGCGTTTTGGCCGCGCTGCCGCTGCCGAGCTCGACGAACTCGACCGGATTGCCCAGGGCGCGAACGATCTCCCAACCCCATTCGCGCAAGATAGCGGTCTCCGCGCGGGTCAGGTAATACTCGGGCAGCTGCGTGATCGCATCGAAGAGCGCCGAACCGACGGCATCGTAGAAGTACTTGGAGTTCAACCGCTTCGGGCTTGCGCCCAGACCGGCGGCGACATCCTCGGCAAAGCTGGGCAACCGCTGGGGCTGTGGCACGGTGACAATCTGAAGCCGGTCCATAGGAGCCGTTGTAGCCGCGGGCATAAGTGAAGGCCTCCCGGGGAAGAGGAGAGCGATGATAAGTCAGGCTGTGAATATTTCTGTCGACGGCTCGGAGATGGATTCCTATCTTGCGCGGCCTCCGTCCGGCTCCGGACCTCACCCGGCCGTTATCGTGCTGCAAGAGGTCTTCGGCGTGAACGCCGAGATGCGCCGCGTGACCGACATGCTGGCCGCGGCCGGTTATGTCGGGCTTGCGATCAACTATTATCACCGCACGCATCCCAACTTGGATCTGGCTTACGAAGAATCGTCGATGGCGACGGCGATGGAGGCGCGCAAGAGCGTCACGCGCGCCAGCCTCTATGCCGATTTGAACGCAGCGATCGAGTGGCTGAAGCAACAGGACTTCGTGCGCGACGGCAAGATCGCGTCGTGGGGATTTTGCATGGGCGGCGCGGTTGCGTTTTTGAGCGCGACGCTTGCGGATATCCATGGCGCAATTTGCTTCTACGGCGGATCGATTGCCAAACCGTTCGGGAGCGGAGAGCCGGGCGCGCTGGAGGAGATCGACAAGATCAGCGCGCCGCTGCTTTTATGTTTCGGCGCGGAAGATCACGGCATTCCGCGCGAGGACATCGATCGAATTCGCGAGGCGCTCGACGCCCGCGGCGTTGCGTACCGGCTCGAAGTCTATCCGGGCGTCGGCCACGCATTCTTCCGGCAAGGCACGCCACGCGCCGTAGCCGGCCAAGATCAGTTTTCCGACGAGGCGATCGCCAACGCTGTCGCCGACTCGTGGAATCTGGTGCAGGCGTTTTTAACCGACTGCTTCGAGCGCGTTAGCTCTTAGCGGCGCACAGGGAACGAATGGCCGCTTCGGCTTCGGGATCGGCCGGATCGGAGATCGGGCGGAGGTATATGCCGACGAAGCCATCCTGCCCAACAGTTGCGGATACCATCTCCATCACTTGTTTTTGTCCGCTGTGACCGGAACCAACGCCGCTCACGAATTGCGCCTTCTGGTTTCCACAGATCGTGATCGTCGTTTGCTTCGCCATCGAAATCGCGCCCATGCCGGCCTGCGGAATATTCCGCAGGTCGACGTTGGTGTTCGATCCGCGAACCAGGAAGACCATCTCGTCCTGTTTGTTGTCGCGGGCCTTCTTCATCCACGCTTGCATGCGCCCGAGAATCGACGGCGTGGACGTCCAGCCGGCCGGCGCTTTAAAATCGATGCCGTTCGTAACGCTGCCGCACCCTGCCAGCGCGGCGGACGCCAAAAGAACCGCTGCTATAGCACGTTTCATGGGCTCTGTATTGGCGTTTCGTAGCCGGTAATCTTTGCCCAGCGGTCGATGACGTCGTTAATATATTCGCGCGTCTCGGCATAGGGCGGAATGCCGTGATAGGCGCTTACCGCTCCGGGTCCTGCGTTGTACGCGGCCAGCGCCGCCGCAAACGGATTGGCGTAGGCCGAATCGTATGCGCGCTCGTACGATCCGAGCAGCGCCGCCGCGCCTTCGATCGCGGCGAACGGATCGCGCGGATCGATTCCCGCATCGGCGGCCGTTTCGGGCATGAACTGTGCGATGCCGATTGCGCCGGCTGAAGAGAGCGCGCGCGGATCGAATGCCGATTCCTGCAGCAGCGTCGCGGCCAGGAACTCCGGCGGTAGACCTTGCGCGCGCGCCGCACGGACTGCCCAACCCGCTAACAACAGTGCATCGACCGGCGCGATGTGCGTATTCGTGTGCAGGACCGCGCGCGCGATCGCGAGCGTTGCGCTGCGCGTGCGCGGCCCGTCTTGGAGCGGCCGCAATCCATATAAAGCGTTCGCGTAAACGGGAACGTGCCAAGACATTGCAGCCTCGGTGACGCTGGGTATGAAGACTTCGGTGTTTGGGTGGGTGTTGGGTGCAGGTCCGGCGCACGCGCAGATCGCCAAGCAAATTCCCGCGGCAGCGCGAAGGCGGATCGTCGATGGCATTTCTGGTAGCGCTCGCAGTCCTGGGAGCCGGTGATTTTGGATCGACGTTCTTCTACCACGTGCCGCAGCACCTATGGTTTGCGCTGCATTTGCGCACGCACCACGACCGCAGTCGCTCGTATTGGGATCACGCGGTGCTTGCGACCGATCCCGCGGTGTTGCTCGACGGATTTCTGGGCGCACTGCCCTACCTGGCCGCGGCCGCGCTCCTGTGGCACGTCTCGTGGACGGGAGCGCTGGCGGGTCTGGCACTGGGCCAGCTGCACGTCTGGTGGCGGCATACGGGAGACCTCGGCTGGCGCACGCCGTCCCTCGTGCGTGCAGGCTGTGGGCTGCTTGGAATCGTCGTTCCCGAGGACCACGACGGCCATCACCGAAATCCAACAACGGAGTTCGGCGACATTTTTCGCTTTTATGACGCCCCTGCTCGGGCGCTTTTGGCCGCACTCGCTCCCACTCGACGGCGCCGCGCCCCGCCCCCAGGAGTCAAAGTTTGACCGAACGCGCCCTCTTTCTGATCTCCGACACGGGAGGCGGCCATCGCAGCGCCGCCAACTCGATTACCGTCGCGCTGGACGAATTGCGCGAGCCGGCGTTCGAGCACCGCATCGAGGACGTCGCCGCGCATTGCTCGTTCCCGCTCACCCAACTGGGCTGGGGCTACTCGGCTGCGCTGCGTTACGCGCCCCCGGTCTACGGCGCTCTGTATTACGCAACCAACGGCCGCCGACGCTACAAAGCGCTGGTCCGCTTTTGCGAACCGCTCTATCGCGAACGGCTGCGCGATCTTTTCCTGGATTACAAACCCAACGTCATCGTTTCGATCCATCCGTTGCTCAATCACGCGGCGCTGCGCGCGCGCGCGGATGCGGATATGCAGCACATTCCAATCGTCACGGTCATCACGGACCTCGGAAAAGTGCACGAGTCGTGGCTGACGCCCGAAGCCGACGCCATCGTCGTGCCGGCGCGTGAAGTTTACGAACGCGCGCTTTCGCGCGGCGTCGATCCGGGCCGCTTGCGCATGCTCGGCCAGCCAATCCATCCGAAATTTGACGACGTCACCGGCGGGAAAGCGCAATTGCGCGCGCAGCTCGGCTTGCCGCGAGATGCGTTCGTAACGCTGTTGATGGCCGGCGGCGAAGGCGGCGGAAAATTATTGCAAGCCGCGCTCCGGCTGGCCAAGGCGCGCATGCCCATGCACCTGGTCGTCGTCTGCGGACGCAACGAGACGCTGCGCGCGAAGGTCGAAGAGATGTCACACAAATTGCCGACGCCGATGACCGTCTTAGGATTTACCGATAAAATTCCGGAGTTGATGCGCTCGGCCGATCTTCTCGTCACCAAAGCCGGACCGGGTACACTGGCCGAAGCCAATGCCGCGCAGCTTCCGGTGGTCGTTTACGATTACGTTCCGGGGCAGGAACGCGGAAACGTGGATTTCGTGCGCCACAACGGCATAGGCGTCGTGGCTATCAACAGCATCGCGGAGATCGTGCGCGCCGTCGACGGCCTGGTGCGCAACCCGCGCCGCTTGGAGGCGATGCAGCACAATCAAGAACTGATCGCTCCCAAACGCAGTTCGCGGCGCATCGCCGCGCTCATCGCGCAAGTGGCTTTGCGCGGCACGATCCCGTCCGATGACGAGTACGTGCCGCTGCGCGAAGCCGTCTCCGTCTAGACTACATCAAGTACGCGGGGCGTTTCCCGGACGTGTTGCCGCAGAACGTCATGTGCACGCTGTGCGGAACGTACCATGCGTGGATATCGTAATGCGGAATCGTGTAGCCCGGATGGCCGTGTGATTCGTACCAAATATCGACGTGATCGATCTTATAACCCGGCAGTGGCTTGAGGATTTCGTCCCAGTTGCTGCCTTTTTCAAAAAGGCTCTTGTCGACCATGACCTCGGTGAACGTCGCCTTTCCGTTGTAGTAGCCGTAGATGGGACCGAACGGAAAGTTCGATGGTTTGGCATAGTGATAGCCCATCGTCGGGATACACCCGGAGACCGGCACCGTGCCCGCGGGCATCACAGACGGACGCGGCCCTTTGGGCAGCGTCATCATCATCTGAAGGAGCGCAGGCGTCATGCCGGGCGGTAACTTACCCATCGGCGGCGCCTTAGGAGCAGGCGTTGCGGCGAGCAAACCCGCGGCTAACGTTAAAGAAAGACATGAAAATACCAGACGTTTCATCAAAGTTGCAACCTCCATTGCGATCGACAGGTTCGTCAGCATACCTTCGCGCCGCCTCTATAAATAGGGCGGCCGTTTTCCCGAGACATTTCCGCAGAACTTCATGTGCACGTTATGCGGCACGTACCACGCGTGCACGTCGTAGTGCGGGATGCGATAGCCGGGATGGCCGAACGGCTCGAACCAGATATCGATGTGATCGATCGCATAGCCGGGCAGCGGCTTGAGCAGTTCGTTCCAGTTGCGTCCGCGTTCGAATTCTTTCTTTTCGATCATCACTTCGGTGAACACGGCTTTGCCGTGGTAGTAGCCGTAGAACGGGCCGAACGGAACGTCTTGCGGGCGAGCATAGTGATAGCCCATCGCCGGCACGCAGCCTTCGAACGGAACCGTACCGGCGGGCATCGCCGCCGGATGGCCTTTGAGCGGCGTCATGATCGTTTTGATCGCCGCGGGGGTGAGCCCGAACGGTAACTTTATCGCGAGCGCGATCGCGAACGCGTGCCACGCGTTCAACTCGGCGTGAGGCCGCCCTGAAATGCCATCGTCGCGGCGCCGACTTGCCCGGCGTCGTTACCGAGCTTGGCGACGACGATTTGCGTCGAACCGCGCGGGACCATCGTCGTCAGTTCGTCGACACGATCGCGCACCGATTCCAGCATGAATTCGCCCGCTGTGCTGACGCCGCCGCCGAGCGCGATCATCTCCGGATTAACAAACGCGATAATGTTGGCGAGGCCCAGCGCGAGATCCGACGCGAAGTTGCGCCACGCGGCCAACCCGTGCCCGTCGCCGGCTTGCGCGGCACGCCGGATCATCTTCGATCCGAGTTTGTCGCGTTCGCGGTCGAGCAGCTTGCTGCGCGGAAACGACGGCGCGACCGCAAAGGCGTGGCGAATGAGTCCGGTTCCCGAGGCCTGCGCTTCGAAGCAGCCGCGCTTCCCGCAGCCGCAGATGAAACCGTCGGTTGGCCGGATCTGGTGGTGGCCGATTTCACCCGCGCCGGCGCGGTTGCCGATGAGCAGTTTGCCGCCCGAAACGATGCCGCCGCCGATACCGGTCCCGATCGTCAGCAGTACGAAATTCTGCGTGCCGGCACCGATGCCGAAGGTGTGCTCGCCCAGCGTCGCGCAGCGCGCGTCGTTGGCCACGAAGATGGGCAGGCTATATTCCTTGCGCAGGCGATCGCCCAGCGGCGCGTCGGTCCACAAAAAGTTGGGCGAGTAGAGAACCGCGCCGCTGCGCGGCTCGATGTTTCCCGGCGCCCCGATGCCGATCGCGACCGCGTCTTTCGCTTTGCCGTCTTTGAGTGCGCCGTCGACGACGTTCTTAACCGCGCCCAGGACCGCGTCGAAGGAGCGGTCCTCGATGTCCTGCTCGTATTGACCCAGGATCGAGCCGTCGTCACCGACGATTCCCGCCGTGACGTGCGAACCTCCGAGGTCGACGCCGATTGCTTTACGCACCTCCCATGCTTCTCTCGCCGGGGCCTTAAAAAACCTCCGTCGAATAACGCGGCGCTATGACCACTATCGATTTAACCGCCCTGCGCGCATTCACGCTCGATACCGGGCAGCCCACGCACCCCGAGATGCTCGACACGGTCCCGATGGAGCACGTCCAAGATATCGAGATCGATCAAGAACATATTACGATCACCTACAATCAAACGATCAACCATTACTACAACACCAGCGAAAATATCGAACGCGAATGGATTTATAAATATAACGAAGATCCTGAATTCGTCGCAGCGGTCGGTAAGGTTATCGATTTAGCGCGCAAGCATCTGCACGATCTCCCCGAGAACATCGCGTGCCCGCCGGGCTGCGCGGAGTGCTGCAGCGGCTACGAACCTTTCGTCAGCCGCAGCGACGTGGAACGCATCGCCGCGCATTTGCACCTCACTCCCAAGGAAGTGCTCGACGAATACATCGTGAAGCGCAATTCCGCCGACGGATACCATCTTGGGTACATCAGAAAAGTTACCGACGACATCGCCGATCAGTGCGTCTTTTTGAAAGAGTCGCGTCCGGGCAAGTTCTATTGCGGTATCTACGAGGGGCGTCCGGCGGACTGCCGCGACTTCTCCCCGATCGGCTGCGACGACGTGAATAAGGACCTTCCGCGCGACAAAGCGCTGAAGATTGGCGCGCCCTTCCAACCGAAGCAGCGCAAGAACTCCCGCCGCAGATGATCCGGACCGCTCTGTTGAGCGCGGCGCTGGCGATCGCGGCGGCCGCGTCCGCGTTCGCGCAAACCACCCCGGCACAGTATTACAACGCGATGCAGTGGCGGATGATCGGGCCGTTCCGCGGCGGACGCACGGTCGCGGTTTCCGGCGTACCGTCACAGCGCGGCGTCTACTACATGGCGGCAACCGACGGCGGCATTTGGAAGAGCACCGATTACGGTAGGACCTGGGATCCGATCTTCGACGGACAGGATACCGGCTCGATCGGCGCGCTGGCGGTTGCGCCAAGCGATCCCAATATTCTGTATGCGGGATCGGGCGAAGGCTTGCGGCGTCCCGACCTTTCGGTCGGCGACGGCATCTACAAGTCGACCGACGCCGGCGCGTCGTGGACGCATCTGGGTTTGCGCGACGGCATGCAGATCGGCGCCATCGCGATCGACCCGCGCACTCCGGATCGCGTTTTCGCCGCGGTACTCGGTCACCCGTACGGACCTAACGAGGAACGCGGACTCTATCGCACCACCGACGGCGGAGCGTCGTGGCAAAAAGTTTTAGGCCAAGGCGAAGACACCGGCGCGGAAACCGTTATGATCGATCCGCGCAATCCGAATACCGTGTACGCTGCGCTGTGGGCTTCGCGCAATCCGCCGTGGCGGCTGCGCGACATCTTGCAGCTCTTCGCAAGCGGCGGCCTGTACAAATCGATAGACGGTGGGACGACGTGGACGCAGCTGCGCGGCGGCCTTCCTTTAAACATCGGGCGCATCGGACTAGCGATGGCACCGGGCGACTCGCAACGGTTGTACGCATGGGTGAACGACGACAAGGGATGCGGCATTTACCGCTCGAGCGACGCGGGCGCGAATTGGACCGAGGTAAACTCCGAATCGCGCGTCTGCAGCCGCGGCGACGATTTCTCGGGAATCGCCGTCGACCCGTCCGATCGCGACGTCGTCTACGCGGCCAACACGCAAACGTACCGTTCGGCCGACGCCGGCAAGACGTGGACGGGGCTCAAAGGCGCGCCCGGCGGCGACGACTACCACAGTATTTGGATCGATCCGGGCGATCGCAACGTCATTCTGCTCGGAAGCGATCAAGGCGCAACGCTTTCGGTTAACTACGGACGCACGTGGAGTTCGTGGTATAACCAGCCGACCGCGCAGTTCTATCACGTGATCACCGACGACCGTTTTCCATATCGCGTTTTCGGCGGACAACAGGAAAGCGGCAGCGCCGAGGTCGCCAGCCGCAGCGACGACGGCTCGATTTGGATCCGGTACTGGCATCCGGTCGGCGCATCGGAGTACGGCTATGTCGCGCCGGATCCCCTGCATCCCACGATCATTTACGGGGCAGGCGGCGGCACGGTCTCACGTTACGATGAGACGCTGCAGCAAACGCAGGACGTTTCGCCCAGCTACGAGCGCGGCAAGTACCGTTTCAACAGAACGAACCCGCTCGTTTTCAGCCGCGCCGACAACCGTACGCTCTATTTCGGATCGAACGTCGTCTTCGCAACGACCGACGGCGGGCGGCATTGGCGCATCATCAGTCCCGATCTTACGCGCGCCAATCCGGGTATGCCCGCAAATCTCGGACCATTCGCGCAAAGCCCGCTGGCGAAAGGCGTTCATCGCGGCGTCGTTTACAGCTTAGCGCCGTCGTACATCGATCGTAATCTGCTGTGGGCCGGAACCGACGACGGCTTGATCTGGCTGACGCGCGACGGCGGCAAACATTGGAGCGACGTCTCACCGCCGGGATTAGCCGCGGCTTCCGGTACCTGGTCAAAGATCTCGCAGATCGACTCGTCGCATTTCGACCGCGGCACAGCATACGTCGCGGTGACGCGTCTGCGTCTGGACGACATGCATCCATATATTTACCGGACGCACGATTTCGGCGCGCACTGGCAACTGCTGAACGCCGGCCTGCCGGATAACGCACCGGTCGACACGGTGCGCGAAGATCCGAAAGCGCGCGGCCTGCTGTTCGCGGGAACCGAAAACACCGCGTACTTTTCCATCGACGACGGATCGAATTGGCAATCGCTGCAGTTGAATCTGCCGTCAACTTCGATTCGCGATCTGGTCGTACACGGCGACGATCTTGTCGCCGGCACGCATGGCCGCTCGTTCTGGATTCTCGACGACATCTCGCCGCTGCGCTCTATCGCACAAGCGAGGCAAAGCAGCGCGTCGGGACGGCCATATCTCTTTTCGCCGGCATCCGCGATTCGCGTGCGCCGCGACACGTGGACGGATACGCCGCTGCCGCCGGAAGAGCCGGCGGCGAAAAATCCGCCCGACGGCGCGATTATCGATTACTATCTGCCCGTCGGCGCCGGCACCGTATCGGTCGGCATCTACGATGCCGCGGGCAATCTCGTGCGCGAATGGGCGAGCACCGGCAAGACCGATCCGAGCGTTCCGGCATCGGAACTTCGGGTGCCCGCATATTGGGCGCGAACACTACAAATTCCATCGGCCGCCGCGGGCATGCATCGCATGACATGGGATTACCGCTACAGCGCGCCACTTTCGGATTCGTACGATTTTCCGATCTCGGCGATCGTGCATGACACGCCGGTCGTTCCTGAAGGCGCGCTCGCGTTGCCGGGCACCTATACCGTGGCGCTGACCGTGGATGGCGTCACGCAGAAACGCGCGCTTCAATTAAAAATGGACCCGCGCGTTACGACGAGCAACGCGGCGCTGCGCGCACAATTTGCCCTTGCGATGCGAATAACAAAATTGATGTCCGACAGTTACAATGGGATGAAGCGGGCTGAGGCGGCAAAGGACACGGCAGATGCGCAGCAAGCGAGCGGCATTATCGGCCAACTCGCTTCACTGTTGGACGTCGTAGAATCCGCGGACGTCGCGCCGACCCGGCAAACGATCGACGCAGTGGCCGCCATCGATCGCGCGCTCCACGGCCCGCGTGGCTAACGCGGTTTCGCGCTTCGGCGAACCGTCCGAAAGCGATCTGCCGGCCGACATAGCCGAAGTCTACGCGAAGAACCGCGAGAAGCTGGGCTTCGTCCCGAACGTCTTTCGCGCGTACGCTCGGCGTCCCGAGCACTTCCGCGCGTTCATGAACTATCATGACGTGCTGATGAAGGCGCCCGGGAATCTCAGCCGCATCGAACGCGAAGCGATCGTCGTGGCCGTCTCGTCGGAAAACCGCTGCCAGTACTGCATGGTCGCGCACGGCGCGGCGCTGCGCGTCCTGAGCAAAGATCCGATTTTAGCCGAGCAGATTGCCAACAACTGGCGCACCGCGAATCTTCCGCCGAGGATGCGCGCTATGCTCGAATTCGCGTCGCGCGTAAACGAACCGGGATTCGCGGCGACCGAGCACGAGATCGACGAGATGCATTTGGCCGGCTTCAGCGACAATGACATTTGGGACGTCGCCGCCATCGCCGCATTCTTCGGTTTCTCCAACCGCATGGCCGGCCTCATGGATATGCGCCCGAACGACGAGTTTTACTCGATGGGCCGCTAAGCACGCTGTCATCCTGAGCAAGCCTGTCCTGAGCAGCGTTTCGTCAGAAACGCGAGTCGAAGGGTCGAAGGACTGCCGAGCAGCGCGCCCTTTAGGCGCGCATGACGAGGCCCGCGCGTCACGAGTGCAGCGCGGAAAGCGCTCTTGGGGTATGAACAAGTCGCTGGCCTCCGCGCAAGACTCCTCGCTCCTGGCTGAGATCAACATCACGCCGTTCACGGACGTGCTGCTCGTCTTATTGATCGTGTTCATGCTGTTGGCAGCACTGATGGTGCCGCCGGGCTTCGAACGAAGCTTTGCAAATCCCGGAAGACCGACGGCCGCGGCGGCCTTTCAGCGCGTCATCGTCACGATCGATCGACACGGCGGCATCGCCGTGGGCGGCAAGACGATCAGCGTTGCCGGGCTCTATGCGGCAATGTCTCGCGCAGGCTCGAAAGCCCGCGTATCGCTCGTCGCCGACACGCACGCGCCCTACGGTTTGGCCTTGCGCGTATTGGATGCCGCGAAACTCGCAGGCATAAACGACGTCGAGTTCGTTACGCAGTAAGTTCTGAAAATCTCGCGGCGTCGACGTTGCCGCCGCTGATGATGACGCCGGTGCGTTTGCCGCGGGCCGGAACTTTGCCCAACATGACCGCCGCCAGCGCGGCGGCGCCGCTCGGTTCGATCACGATTTTCATGCGTTCGAACGCAAACCGCATCGCGTCGCGAAGTTCGTCGTCGGTTACCGTAACGATCGCGCGCACATGCTCGCGCACGATGGCGAATGTGAGATCGCCCGGCGCTTGAGTTTGCAAACCGTCGGCGATCGTTACGGGCACCGGCGCTTGCACGATTTCCCCGCGCGCGAGCGACTGCTGAAAATCGTTTCCCGCTTCGGGTTCGACGCCGTACAATTCGATCTCGCTATTGAGCCCGTGCGCCGCGAGCGCCGTTCCGGAGAGTAGGCCTCCGCCGCCGACGGGTGTCGCAATAATCTCGAGGTCTGGAACCTCTTCGAGCAGCTCGAGCGCGGCGGTTCCCGCGCCCGCTATAATCTCCGGATCGTCGAACGGCGGAATGAGCGTCGCATTGCGTTCTTCGCAGAGCTCTTGCGCGATTTCGGCGCGGTGCGATTTGTGTCGATCGTAAAAGATGACCTCGGCGCCATACTCCCGCGTAGCTGCGATCTTTGAAGCGGGCGCATCGGAAGGCATGACGATGACGGCCGGAACGCCGAGCAGTTTGCTCGCAAGCGCGACGCCCTGCGCGTGATTGCCGCTCGAAAAGGCGACGACGCCGCGCTTGCGCGCACCCGAGTCTAACTGCACGATACGGTTGTACGCGCCGCGGAATTTGAAGGCGCCCATGCGCTGCATATTCTCGCACTTCAAGAAAACCGGGCCACCCGCAATGCTGTCGAGCGTTCGCGACGTCAGCACGGGCGTGCGATGCGCGATGCCGCGCAGCCGTTCGGCGGCGGCGCGGACCGAGCTAAACGACGGTGCCGGCACCGGCAAACTCCGTAAAGCGCAGCTGCGGATTCCACTCTTCGGCCAGCCGGACACTCCAATCCGATTCGAAAAGCGCGACGGGCGCGCCGTCCCAGTCTTCCAGCAACCTCGCGCTCGACGGCAGCTGCGCAGCCTGAAGAGCTTCGCTTGAGCCTTGAACGCGCCGCGCGACCGAAAACGGCAGCGTCGTGAAGATCGTCTTCACGTTGTACTCCGATTCGAGACGGTGCTTCACGACTTCGAACTGCAGCTGTCCGACGGCGGCAAGAACGGGCTCCGTACGCATCGACCCGAGCGGATACATCACTTGGATCGCGCCCTCTTCACGGAGCTGAGCGATTCCCTTACCAAACGATTTGTAGCCGGCCGTGTCCACGCTTCGCACTTGCGCGAAGTGGTCTGGCGCGAACGCCGGAAACCGTTCGAACTGCACCGGCGCCCCTTCGCTCAGCGAATCGCCGATCGCGAAGACGCCGGGATTGGCCAGGCCGACCACGTCGCCGGCATAGGCCGCCTCGACCGATTCGCGCTCGCTCGCGAAGAGCTTCATCGCGCGCGAGAGACGCACGTCTTTTCCGCTGCGCGCGTTGCGAACGGTCATGTCGCGCTCGAAGCGTCCTGAACAGATCCGCACGAACGCAACGCGGTCGCGGTGACGCGGGTCCATATTCGCCTGAATCTTAAAAACGAAGCCGGTAAATCTGTCGCTCGTAGGATCGATCGTCCCCTCGACTGGCTCGCCTTCGGCTCGCTGCTCGGGGTCCTTCGACAGGCCCGCTTCCGCGGGCCGCTCAGGATGACACTCTAAGTCACCACCGCTAAGTATGCGGCGGGGCGTGGGAGATGGCGCCAGCTTCAGGAAGTCGTCCAAAAATAGTTGCACGCCGAAATTGGTGACGGCGCTGCCGAAAAACACCGGCGAGACGTCGCCGCGCAGCATCGCATCGCGATCGAACTGCGAACCCGCGCCTTCCAGCAACTCGATTTCGTCGATGAACTGCGCGTAGGAACGATCATCGAGCAGTTCGCGAATCTGCGGATCCTCGACACCCGTCACTTCAACGTTGGCGCGTTTTGCTCCATGCACGACGCGCTCGAACAGATGCACGCGCTGCGTCGCGCGGTCGAAGACGCCTTTGAACGACGACCCGTTGCCCAGCGGCCAGTTCACCGGAAAGACGCCGATGCCTAAAACGCTTTCCAATTCGTCGAGCAGTTCGAGCGGATCGCGGCTCGGACGATCCATTTTATTGATGAACGTAAAGAGCGGAATGCGCCGCGCGCGGCAGATCGCGAAAAGTTTTTTGGTCTGCGGCTCGACGCCTTTGGCCGCGTCGATCAGCATAACGGCGCTGTCCGCCGCGAGCAGCGTGCGGTATGTATCTTCGCCGAAGTCTTGGTGTCCGGGCGTGTCGAGCAGATTCACGGTGCAGCCGCCGTACTCGAACTGCAGCACGGTCGACGTTATGGAAATCCCACGCTGCTTCTCGAGTTCCATCCAATCGCTGGTGGCCGCGCGCTGCGCGCGGCGCGCAGAAACTTGACCGGCGGTCTGAATCGCGCCGCCGTAGAGCAGCAGCTTTTCCGTGAGCGTCGTTTTGCCGGCGTCGGGATGGGAAATGATCGCGAAGGTGCGCCGCTTGCGCACTTCGCTTGCCAGGTCAGACACTACAGACCGGGCGGCGCCGGCTCGTAAATGCGCAAGATCGCGCGCGCGCCGGCTTCGTGCATCAGCGCGATCGAAGACGCGCGCTTGAAGAGCTGCGCGGGCGGCGGAACGTAATACTTGTCGGTCCCGCGGCGGATCAGCACCTCGTTTTCGCTGACTGCGAGACCGCAATCGGCAAACTGCAGTTGCGTTCCCGTGGGCTGCGCCACGTAGCCCGGCGGAATTCGCGAAGCCACGTATGCGCGGCTGCCGACCGCCTCAAACGTCTGACGCAGGCACTCGGGCAGCGCGGAGAGCACCCACGGCGCCGCTATTCCGAAAGCGCGCTCGCGGCGGCGCGCGGCAGCCTCGGCTTGCGCGGCCTTGGGGGGAATCGATACGCTGACCGAAGCGATCTTGAGCTGAAAGCGATCGCGATTGGCGTAGCCGGCGATGATCAGCGCAGCCGTGAAAACGATGGCTGCCGAGATCGCATAAAACCTAAGCAGCGCTTTCGGCGGGCTCGCGCTGAGTGCCGGGCCCTCCCCCAAGCGTAAGACGCGCCGCTCCAATCGACCAGTCCGCCATTCCGTAATAAAAATCGAACATACGCGGGCCAAGGTCCGGACGCGGATCGATGCCGGTCGGAAACACGACGTTGTCGACGATGCCGTGCAGCTCCGACTCGTTTTCGGGAGTGATGATGGGCTGCGGCGAGCGATAGACGATCTTCTGCAGATCTTGCGCGTCATGAATGACGAGGCCCGCGCAGTAGCGGAGCTTCGGCTTCGTGTCGTCGCCGATGACGTCGACGCCGTGAAAGATCGACATCCAGCCTTCGTCGATACGCACGGGTGGCGTGCCGCAGCCGACTTTGAGCGATCCCCAGTCACCGTCTGGCGCCAGCACCAGTTCGCTTTCGCACACGTCGAGCAATTTCTCGCGATCCTTGAGCGCGGGCTCGAGCGGAATATACCCGATGCGGATCGATTCGCGGTCGCGGTACGGCATGCGTTCGATGATCGGGATCGACGCGCGGCCGTCGACTGCGGAAAGATGTAACATAGGACGGTGATAAAAAGCCAGCGACATCACGCCGCCCGGCGATCGTACCGGCTCGGGGAAGAATGCCGCGTCCTTGTCGTCGCCGATGTGCATTCCCGGCTTGTCGAAAACCAATTTCCCGACGCGTTCGAACGTGTACCCGTCTTTGGAAAGCGCGATGGCAATGCGCGGACCTTGCGGACCGAACGCGGTGTAGGACATTACGTAAGCGCCGAGTGCTTGAATAAAGCTTACGCGCGGATCCTCGCACCCGTAGCCCGGCGAGCTCCTCAACTCGTACACCGCACTGGGCTCAAGCACGAATCCGTCGCGCTCGAATGAAAAACGATCGCCGTTTGCGACCGCCTTCGCGCGTCCGACCCGCGAAATGTTTCCGTGCGCGACGTCGCGCGGGTAGAGCATCAGCTCATTCTCGTGCGTGCGCGCGCACGCCGGATTGAGAATGCCTTCGGTCTCGGTAGGATCGCCGTTGGGCTCGAGCGCTACTCCTAGCCGCTGAACCTCAACCTCGAGTTCGTCCGAAGCGCGTGCCTGCATCACACCGTTTCTTCTAACAGAGCCGCGCGGGCACAGCTTCCAAGATCGGTGACGATCTCGTGGACCGGCCGGCCGGCGGCGCGTGCGAACTCGTCCAGATTGGTTTGGCGATCGAGCCAAACGTATTCGCGCGCGTCCGGAGCAAGCGCGTCGGCAAGCACGGCGGAGTACTGCATGCCGGCCATCAACACGCCGTTGCGGCCTTCGATGCTCGCGGGTAATCCGTCGCCGAAACCGCACCGGAGCATTGCGACCGTGCAATCCATCCCGAGCATGGTACCCCCATAGCCCATCCGTGTCCCCGCCGAATGTCGCTCGACGCGAAGAACCGGAGCGCTGAATCGCAGCGCGCACGCAACGCCGGGAACCGCCGGGCCGCCCGTCGCTCCGAACAGCCCGACTCCGACCCGGACCGACGAACCCCGCCGGATCCCGCGGGCCAGCGGAAAAGTGCTGCAGATATCGGTATCCGTTACGCGCACTCCGGCGCGCGAAAGATTCTCCAAAGCATCTTCAAAAAGTCCCAGTTGCCGATCCGCGTCGTCCACGTCGGTGATGTGCGTCCAGGCTTCGACTTCGGCCGACGCTGCCCGCAACTCGAGAGCGAAGCGCGCGACGTCCTGCGGATCGAGACCGCTCCACGCGGCGGCCATGCGCACACCTACGCGCACGCGCAACGGCTTAGAATGCGCGCCAAACCACTGCGCAGCAGCTGCGAGCTCCTGCGCGTTGGAAACCGAAGGCTGACCGCCCGCATCGAGCACTTCGCCGAAACGCGCGAGCGGCACGGTTCCGAAGAGAACCGCCGGCGCGTCCGTGTAGGCGCGCAACGCGCGCAATTCGTCAGCATCGGCAACGCAGTAACTCTGCACGGTCCCTTCGAGCGCGCGCACCAACGTCTCCTGACCCCAGCCGTAGCCGTTGCATTTCACAACCGCGCGAACGGGCACGTCCGCAAAATCGCGCCACGCTTTTGCGTTCGCCGTAAGCACGTTCGTGTCGAGGGAAAGTGTCGGACGCAGCGCGCTTGCCTTGCTTTTTAAGGCAGGTCCGTGGACGTGATCGGTTCGTCACCCGGAGTCACGACTTCAACCCGCACACCGCGCCGGTAAGCGGAGTTTGGAACGATCCATAATGTAAAGGTTCGGTATCGGCCCGACGGCTGACCGCCGTCGGCAGGCGGCGCTTCAAAGGCCACAACGCGGAACCGATCGGCGCGCGAGCGGATCGACTCGATGATCTGCTTGTAACCCGAACGATCGTGCGGTCCCATCAGCAGCACGACTCCGAATTCCGCCCGGAAGCGCACGGGTGCGTGAATGCCCAGGCGTTCGAGCGAGGGCGCGTCGCGTACGACGGCCAATTCGTTTCCGCCAAGTACCGCCGTCTCGCCCTGTCGAAGGGTCTGAACTCGCACGTCCCGGCAGCCGGCCAAGACGAGAAGGGCGGCCAAAGCCCAGAGGCGCTTCACGCGCAGGGCGTTCGAGGTATTGTCACGCGGCGCCCTGCGGGTGCATTCTATAGGGGAGAGGTTATCGATGCTGTATAGATTCGTCATCATCGCCGCTTCCGCCGCGCTCTTGAGCCCCGGCGCGAGTTTCGCCGCCGCTCCTCCGCCGCTCGTTTCGGCTTCGCCCGCTCCCGCGCTCAAAGTTATCGCGAACGTCCGCTCGACGTCGCGTTGTGCGGAGATCGTAACGCACGCAAACAGCGCGATCGGCAGCGCGCTCAACAACGACGTGCAGCTTCAGCAGCTGATCACGCGCCTGCGCGCGATCAACCTCGACGACGGCAATCCCATTCACCGCCGCAACGGACTCGATGCGCTGGGTGAATTCGCAAAGAATCTCACCCAACAATCGCGTTCGGCCGACGACGAAGTGAAACGCTTGCGCGCGCTTGCCGAAAAATCCACGGATCCCCAAGAGCAAAAAGAACTCAAGGCATTTGCCGATGCGCTCGGCGGCGCGCTGTGGCGCCAGCAGAAAGTTGCGCGCGATCTCAACGGTTATCTCGCCTCGGTCGACTTCCAAGACATGGCCACCCTCACTGAAGGGCAGGAGGCGGCGAACCGCGCGGTCTTCGGCGTTCCCGACCCATTCATTTCGACGGTATCCGACACCAAGCCCAATCCGGGAGTCGACCGCAATCGCGGCACGATCGATCCGTCCAGCGGCATGCGCCCCCCGCCGCTCGGTCACGATCCCAACCACCCCACCGCCACTCAAGAAGCCACGGCCGCGGCCAAAGACTTCGAATCGCGCCTGCCGGACATCACCTCGGATGAGAACGGCGCCGCCCAGCACGTGACGGCCGCCTTAGCCCGCTGCTGATACACGACCGACACTGGTCGTTGTAGGGTCCCTGCCCTCGGGGATAAACTGAAGGCCTTGTGATGAGCTTGGCGCGACTGAGCTGGTGCGCCGTCGCGGTCGCCTTCGGCGAAGTGCTGCTCGGAAGTTGGACCCGTATCAACGGCGCGGGTATGACGTGTCCGGATTATCCGCTGTGCCGCGGCCGGATCGTGCCTGCATTCGACGGCGGCGTGATCTGGGAATGGACCCATCGCTTCACGGCGCTGGCGCTCGCCTTGCTGATCTTGGTGACGCTCGTGCGCGCGTTCTACTGGCGTAACCCCGCGCCCGGAGTGCGCGCTGCCGCAGGTGTCGTCTGGGTACTGTTCATGATCCAATTGTTTCTGGGCGCCGAGACGGTCAAGCTTTCGAATACGCCTATTTCGGTTGTTTGGCACTGGGGCACCGCGATGGCGCTGATTGCGTCGCTGGCTGCGCTCGCGATCTTCGCGGGAGCCGGTCATTCGCAGCGTCCGAGCGGTAACGCGTGGGCGGTGGCCGCGGTCCTCGCATTCGCCGCTAGCGTCGCTTTTGTTACGATGTGCGTCGGCGCGTACGTCAGCTCGAGCGGCGCCGGTTTGGCGTGCGTGACGATACCGGGCTGCGCCGGCAACGTCGTCGTTTTTGGAAACGGCCAATATGTGCAGATGCTGCACCGTATAGCCGCGGCTTCTTCGCTCTTGGCAGCCGTAGGCGCATTCGCATTTGCGTGGATCCAGCGAGTGAGCGCGCGCGTGCGCCTCTGGACGGCCGTGGCGCTGGCGCTGGTCTTTGTCCAAATCGTGCTCGGCTTGCTCAATGTTGCCCTACGGCTTCCGATCGATTTGCGTGAAGCGCATGCCGCGAATGCGGCGCTGATCTTCCTCGCATTCGCATGCGCGACGACGCTGGCGGCGCTCGATGCTTCCCCCGCGCGCGAATCCGTGCAGGCAGTATGAGCGTTTCCGTTCGCGCCGAACGCATCGCGCAGTCGCGCATCGCAGCTTTCGCATCGCGCCTTGCCGATTATTATGACCTCGGCAAACCGCGAATCATGTATCTGCTGTTGATCACCACTGCCGCCGCGATGCTGATGGCTGAAAAAGGAATGCCGCCGCTCGCGCTCTTCGGGTGGACGATGCTCGGGGGCGCGCTCGCGGCAATGTCGGCCGGAACGCTCAACTGCGTCTACGACGCCGACATCGACGGGCTAATGCGGCGCACGCAGTCCCGGCCGATTCCGGCACAGCGCATCTCCATTCTTGCCGCAACGATGCACGCCGTCGTGATGGGCGTGCTCTCGTTTTGTATTTTTTATTTCCGCGTCAATCCGCTGGCGGCGTGGCTTTCGCTGGCGGGGAACGTCTATTACGTCGTGATCTATACGATGTGGCTCAAACGCCGCACGCCGCAGAACATCGTGATCGGCGGCGCCGCGGGCGCTATTCCGCCGCTCGTCGGATGGGCGGCGCTCACGCATACGATAGGCGGCCCCGCGATCGGACTGTTCGCGATCATTTTCTTGTGGACGCCGCCGCATTTTTGGGCGCTCGCGCTCAACAGCGAAAACGATTACGCGAAAGCAACGATTCCGATGCTTCCCAACGTGGTGGGCGAACGCCGCACGAAACGCGCTATTCTTGCCTACACCTGGACGCTCGTCGCCGTCACCCTCGCTCTGTTCCCCCTGCACGTGATGGGCGCGATCTATTTCGCGGGCGCCGCAGTGCTAGGCGCCGCGTTCATCGCCTACGCGGTGAGGCTGCAGCGCGACGGTGAAGCCGCTGCGCGCGCGCTCTTCCGATTCTCGCTGCTCTATCTCGCGCTGATCTGCGCCTTCATGGTGATCGACCGGATCGTCTTGTGAACGCGGACTTGCGCAACGATCCGGATCTGCGCGCCGCGCTTCCACTGCTGCTCACCTTAGGGCTAGGCGTTTTTCTCGGCGCGCTCGACCTCAGCGTGCTCGCGCCGGCGCTGCCGGCGCTCGGGCGAGAGTTCGATGCGGCCAATGGCGATTTGTCGTGGGTCTTCACGCTCTATCTGTTGATGACTGTCGTCAGCATCGCCGTCATGAGCACGCTTGCCGACCGCTACGGACGCAAGCCGATCTACATTCTCTGTATTACCATCTTTCTGGCCGGCAGCGCGCTTGCGATCGTCGCTCAGGATTACACCGCATTTTTGATCGCCCGCGCGATCCAAGCGCTGGGCGCGGGTGGAATTTTCCCCGTGGCGACCGCCGCGGTCGGCGACCGCGTGCCGCGCGCGCGGCGCGGGGCTGCGCTCGGTTTGATCGCTGCCACGTGGGGCTTGGCCGCCATTATCGGCCCGCTCTACGGCGGCTTGATCACGCACTTCGTTTCGTGGCGCTGGATCTTCGTGCCGAACTTCGCGATCGGCGGCGCCGTGATCGTCTTCGCGCTGCGCGAGCTGCTCTCCGAGGCGCCGCCCAAACGCAAAGGTCCGCTCGATGTGTTGGGGCTGCTGCTCTTGGCAACCGGACTGCTCTTTCTCATGTATGGGATTACCGGCATGCACGCGGTTCCGATCGTTACGGGCGGCCTGCTGCTGGCCGGGTTTTGGCTGCGCCAACGCGCGATCGCGTTTCCGATTCTGCCGCCCGCGCTGTTGCGCAATCCGCAGCTGATGAAAACCTATTTTCTCGAACTGATCATCGGAGCGCTCGAAGGGTCGCTCTTCTTCGTTCCGGTGGTACTGGTCGGGGCCGAACATCTCTCCTACGCCGCTGCGGGCGCCATCGCGGCGGTGGGCGCGCTCGCGTTCGTCGTCGTCATTCCGTTTTCGGGACGCGCTCTCGATCGGATCGGCAGCAGAAACGTCCTGCTTGGCGGAGCGCTCTTCACCGAGCTCGGCTTGGCGATCTTCGCGCTCGGCTTTCACTCGCTATTCCTTGCGGTGCTGGCGATGATCGTCGCCGGCATCGGATTCGGGGCATTGCTGGGCGCGCCGACGCGCTACATCGTCACCAACGAAGCGCCGTCGGGCTCGCGCGCGACCGCGCTCGGTTTGCTCAGCCAATTCCTCATCGTTGGACAGATACTCGGCGGCTCGATTGCCGGCGGCATCATGACGGCGGCCGTGTCGGACGATTCATCTTACCGCTGGACTTATCTCACATTCGCAGCGCTAGCGCTGCTGGCGCTGATTCTCTCGCTCTTCCTTGCGCCCCGCAGAGTCGAACTGGCGTCGTGAGGCTCGGGCCGCATTTGGCCGGAAGGCCTTGGACCGAACGCGAGCGCGAGATCGTGTGGCGCGGACTGACCGGTCGATTCGCGATCGCGATCGAACCGCTGCTCGGCACGGTTTTCTTTGCGCTGATGACGTGGGGCATCGTCTGGCGCGCGCACGTCGCAACACCGCATGATCTGTGGATCCTCGCGCCCATCTTCGCGATCATGGCTGTGGGCTTTGCGATCTATCTGGTCGCGCTGCTCGTCGCGCCGTTTATCGCCTACGCGCAAACGTTCAAACCGATCTACATCCTCGACGGCTACGTGCGCTACCGTGGCCCCGACGATTTCTCCGAACCGCAGGCGTCGGGTTATGTGGCCGTGCTTTTCGAAGATTCAAAACTCTGCTGCGAATGGGAATGTTTCGGCCGGCATCGCATTCCGAACGCGACGGTACCGGCGCACGTCGAATTCTCAGAGTTCGGCGGCATTCACAAAGTGGACGGAAAATCTACCGGCGTTTTGCCCGACGAGCTCCCGCCGCTCGCCATCGGCATTTCGCAGAAAATGCGCCGCTAAGCCACCAGGCTAGTGCGGCGTGCTAAGGGGAATGCGCATCGCTTTCTGATCGGGCCACCAATGGCCGTAGCCGCCGAGCATGACGACCGAGCCGCCGATGCCGAAAATGCACAGGATCCCGATGATCGTCGCGATGCGCACCACCATCGGCATGCCGCGGCTAGCCGGTACGCCGCGGTCGTCTAACGGATCGTACATTACGCGACTCCCTTTCCGATGAGCACGCCGAGCGCGGCCAGGATGCCGAGAATTGCGCCCAGGGCGAGCAGGCCGAGCATGATCTTGAAGACTTGGTTCTCTATGCCTTGGCTCTTCCAATCGTTTCGCAGCGCGATGATCGCCACGAAAAAGACGACGATGCCGAAGACGATCGCTAAGATGCGTTCGATGTGTGCGACGGTAGCTTCCATCAGCGCCTCACAGTAAATAGAAGATCGAGAACAGCACGACCCAGATGACGTCGACGAAATGCCAGTAGAGCGTTCCGAGCGTCAAGCCGGTGTACTTGGTGAATGTGTACTTGCCTTGCGCCGCCTGCAGCAGCAGCACGGTGAGATAAATGATTCCCGCGAAGACGTGCAAGCCGTGCATGCCGGTCAGCGTGTAAAACGACGCGCCGAAGATGCCGCTGCTCCAGCGGGCGCCGATGTGCATATACTCGAGCACCTGGCCGGTCAAGAAGCCCGCGCCCAGGATGATCGTCATCACGATCCAGTTTGCGAACTTCGTGAAGTTGCGGTGCTTCCAATTTTCGAGCGCGAAGTGCATCGTGGCGCCCGAGCCGAAGAGCACGATCGAGTTGACCGCGGCCAGCGCGATATCGAGCTTGGGTCCGCCCGCCGGCCAGCCTTGACCGCTGTTGCGCAGGTACAGATAAGCGAAGATGAACGACGAGAACAGCACCAAGTCGCTGACCATGAAAAGCAAAAAGCCTTGAATGCGCAGCTCGCGCGTCTCCACGTATAGCTGATCGGGCTCCTCGGTCATCGCACCGGAATAGCCGCCGTGGCTCACACTTGCAACGGCCATCAGTGCGCCGCGGGAACCGGCGGAGGCGCGCCCGTCAGTTCTTCTTCCAAACCGCGATACGGCAAGGGCTCCGCGAAATCGTAGGGCGCCGCGAAGACCGACGGCACGTGTTTGAAGTTGTAGTAGGGCATCGGCGAGGGAATCTGCCACTCCAGCGTGCGCGCGTTCCACGGATTGGGTCCCGAGCGTTTGCCGTTACGCATCGACCACAGCGCGTTGATGAGAATCAAGATCAGCGCGGCGGTCATCACGAACGAAAAATACGTGCAGACTTGGTTCCAGGCCTGGAATTGCGGATCGTACATCGCGACGCGGCGCGGCTGACCCCACATGCCTAGCCAGTGCATCGGCAAGAACGTACCGTTGAAACCGATGAAGAACAGCCAGAACGACCATTTGCCGAGCTTCTCGTTCATCAGACGGCCGCTCATCTTGGGATACCAATAAAACAGTCCGGCAAGAATGCCCATCAAACTGCCGCCGACGAGCACATAATGCAAGTGCGCGACGATGAAGTACGTGCCGTGCGCGTGCAAATCGAACGGCACCGCGGCTAAGAAGACGCCCGTGATGCCGCCGAGTGTAAACGTCGCGAGGAAACCGATCGCAAAGAGCATCGAGGTCGTCATGTGAATGACGCCGCCCCAGAGGGTCGTGACCCACGAGAAGATTTTGACGCCGGTCGGGATCGCGATCAGCATCGTGAGCACCATGAACGGCAGCTGCAGCGCGGGCGCCATGCCCGAGGTGAACATATGATGCGCCCAGACCATGAAGCCGAGAATCGCGATGGCGCACGACGAGAACGCGATCATCTTGTAGCCGAATATCGGCTTGCGCGAAAACGTCGGAAGAATTTCGGAGATCATCCCGAAGGCCGGCAAGATCATAATGTAGACGGCGGGATGGCTGTAGAACCAGAACATGTGCTGCCACAGCAGCGGGCTGCCGCCGCGCGTCGGATCGAAAAACGCGACGCCGAACTGGCGCTGCACGAAGAGCGCGGCAAGCGCCGCACCCAGCGCCGTGGTGGCGATCATCAACAGCGGCGCGGTAACGAACTGTCCCCACACGAAGAGTGGCATGCGCGTAAACGTCATGCCGGGCGCGCGCATCTTCAGAATCGTGACCAAAAAGTTTATGCCGGTCATCGTCGAGCTGACGCCGATCAAGAAGATCGCCGCGGCCCACATCGACGTGCCTGCCCCGCCTAGCAGCGACATCGGCGGATACTCCGTCCAGCCGGCCGTCGGCGCCCCCATCAGGAAAGACGCGTACAGCATCAAGCCGGCCGGCGGGAAGAGCCAGAAGCTCAGCATGTTCAACCACGGAAAGGCGACGTCGCGTGCGCCGATCTGCACCGGGAAGATCAAGTTGCCGAATCCACCGGTGAGCAACGGAATGATCACCAGCCACACCATCGTCGAACCGTGGACCGAGTAGACCTCGTTGTAGGTCTCGGGCGTCATCAGGCCGCCGCTGGCCTTCATCAGTTGAATGCGGATCAGTTCGGCCAGCATTCCCCCTAGAATCATGAACAAGAAGGCCGTAATCATGTACTGGATTCCGATGATCTTGTGATCGATCGAAAAGACGTACTTCCGGATGAACCCTTGCGGCTCCGGATGAACGTGGTCGGCCAGTCCTCCGCCTGCGTGCGTTGCTACAGCTGTCATCTTGCTCCGGTTACTTCAGTGTTTTTAGGTAAGCGACGAGGTTCACGATATCCTTATTGTTGAGCCCGTTGCCCGCTTGAGTCGGCATCTCTCCCATACTGCCCTTAAATCCGTTTTGCAAAATCTTCGCGACGTTTTCCGGCGTGGCTTTGTCACCATCCACGAGCTGCGGATGGGCCGGATCGTCCAGCACGCCTTTGAGTCCGGGACCGACGATCTTCTGATCGAAGGGACCGACCGCGTGACACGCCGAGCATTTGGCGGCGAAGAGTTTCGCACCCGCACCTGCATCGCCGCGGGAGAGATTCAGCTGGTTGGGGCTCAGCGGAGCCGAAATCGCATTGCTGGCTTGAATTTGCTCGCGCTCGGTTCGCGCATACCACGACGCGTATTGCGCCGGCGGATCGATGTAAACGTATGCTGGGTTTTGCGTCGTTCCGCTATGCATCTCGCCGTGCAGCGTACCGCAAAACTCCGTGCAAATGATCTCGTATCTTCCCGGCCGCGTCGGCGTGAACTCAAACGTGTTGATCAAGCCGGGCACCATATCGGCCTTCAGCCGCATGGCCGGAATCCAAAACGAGTGGATGACGTCGCTCGAGGTCACGTGCAGCGTGATCGCCTGTCCGAGCGGCAGGTGCATCTCTTTAACTTCACCGTTGACGTTGGGATAACGGAACGTGTAGTACCACTGATGGCCGATCGCTTCAACGACGAGCGTGTTGGACGGCGAAAATTCGATGCCGGCCCAGATGCGCAAACTAAAGATCGCCATGATGACGACGAAAACCGTCGGAATGATCGTCCACCACATCTCGAGCTTGTTGTTGTCGTGAATCTGAATGCCGACGGCATTCTCGGGCGTGCCGGCGTGACGGCGGAACGCCAGCGAAAAATAGACGATATATCCGCAGACAAAAATGAAGAGCGCGGTGCCCGACGCCGCCAGGAAGCGGAACAGCGCGTCGATCTGCTGCGCCTTATCGACCGCTTCGGGCATGATGCTCGTGATCGGCGCCCAGACCCACCAGAGGATCGAAATGAGCGCCAGCACGCCGAGAACGGCCGTGACGATCCAGAACTGGCGGTCGAGATGGACTACCGGGTCTCTATTTTCTGGCAAAGGTGTGCGAATCTCCAAGAAGCAGACGGATAGGCCTATTAGATTATAGGAAAGCGCGTCCTACGCGAGCGACGACCTTTGCAGGGCGGCGGCGTATTCCCGGGTCAGCCACTCTACATTTGTAATGGCGGTTCCGACCACGACGGCGGCGGCGCCGGCCGCAAGCGCGGCGGCTCCCTGGGCCGGGGAATGGATTCCGCCCTCGCAGATCACGAAAGCGTCCAGTTCGGCGAAGACCGCAACGAGGTCGAGCGCCGGGAGCGCGCAGCCGGCCGTCTCCTTTGTATAACCGCAGAGGGTGGTCGCGACGATATCCGCCCCGGCGGCTTGCGCGGCGACCCCGTCGGAGGCCTGAGCGCAGTCGGCCATCGCGAGCGCGCCGCCGCTCTGAATCTCGCCGGCGATCTGCGGCACGCCGGCCTCACCCGGGCGCTGCCTGCCGGTCGCGTCGAACGCGACGATCTCCACGCCCAGACTCAGCAGCTCGCGGACTTCGCGCAGTGTCGGCGTGATGTAGGGTTCGAATCCGGGATACTCGCGCTTCACGATGCCGATCACGGGAAGATCGACGCGCTTGCGAACGGCTGCGATGTTGGCTGCGCCCTGGAGCCGGAGTGCGACGGCACCCGCGGATTTCGCGGCGGCGGCCAGCGCAGACAAGACGATCGGATCGTCGAGCGCCGATCCCGGCGCAGCTTGCACCGAGACGATCAGGCCCCCGCGCAGGCGCTCGAGCAGCTCATGCTTGCCGCTCATCCGTTTCGCGCCAAAAAAAGCGCACCGGAGACGGCGTCGCCCGCCGGCTCGACGATTTTGGCGCCCGGCGCAGCTTCTTCCACCGCGCTAATGATCGCGGATTTCATTGCCGCGCTCTTCGTCATCCCGCCCAAGAATGCCAGCGGCCCGGCCTGCAATCCGATGCGCGCCATTGTACGCACGGCCAAATCGGCCAGCGCCAGGGCGCACTGCTGCACGTATCGCTCGCCGCCGGGATCCGATGCGGACCGTTCGATCGCCGCTTGCGCGAACTCGGCCAGCGCGGTTCGCGAGATCTCGCCGGCATAAAACGATCGTACGAGCGCATGCAGCGACGAACTGCCGAAATGACGCAGCAGCATCGGCGCAAATGGGTTTTTCTTGCCGGCGTCTTCGTCGCGAATGGCGTCTTCGATCGCGCGGCGCGCAAACCAAAACGCGCTTCCCTCATCGCCGAACAGGTAGCCCCATCCGCCGGACGTCACTGTTTCACCGCGCTCGTTCGCACCGTACGCAACTGAACCGGTACCGGCAATAACGACAACACCCGAGCCGCCTTCGAACGCCCCAGCGTGCGCGATCACCGCGTCATGCACGAGAACCAACTCGCCGCATGGCAATTCCGGAGGCCGTCCGTAAACGCGGCCTTCGTATCCGCTGATGCCGGCGACGATGCGCTCGCACCGCACGCCGGCCGGCAATTTCGCCGCAGTCGCCGCTTCATCGTAAGCCGAGCGGATCGCATCGCTTAGACGCGTTGAGTTCGCGTCTTGCCCGATCTCATCGGCAGCGCCGGATTCGCCGCGCCCGAGTTCACGGCCCGATTCGTCCGCGATTGCGGCGACAGTCCGGCTCTGCCCCGCATCGATCCCCGCGTACAGCGTCACTATTTTGTCATCCTGAGTAGAGTTCGCATTGCGAACTCGTAGTCGAAGGACGAAGGGAAGGACGAAGCTGCCTCTTCGCGAGCAGCGCGATCGCGGATGATCGGAACGTCGCCGCAGTGTTCCATGTGATGGTAGAGTTCGTGCGCGATCGCGCGCTTCACAAATGCCGCGCGTTCCTCGGGCGGAAGTTTGTCGGCGACGCGCGAGTTAATGCGAATGACCGGCCCTTGCGGGTCGTATTCGGACCGCAGCTCGGCGTCGCCCCAATCGCCGAGATCGGCGAACTCAATCTTCATAAGATCACCCCGTCGGCGGTAAGCGCAGCGCGGAGCTTCGCCGCATCGACATCGCGCACGCGCACTTTTTCTTCGCGTGCGAGCGCCGCCGCCGTGCCGGCGGCTTGTCCGAGGGTCATAACCGTTGGCGTCAGCCGCGTCGAGGCCAAAGCTTCGTGCGTCGTCGATATGCAGCGGCCGGCAACGAGCAGCCGGTCCACTTTCGCCGGCACTAAGCAGCGGTAGGGAATTTCGTAGCTCTCGCCGGCGCGAAGCCGGTGCGTTTGCGTGCCCGTGCCCGACGGATTGTGAATATCGATCGGATAGGCGCTGCGTGCGACCGCATCGTCAAAGTGTTTGCCCTGCAGCACGTCATCGCGGGTCAGTGTGTATTCGCCGACGATGCGGCGCGATTCACGAATGCCGATCTGCGTCGCGGTCGCGGCGATCCGCGAGTTTTCAAATCCGGGGACGCGCTTACGAAAGAAGTCGAAAAGCTGCATCGCCTGGCCGCGCGCCTCAACCTCCGCGCGAGTCAAGTCGTCGGGATCGAGCGGATCGATGTCCACTACGCGCGTCATGTTCACTGTGACCTCGTCCGGGTACGGCGAGATGAAAAATGAGACCACCTCGCGCGGAATGGTGACGTCGCCTTTGGCTTGCGCCTCGTGCCATAACTCGTAGAGTCCCGCGACCGCCGTCAACGCCGGCGCGGTGCGCTCGTGCGTTTTCAGCGACGTGCGCATTTGATCGGGATGCATGCGAACATACGCCGCCGTTTTGGCGAGGTCGACGTGGCTCAAGCGAAAGATGAGCGTCGCGGGCTGTACGCGGCCGCGTTCGTCGCCTTGTTGCGTTTCGACGCCTGCGGACGCAGCGACGTATGCGTCCGCGGTCGCATCAATGGTGACGCACGCACGGTATTCCCGTTCACCCGCAACCGTTGCAAAAATTGCTCCCGCCACGCCTTCTCCATCCATGACCGCGCGCAAAAAATAGGCGTGAACGAGCAAATGCACGCCGGCCTCTTGCATCATCTCGAAGAGCAGCGCCTTGTGCACTTCCGGATCGAACGGCGTAATCGTCGCAACATAATCCGACGAATCGGCAAGGTGCCCCGGCGAAGCACCCTTGCGCATCAGCCGCTCGACCATCTCTTGAGCGATGCCGCCGACGATGCGTTCTTTCGCGGAATGAAAGGTCATCCACGGACCAACCATTGCAGCGGTCGCAGTGCCGCCCAAAAAACCGTAACGCTCGAGCAGAAGCGTATGGGCACCGTGACGCGCCGCCGCAATCGCCGCCGCGCAACCCGCATTGCCGCCGCCGACGACCAGCACGTCGNNACGCAATTCGTCGTCCCGTACGGCAGGCCATTTCCTAGCGCCCGGCAATAGAGCGGGATGCAAGTTCAAATTGCTTCCCAGGACCGGAATTGGGCAATGGCCGCGCACTTGAGTGCGCTCATCGCCGTCGCAGGATTGCCGTTCGGTCACGTCGTCGGGCCGCTGGTCGTCTATCTGATCAAAGGGCACGAATCGGAGTTCGTTGCGGAGCACGCGCGCGCATCGCTCAACTACCAGATCACGGTTTCCATCGTGGGAATTGTAGGGGTCATC
>PLED01000030.1 GCA_003136355.1 Vulcanimicrobiota bacterium | reverse complement strand
AGGGCGCTCGCAACCGAGACGATTGCTCCCGAAATTGCGTAGAGAGGCAACCCA
Organism: Vulcanimicrobiota bacterium; assembly: GCA_003136355.1. GTDB lineage: Bacteria > Vulcanimicrobiota > Vulcanimicrobiia > Vulcanimicrobiales > Vulcanimicrobiaceae > Rubrimentiphilum. The sequence goes on along the minus strand of PLED01000030.1, from coordinate 31,206 downwards.
TCGGTGGAGCCGGGAGCACGTACGAGATGCGCTCGAACGCCGACTGCAAACCATAAGAAAAAGACCGACGCGGGCACGCTGAGCCAATTCCCCACAAGCGCGATCTGATGGTGGGCGTTCAGGAAGGCCGCGATGGTCGCGGCACTGGAGTTGATGGCAGGCGGAGTGCCGCCGTAAAGCAGGCTCGCCACGATCACTGTTGCGAGAAAAGCTAACCCGGACCAGCCCGCCGACCGCTCCGCGTGAATGTTGTACACGGCCGTCTCCTCATTAGAGCTAGGTTCGCGAAGTCGCGTTCGTTGCAATCCAACCGAGCCCCCGCCAGGGCACCTGAAAGCAAGCGTGCAAGGTCAAGCGCTGGCATGCGAGCTTCCGCTTCTGCGCCTTCCGATTCGCCGGCGCCCTCGCTTCCATTCGATTGGATTATGAGTGTATTGGCGCTCGTGCTCATGGCCGGCGTCATTCAAGACGGCTGGGCGCACGGGCACGGGCTCGTCGACCAGAGTTTCTTGACGCCGTGGCACGCGATTCTTTACGGAACCATGGCGCTCAACGGCATCGTGCTCGGTACGATCGCGATCCGCAACATCATGCGCGGATATCCGGCGCGCTATGCGCTGCCTTTCGGCTATTGGACGTCACTCACCGGCGTGATCTTGTTCGCGCTCGGCGGAGCGTTCGATCTCTGGTGGCACACGCGCTATGGAATCGAAAGCGATATCAACGCGCTGATCAGCCCTTCTCACGTTTGGCTGGCTCTCGCGGGAGCGCTGGTTTTTTCCGGACCGCTCATTTCGATCACCGCGCGCTACGGATCGCGCAGCGCGGGATGGCGAATTACCGGTCCGGCAATTCTGAGCGCGGCCGCGCTGCTCACGCTGATCGGATTTTTCACGCAGTACGCGCAGCCCATCGGCGACAACGAAATGTCGCTGGTCATCGGGCGCCACGAGCCGCAAACCGGCGGCGCGCTCTATGCCGTGCGCGGCGACGGGACGCGCGAAACGCGCCTGCTCACTATCGCCGGCAGTGATATCTGGGGCGCATCGGTCTCGCCCGATGGGAAGCGGATCGCGTTTCGAGTAGGCGCCGGGAAGGATCCGGCGTCGGATATTCACGTGGCGAACGTTGACGGAACGCAAGAACGGCGCATAACGCATAGCGGCCGGCACGATACGCAACCCGCTTGGTCTCCGGACGGAAAACGATTAGCGTTCATTTCGATACCGGCCGGGACGTCCGGTGACTATCTTCTGCAAACGATTGGCCCGGATGGATCGAGACTCAAAACGCTCGTTTCAGGCGTCACCGAGATGCAGCTTCCGGTCTGGTCGCCCGACGGGAACTCGATCGCGTATCAAACTCGGAACGGTTTGCGTCAGCAGATCGCCGTTATTTCTTCCGGGGGTGGCCCCGCGACATGGCTGCCGGCCACGGGCGGCGCCGCCGACCCGGCGTGGTCTTCAACAAACGCGATCGCATTCGCGACCGCGGACGGTATGATCGCCGTCACCGATCCCAGGGGTCTTAGCGCGCGCAACGTGGTTCGCAATGGCGCGATGCCCGCGTGGTCGGTAGATGGAAAACGCATTGCCTACATCCGCGAAGCCGGAGGCGACACGCAAGTCTTCGTCACCGATCTTGGGTCAGGACAGACGGTCAACGTTTCACAACTCGCGGGCTTGGACGCTTCGCATCCATCCTGGACGCCGCGCGGAGATCTCGTTTTCACCGCCACCGGCCGGCCGGTGGCTGCCACAACATTTTTAGGGCTGGCGTACAGCGAAGACGCCAACATCATTGAAGCCATCGCCGTCGCCGGAATCGCGCTCATGCTGATCCGGCGCTGGCGCGTGCCGTTCGGCGCGCTGACATTTGTCTTCGGCATATTCGCGATCGCAATGGCCTTCCAAAGCGATCTGTACTATGAAATCTTCGCAGCCGTCCTGACCGGTCTGCTTGCCGACGTCGCGATCGCAATTCTCGGGGAGCGCGCGCGCGGCGGTCTCGGATTTTATGCACTGGGATTCGGCATGCCGGCCGTACTTTTTATGCTGTATCTCGTTGTCGCTCAACTGACGCTCCCCGGCGGACTCGGGTGGCCGCCCAACTTAGTCGCCGGTTCGCCTTTTATCGCCGGCTTCGCGGGGCTGCTGATCGCCTTTTGTTTCGCGCCGCCGCTGCGCTCTCCGGAGGTCGAAGCGGGCACCTAGCGTGGCGTGAAGCCGCAGCGCGGGTTCGTTCTGCTCGAAGCGATCGCAGTCGTCGCGATCGTCTCGCTCTGCGCAGGTGCGCTGCTTATGGCGATTTTAGCTTCGGCTACATCGAGCTTAGCTCCGGGACGAAACCGGACCGCGGCGGCGATTGTGGCGGCGCAAACGCTGCGCGGCGCCGAAAACACGTGGAAGTACGGGACTCCGGGAGACGCGCCCAGTGGATCGGCTCCCGCTTCGATGCCGGTCCCGGGTTCCGCCGCGGTTCCGGTCACCATCTCGAGCACGATCTCTTCGCAAACTGCGGATGGCGCGGCGATAGCGATCACAGTTTCCTATCCGCCGGAACAAACCGGCGATTCCGGATCGATAACGGTAACCGGAGCGCTGCGAGTCAAGGCGCCGCTGCCCGGCTCGCGGGTAGAGCGGCCGGGGTTGATTCCGCAGCCCGCCGGCGCGTTTTGAGATGCTGGCAAACGCTTTGGTATGCGTCGCGCTGATAGCGCTCGCCGCAAATACGATCTTGAGCGCGGGGCTTATTTCCGGGCGGCTCGCCGTCCGCCGCGCCGCGCAAACCTATACGGACCGCGAGTACCAGCGGGCCGCCCAAGCACTGATCTCGGAAATTGCGCCGTTTGCGCGCAGCGGTTCATTTCCGGATCCGTTGCCTTCGTTCACGCTTGCGCCTGCGTGCGTCGACGAGCGCAATCCGTGCGGTTTCACCGGGTCCGCCGCAGTCCGAGCGCAACTCGGCGATTCCGATTCCTCGCCCGCGCCCTGCGACAGTGCTTGGGCGTGCGCGAATAACGAGCAGCGCAATGCCTATGTCGCCGAACGGCGCATCGTAGCAACGATCTCGGTTGCCGTGCAAGCCGGCGATGGGAATGTTTTGGCAACGCGTGAAGCTGACGTCACGTTCCGCACATTGAGCGCGCCGCCTTATGTTACGATCGCCGGCGCGCGCGACCGCACAACCGATGCCGTCTTCGCAAATGGATTGCCGCCGGGCGAAGACGCTGGTAGGCCTCCCGCTACCGCCAATCCCTGCGCTCCCGGTTCTCCCGGTACGTCGGATGACACCGTCGTGCGGGCGGTGTACGAAAATGCGCAGACGGGTGCGTGTAGCGATGCGAGTTCATGGCGATCGTCGGCATATTCCAACCGAGGAGGTTTCAACCTGACACGGTAGAGGTCGAGGCGTGAGCGTTCGCCGCCCGCTGCTCTATCCCGGACTCATGTTCGTAGCCTTTTCCTGGGCGATGAACACCGTGCTCGTCAAATACGCGTTCACGTCGATCGATCCGCTGGCGTTTACCGGACTGCGCTTTCTCGCTATGACGCCGCTGGCGTTCTTGCTCGCGCGCGGAATGCATCAAGCCATACGCTTGCGCGCGCGCGACTTGCCGCTGCTGATCGCATGCGGCGCCTGCGGTTACGGTTTATACCAATACTTCTGGGTTTTCGGATTGGCCAACACGAGCGCGTTCGCGTCGTCGCTTCTGGCGAGCCTTTCGCCGCTGCTGACCCTCGCGATCGTCGCTTTTTCCGGACAAGAACGCGTCCATGCCGGACGCTGGCTCGGCGCGGCGGTTGCGCTGTTCGGCGTCGCGGTGTTCGAGGGCGCCTTTTCGGGCCATCTCACGTTCCGCCCCGGCGACGCGCTGACGTTTTGCGCCGCGGCTATTTTTGCTATATTCAACGTGTTGAGCGCAAAGCTGCTGGGCCGCTATACTCCCCTCGGACTCGTCGCCGTAACCATGACGATAGGGACGCTCATGATTCTGCCCGGAGCGCTTCCGCGCATGATACACCAAAATTACGCCGCTCTTCCGGCGGTCAACTGGTGGATCTTTGCCTTCTCGGTTATCTTTCCGATCGTCCTCACATTTCCGATTTGGAGCTGGGGCATCTCCGTGCTTGGTGCGGGTCGTGCGTCGCTCTTTCAGTTTGCGGTCCCGGTGCTCGCAGGTCTGCTTTCAATCGCAATTCTGCACAGCCGGATCGAGCTGCATCAAGTTGCCGGCACCGCGGTCTGCATCGGCGGTATGGCGATCTCTCAATGGTTGGGAAAGTTTTCGCTCACCGATATCTGGGCTGAACGGACCGTGTCGCTAAAATAGCATGAAAAACCGTCGGTGGAACTGGCTACTCCTCATACCGTTCGCGGCAACGCTCGTTCCGCCGCTGTACGCGCGTTCAGCCCCAACCCTTTTCGGTTTTCCATTCTTCTACTGGTATCAGATCCTTTGGATCGTACTCTCGGCAGTAATCGTTTGGATCGTCTATACGGCAACGCGAGAACGTGAACGTGACTAGCGGCTCGGCGATCTTCCTGACGCTCGTCTTCGGCGTGGCCGTGCTCGGTTTTTTGGCGGCACGCTGGGGTCGAAGAGACCTGAGGTCGCTCGATGAATGGGCGCTGGGCGGAAGGCGCTTCGGAACGATCGTCACGTGGTTTCTTTTGGGCGGCGACCTGTATACGGCATACACGTTCATCGCAGTGCCGGCCTTCGCGTTCGGATCCGGCGCGATCGCGTTTTTTGCCGTACCGTACACGACGATAGCGTATCCCTTAGCCTTCCTCGTCATGGCCCGCTTTTGGACCGTAGCCAAAGCCCGAGGCTATGTGACGACCGCGGATTTCGTGCACGACCGTTTCGGAAGCCGGCCGCTCGAGCTCGCCGTCGCGCTTACCGGTGTCGTGGCCACTATGCCTTATATCGCGCTGCAGCTCATCGGTGTACAGGTCGTTCTCGAACGCTCCGGTATCGCTCCGACGCATGGGTCCGCGGTGATGATGCTTATCGTCGCTTTCGCACTGCTTGCCGCCTATACGTTTACCAGCGGTTTGCGCGCGCCGGCGATGATCGCGTTCGTCAAAGATACGCTGATCTATATTACCGTCATAGCGGCTATCATCATTATCCCCAAAAGTCTGGGCGGCTGGGCGCACATTTTCAGTGCGGCGCAAACGGCGCTCGCCGCAAAAGCCAAACCGGGTTCGACGATACTGACGCCGCAGCTGTATTTTTCGTATTCGTCGCTGGCGCTGGGCTCGGCGCTCGCCCTCTTCATCTATCCGCACTCGATCACGAGCGTGCTCAGCGCACGCAGCGCCAACGTCATTCGGCGCAACTGCGCCCTGCTTCCGCTCTACAGCATCTTGCTCACGCTGATCGCGCTGCTCGGCTACTGCGCGCTTGCCGCACATATCCGCGTCAGCGATCCCAACTTTGCCATCCCCGACCTGTTCATGCGCTTTTTTCCGAACTGGTTCGCGGGCGTCGCGTTTGCCGCGATCGTTATCGGGGCGCTGGTGCCGGCGGCGATCATGGCTATCGGCGCCGCAAACTTGTTTGCCAGCAATATCCTCCAAACATTTCAAACGCGGCTCGCCCGCCCGGCCGTGGAGACGCGTACTGCGCGCATCATCGCGCTGCTGGTGCTCGCGGGCGGACTTGCGATCGCGCTCACCATCAAGCCGCTCTATGCGATTGAATTTCAATTACTGGGCGGGTCGTGGATCGTCCAAATATTTCCGGCGGTCATCCTGGGACTGTACACGGCGTGGTTCCACCGTCACGCTTTGCTCGCCGGCTGGGCTGCCGGGCTTGCCACGGCAATATGGATGGCACAGACAACCAGGTTCGCCACGACGATCTTTCCGCTGCACGCCGGTATCACGGTGCCGGGATACATCGCGTTTTACGCGCTCCTCGTCAACCTCGCAGTCGCGGCGATCGCAACGCTGCTCTTGCGGCTATCGAAAAACGAGCTCGGCGCTGCGCGCGTCGGTTAATCCCCCGCCGGCCCCGCGCGCGACCAGTGCCGCGGTGAATCCGCGGCGGTAGATCGAGGGCACCGCCAAGACCCTGGTCCTGAAAGAAAACTGGCCGAACGCCGACCGGTGCAAGATAAATGAAAACGAGGGCGAGCGCAGTTCCACGACCGCAACGTTGCTGGTCGTGGCAACTTTTCCGGACCACCATTCCCCGGCGTGAATCACCGACGACGAGAACTGCGCGGCGAGGATCCGCGGCGAATCATCTTGACGCACGTAAACCGTGGCGGGCCAGGGCACGATGACGCCGATCGTGACGGCATTTTTTGCGCCGGTTGCGGGATGCGATCCGCACGCCGCCAACAGGGCGAGCGCGGGCGCGAGTACGATCGACTGTGCGCGCATCGAGCTGCGCAGGTTCGAATGATGGCCTTGCGAACCCTGGACTCTTGAGGCGGTTCGATTGGGCGATGGCCCTCGCCGGTTACTGGACTATCGCGGGCCTATACACCGACGCGGGGTGGCACATCCGTCACGACGTCGACACATTTTTCACGTGGGCGCACGCGCTGCTCTATTCCGGGCTTTTTCTCTTGCTGTATTTGATCGGATCGCGCTGCGCCGCGGCGCTCCGCCGCAAGGAGAGTCTCTTCGCAGCGCTCGGCCCGGCGTATTCATTGTCCGCGCTGGGCGTACTGGTGTTCTTGCTCGGCGGAATCGCGGACATGATCAATCATCTGTTCTTTGGTTTCGAAGCTGGGTTCGACGCGCTTTTGAGTCCCACGCACCAAATCATCGGCGCGGGCGTACTGCTGATCATTTCAGGGCCTATCCGTTCCGCGGTCTCCCAAATACCGCGCCCGGCCACGCTCGTGGAGCAACTGCCCGCGATCGTCTCAGCGGCGGCTATCCTTGAACTCATGCATTGGGGGACCCAGGTCTTCTTTCGCGTGGATGCCGCGCGAGCGCTCGGCGTGATCGTGCCGCACGAACTCGACGCCAACGCGCTGACGTTGATGACGATTCATTTCTATCAGCAAGGCGGCTCGCTGATCGCCGTCGTTCTTCAAAGCTTGCTCATGATGGGAACGGCTTTTTACCTCGTGCGCAACTTCCGTTTGCGGCCCGGAACGCTCACGATACTGTTCGTGCTCGGCAATGGACTGATCGCGATCACCCACTCGCTAGGATGGCTCGACATCGTTTCGGTATTTACGGGAAGCATCGCAGCCGGAATAACCGGCGACGCATTTCTCGCTCGCGCGCCGGCGTACTTCACCGCGCGCATCTGGTTCGGTGCCTTCGCGTTTGCGGTTCCGGCGATCTACGCTGCCGTCTTGTTACTTTTCACCGTGGCGTTTATGGGCGGAACGTGGTGGGATCCGCTCTTTGCGGCAGGAGTTGTTTTTTACGCCGGACTCTTTTCGCTGCTGCTGAGCTTTGTCGCCTCGGCAGTGCCGCCGCGACCGGACGCCGCCTGAACTAACGTTGGACAAACGCTTCGCTTCGGCACTCGGAATTCTGACGGCTGCGGCGCACCTCGCGGTCTCCTGGCGTTACGGTTATTATCGCGACGAGCTCTACTTCATCGCCTGCGCGAAACGGTTGGCTTGGGGGTACGCCGATATGCCGCCCCTCACGGCTTTCGTTTCGTGGCTGGCAGCTCCGGCGCACTACGAACTCGCGGCGCTGCGTTTCACCGTGGCCATCGCGGCCGGCATCACCGCATATCTCGCGTGCGCGATCGCCGCCGAGCTCGGAGGCAGTCTTTGGGCGCAGCGGCTCGCCGCGTTAACCGTTGCGCTCACGCCGGCCTATCTTTTTCTCGGCACGACGCTGACGACGACGTCCTATGAGCCGCTGACCTGGGCGCTGGCAATCTATGCCGCCATGCGTTTGGTGCGGTCGCGCGATCCGCGCTGGTGGATAGCGATTGCCGGCGCCGTTACGTTCGGACTCTACGGAAAGTATTCGATGTTCCTGCTGGCCGCGGCGGTGCTGGCCGCGCTGCTGTTCACGCCCGAGCGCGCCGTTTTGCGCACGCGTGCCTTTGCGCTCGCAGCGCTGGCAACGCTCGCCGTTCTCGCGCCCAATCTTTGGTGGCAAGCTGCGCATGCGTTTCCGATGCTTGCGGTTTTGCGAGGCGACGTGCTGGGACGGCACGCCTTTAATTCCGGCATGCAGTTCGAGTTCCGGCAGCCGCTGGTAAACGCCGGCGTTTTCTTCCTGGAACAGCTGGCCTTTGCCAATCCCGTCGCGGCGCCCATATGGATCGCCGGAACCATCGCGCTCTTTCGCGTGCCGGATCTCCGCCGGTACCGGTTTATTGCGATCGCATTTGTGCTGCTGCTGGCCGCTGCCGTTCTCTTGAACGGTAAGGGGTACTATATCGCCGGGGTGTACACGCCGCTGATTTGCGCCGGATGGGTCGCCCTGGAGAGATTTTGGATCGCGCGTCCGGCATGGCGCGCACTCGCAGCCGGAGCTGTGTTGGTTTCGGCAGGGCTGCTCGCGCCATTCACTATTCCGGTGCTTTCGGCGCCCGGCCTCATCGGTTATTCGAAACTGCTCGGCATAACGGGACGCAATGGCGCGCCCGCGCATCTGGTGCAGCCCCTGTTCGCGGACGAATTCGGCTGGAGTGGCCTCGCGCGCAGTGTCGCCGGTGTGTACGATCAACTTCCGCCGGGGGAGCGCAGGCGTACCGCGCTATTCTCAGACACGTACGCAGGCGCCGCCGCAATCGAATTCTACGGCCCCCAATACGGCCTTCCCCAACCGATTAGCGCGCAGAATCAATATTATCTTTGGGGAACCGGCGGTTACGACGGAAGCTCGGTCTTGGCTATCGGTGCATCGCAAGCCGATCTGCTGCATGTACTCTTCCGGCATGTCGTTTTGGCGGGCACGTTCGTCGATCCGCTCCGGTGGGCGATCGAAGGCCCCACGCCCATTTTTTTGTGCACGCAGCCCGTCGCGCCGCTGAAAGACCTTTGGCCGCGCCTTCGCTGGTACGGCGCTTAGCGCTCCTTCACCGCTTCCATAATGCGCGGCTCGAGCCGCGCCATCGCAGCAAACCCCGCGGGCACCATGACGGCCGCAACGGCGATGCCGAGAACCGGCACAATGAACGCCAAGGCCGTCGCCAAGATTTCACCCCCGAGGGAATACCACGCGTTCGCGGACATCGTATCCAGCAACCGCCGGTCGATTTGAGCCGGAACCAGCCGCCTTCTACAGTGCGCCCAATTGAGGACGTACAGAAAACAAATAACCGCGACGTTGAGCGTGAACGTCGCCACCGCCCACGACGAGTTGTGATAGGCGCCCATCGCCGCGGCCGTAAACGGAACCAGCGAAACGAGCAAGAGCGGCGAAAGATTGAGCATCACATGCGTGAAGTCCGTGCCGGTCACGAGCGTTGAGTAATAATGGTGGCAGACCCAGAGCAACGCCACGGTCGAGAACGCGATCGCATAGATGGCGATCTTCGGCAGCATGTCGCGTAAGTGAGCCGGCACCTCAAACGTTCGTAGCCCATCCGGCAGCTTCAAGTCCAAAACCAGCAGCGTCAGCGCGATCGCGTATACGGCGTCGACCAGTGTATCCAACCGGGCTTTGTCGAGGCTTCCGCCCGTAAACTTTGCGTTCAAGCGCTCACCGCTTTCGCACGATCGAGAGGCCGTCGCCGATCGTCAGTAAGCTCGTGTCAACCCGTTCATCCCGGCCGATCTTCTCGTTGAGCTTCCGCAGCGCAACCGTATCCGCATCCGCTTCTGCCGGATCGGCGACGTCGCCGCCCCACAGCACGTTATCGATCGCGATTAATCCGCCCGGGCGCAGCAGGCGCAGCACGAGCTCGTAATACGCGTCGTAATTGGTTTTGTCGGCGTCGATGTACGCAAAATCATAACCGGCCGGCTGCCCGAGCAGCGTGTTCAACGTTTCCTCGCCTGGGGCCAGCCGCAGGTCGATCTTGTTCGCCACGCCTGCGCGCTGCCAAAACTCTCGAGCAATCGCTGTGTACTCTTCGCTGACGTCGCAGGCCATAATTTTCCCATCATCGGGGATCGCCAACGCAACGGCAAGCGCGCTGGCGCCGGTGTACACTCCCACTTCAATGCAGCGCCGCGCTCCAATCGCCCGGACCAGCAACTGCATGAACTGCAACTGATCGGGGCCGGTCTGCATACGCGCTTGGGGCATCGTCGCCGTGCGTTCGCGCAACTCGCGCTGAACCGGTATCTCCCGAAGCGTCGTCTTGAGGATGTATTCATAGATCGCGTCCGGCACGAGAAACGATTTTGAGCTCATCTTTTTAACATCTCCCTGGCAGCATTCAAGCCCGCGGCACCCATCACTCCCCCACCGGGATGAGCCGCCGACCCGCACAGAAACAACCCTTCGACCGGCATTCTGTATCCGGCGTAACCGGGCGCGGGCCGGAACATGAAGAGATGGTCGAGCGTCATTGCGCCTTGAAAAATATTTCCACCGGTCAACGCAAAGATATTTTCGATATCCGGCGGCGTGAGCACTTGGCGATCGATGACGCTGTTCTTGAATCCGGGCGCGTACCGCTCGACGACGTCGAAGCAGGTGTCGGCAAAAGCATCTTTGGTAGCCGAGCTCCACGGCGCGCTCTTCGGCGCGTACGGCGCGTATTGCACGAACATCGACATAAGATGTTTCCCGGGCGGCGCAACCGTGTCGTCGACGGCCGATGGTATCGTGCATTCAACGACCGGTTCGCGCGACGGCTCGCCGTACTTGGCGTCGTCGTAGGCGCGCTCGATAAAATCCTGATCCGGGCACAGGTGAACGGTCCCGCGGTGCTGCGGGCCAACCTGCGTTCCCGGGAGCGCAGTAAAGTCCGGCAGATGCTCGAGCGCGACGTTGATCTTCGCCGACGCGCTGCTGTAGTCGATCCGGCGAATCTCGGCCAAGAACTCCGGCGGAAGTTCTGCCGGGTCGAGAAATCGCTCGAAGGTAAGGCGGCAATCGACGCTACTGGCGACCGTTTTCGCGTGGAATTCGTCGCCGTTCGCGAGCGCTACGCCGCACGCCGCGCCGTCTCGGACGAGAATTCTCGCGACTTCCCGCTCGGTTCGAATCTCTGCGCCGAGATCCGAAGCGGCTCGCGCGAGCGCTTGCGTAATTCCTCCCATCCCTCCACGGACGTAGCTCCACACGCCCTTCTTGCCGTTGGTTTCGCCCATGACGTGGTGGAACAAGACGTAGGCGGTTCCCGGCATCGAGGGCGCGGCGAACGCGCCGATGATCGCGTCGGTGGCGAGCGTCGCTTTCAGTTCTTCCGACTCAAACCAGCGATCGAGGATCGGACGCGCGGCGCCGGTCAGAATCTCGACCGCCTCGCCCATCTGCGGACCGAGTTTTTGCATGCCGCGTCCGAGCTTCGCCATTCCCATGAGATCGGAAACTGACGGCCGCACGACGTTGGGCGGTTTTTGCCCGAGCGTCGGTTCGATCACGGCGGCGACGCGTTCGAGCATGTCTTCGTACTCAGGGTAGCGTTGCGCGTCTTTACGGCTGAATTTCGCGATTTCGCTGAGCTCGCTTTGCTTGTTGGAGCCGAGTAGTAAATAGCGGCCGTCGAGAAATGGCGAAAACGAAGCCGGGCTGCGCTCGAGCAACTCAAAGCCGTAGTCCCGCAACCGCAGATCGCGAATGATCTCCGGGCGAAAGAGGCTGTTGACGTAGGCCGCAGTCGAAACTTTGTAACCTGGGAATGTGCGCTCTTCCGTCACGCATGCGCCGCCGACAATGTACCGTCGTTCGAGCACGAGGACTTTGCGTTTGGCGCGCGCCAGGTAACACGCCGCCACCAGGCCATTATGCCCGGCGCCGACGACGATCGCATCATAGGTTTTCACAAGCCGCTTATACTACTAGTATCTCCGAGATGACACCCGCCGCGCGCTTCACGCAAGTTGCTCTTGCAGCAGTTCCCCCGATCATGCTGACGCTGGCAATTCCCTTCGTCAACCGGGAGGAGCCGCGAGTCTTCGGCTTCCCGTTCCTGCTGGCGTGGATGGTGTTTTGGGTAGCGGTCACGCCGCTCTTTTTGCTGGCGGCCAATCGTCTGGGTCGCGCACCATGAGGCCCGAGACTCTGGCCCTCACCATTATCGCCGCGGTTATCCTCGCAACGATTGCTTTTGCGCTATTGAGCGTGCGGCGGTTGAAGATGGATCCACACGAATTCATCGTTGGAAGCCGTTCGTTCGGTGCGCTGTTATTGTGGATTTTGCTCGCCGGCGAAATCTATACGAGTTTTACTTTTCTGGGAGCCGCCGGCTGGGCTTACGGCAAAGGCGCTGCGACATTTTATATCCTCGCGTACGGCACCGTCGCCTATTGCATTGGGTTTTTCTTGCTGCCGCCCATTTGGCGACTCGGCAAAGATCACGGGCTGCTGACGCTGCCCGACCTCTTTATACACCGCTACGGAAGCAAGCCGCTCGGAATAGCGGTTGCGGTTCTGCAATTTTTTCTGGTTGTACCCTACGTCACGCTGCAGCTCACCGGATTGCAAATCTTGCTGACGATTGCGGGGTACGGCCACTATAACTCGACGGCGGCGGTGAGTATCGCATTTATCTTGATGGCGCTCTTTGTCTTTACGGCCGGCCTGCGCGGCACGGCATGGGCAAGCGTTGTAAAAGATACGCTCGTGTTAGGAGCGGTGCTGTTCGCCGGAATTGCCATCCCCATCCGTTTTTTTGGATCGCCGCTTGGCATGATCGATCGTGTGCTTGCAGCCCATCCGCATTGGATGACCCTTCCGCCGCCCGGCATGACGAATGCGGCGTACACCGTACCGTGGTTCGTCACCACGATTTTATTGTCAGGCGTCGGCTTTTTCATGGGGCCCGCAAACGCACCGGCTATCTATTCGGCCAAAAATGCCGAGACGTTGCGGCGAAACATGATCTTCATGCCGCTCTACCAATTGGTGCTGCTGTTCGTTTTCTTTGCGGGTTTCACGGCGCTGGCGGTCGTACCGGGCCTGAAAGGCCCCGCCGCCGATCAGTCGTTCATGCTGCTCATGCAGCACTACTATTCGCCGGCTGCGCTGGGCATCGTAGCCAGCGCGGGATGTCTTGCGGCGCTGCTGCCCGCATCAACCCTGCTCCTTGGCGCAGCCAGCGTCTTCTCAAAGAATGTGCTCGGCGATTGGTTAAATGCCGCGACAGGGGACCGCGAGCGCACGATGGCGACACGCGTGCTCGTGCTGGTGGTCGCGTTCCTGGCACTCGCGCTCTGGATCTTGTTCAAGACGTCGCTCGTCGACTTGCTGCTCTTTTATTACGTCGGCGTCACGCAATTGGCGCCCGGCGTGATCTTCGCCATCGCGTGGCCGCGCGTAGGAGCCGGAGCCGTGGCGGCCGGACTGGTCGCAGGCGAGTGCCTCGGATATTTTTTCGTCCACTTTGCGATCGCGCCGGGCGGAATAAACGGCGGCTTCTATGCGCTGCTCATCAACGCAGCGATCTGCGTGCTGGTAACGCTCGCAACAAAGAAAAAGCCCGCCGGAGTACCGGCGGGCTAGTCTTCGAGGCGAGCTTAGCGGTAGTTCGGACGCGATGCGAAGCAATCGCGGCAGTACACCGGCTTATCGCCGCGCGGTTGGAAAGGCACCTCCGCCACGCCGCCGCACTGACTGCATGTGGCTTGGAACATTTCGCGGTTGCGCTGGCCACCGCCGCTGGTCCCGCCGCTGCCGCTTTGCGAGCGCAGCTGCTTGCGCGCCTGGCGGCAATCCGGACAGCGGTTGGGCTTGTTTTGAAAACCTTTGGTGGCGTAAAACTGCTGTTCTCCAGCTGTGAACGCAAATTCACGTCCACAATCCACACAGTTCAACATTTCATCGACGTACACGAACGGGACTCCTTACTCACGCGAGTTGGTTGATGGATTCGGTTGCCCGGCAAATCCTACCACTTGGTTTGCCGAAAAGGAAGGCCCCGGCGGCCTGACGCCGGCGCCTTATGGGGTCAGCCGCACCCCGAGGGCGAACCGCTTCTTCATGACCGCTACCATCGAGGTGCCCGCGAAGCTTGCCGACCAGGTCGTCGGCACGCGCCGGGACCTGCACATGCACCCGGAGCTCGGTTTTCAGGAAGAGCGCACAGCCGGAATCATCGCCGAGCGGCTAGGGAACCTCGGCTACGACGTGCATTGCGGTATCGCGCGGACCGGCGTCGTTGGAGTCATGCGCGCAGGCAAAGCCGGTCGCACGATCATGCTGCGCGCCGACATGGATGCGCTGCCGATCCTCGAGGAAAATTCGCAGTCGTATCGATCGCGTAACGACGGCGTCATGCACGCCTGCGGTCACGATGGTCACGTCGCCATTTTGTTGGGCGCCGCCGAACTCATCGCGGCGCGGCGCGAAGAATTGACGGGATCCGTCTGCCTGGTCTTTCAGCCGGCCGAGGAAGGTCAGGGCGGCGCGCAAGCCATGGTCGAGGAAGGCATCATCGATCGCTTTGGAATCGAGCGAGCGTATGGTCTGCATTTGAGTTCGAAATATGAGACGGGAACGCTCGGATTTCGCAGCGGCCCATTTTATGCGTCGAGCGACTCGATCGAAATCGACGTCCTCGGAAAAGGCGGCCACGGCGCGGCTCCGCACGATACGATCGATCCCATTTTAACCGCAGCCGAGTTTGTAACGTCGCTGCAGCAGATCGTCAGCCGCAATATCGATCCGCTCGAGCCTGCGGTGGTGACGATCGGTTCGATCCACGGAGGGACAATACACAACGTCATTCCACGCACGGTTCGCATGCTGGGCACGGTGCGCGCGTTTTCCGAAGAATTACGCGATTCGATGCCGGGGAGGATCGAGCGAATTCTCAAGGCCTCCTGCGACGCGGCCGGCGCATCTTACGACTACCAGTATCTCAAGCGGTATCCCGTCACGGCCAACGATCCCGATCAGTCGCAGTATGCCGAAACTCTCGCCCGCAACATCTTTGGCGACGGACGAGTTTTCGCCGCGGATAAATTGATGGGAGCCGAAGACTTCTCGTTTTTCGCCCAGCGAGTACCTGCGTGTTTTTATACGCTCGGGGCGCGCGGCAACAGCGAAACGGCGAACCCTCACCATTCGAGCACGTTCGACATCGACGAGGCTGCGCTGCCGGCCGGCGTTGCGATGATGACCGCGCTCGCGTTTGACGCGCCGGCGCACGCACCATAGTGGCCGTTTCGACCATCCCCGGACAGGTCGAATCTCCGGCACTGAACGACTACCTCGAAGTCATCACACGCGCCGTCTTCCAAGCCGGTCTGAGTTGGGCTTCGATCGCGCAACGCTGGGAATCGTTTCGCGAAGCGTTCGAATCATTCGATGTTGGGAAAGTCGCGGCTTACACGGAGGGTGACGTCGACCGTCTGCTGCATGCACCCGGCATACTGCACAGCGCCCGAAAAATTCGCGCGACGCTCCATAACGCGCAGACAGTGCTCGACCTCGATAAGACGCACGGCGGTTTCGAAAAATATCTGCAGTCGTTTCCGACGTACGCGGCGCTCAGCGCCGATATCAAACGCAGATTCAAGTTCATGGGCGAGATGAACGTGTGGTACTTTCTCTTCCGGGTCTGCGAGCCGGTCCCTAAATTCGAAAAATGGGTCACGACGATACCCGGCGATCACCCGCGCATGAAAGAGATGGTCGATCGCGCCCGTCTCGCGGGCACCTCGACCGAGCGCTAGTGCCCTTCGACAAGCTCAGGACAGGCTATATGTGCGGGCTGGCCGTGGGCGCCGGTGCGGGCGATGGAGACGGAGACGGACTGGCCCCGGCGCGGCGCTGACCGCCGAATATCGGGATCAGGAACCCGCCGCCGAAACCGCCGCCTTCGCCGCCACCCGTGCGCCGCTGTCCATTCGGTCCGGGCGTACCGTTCGCGCCGTTGGCGCCGTTCTGTCCGGCGGGACGCTGGAACCCACCGGTGACGAGATACAAACCCAGCGCGGGCGAATAACTTAAACTCGGCGGATTCGCTCCGTCCCATCCCAGTTTTGTGAGATCGTCACGCGCCGCAGATGCGACGCGTCCACAGTTGATGAGCGCGGGAACCCAGGTGATATCTTCTGGAACCAGCGCGTACCACGTGCCCGCCTTGGCGGTGTTCGCGGTGATCGTGAAGTCCGGGGCCGCGCCGCCTTTGGTAAAGTGCGCTTGCAGTTCCGCGACCGCCGCTTGTGCCGTCGAGCGCATCTGCGCGGTCGTGCACGTCGGACTCTTCGGGTTGTAAACAAACGCAGTCTTCGGCGGCGTGGACGGCAACTTATACGTGCGGAATGTTTCCGAGCCCGGCGCCGGAGGGGTGCGCGCAACGTAGAGTCCGACCGACGGCATGAACGTCAGCGTCGGCGCTGCAAACATGCCGCCGTTGTTCGGCTCGACGAACAGTTTGCGCTGATCCGCCGTCTGCTGATCGGCAATGTGGAAGGTCGAGCACGTGAAGACTGGGCGCAAGAGCGCCGTTTTGCTCGTCGAGATCGACAGCGCGTACGTCGTGCCCAACGGGTGATACTGTACGGACACGCCCGGAATGACCGGCGGCGCAGGCGCCGTGGCAGGGTAGCCCGCCGAAGTCTTGGCTGCTTCGATCTGCGAGGTGTACGATTTGAGCGCCGTTAAAATTGGCTGCACGATCTTCTGCGAGTCGGCATTGCAGAATTGCACCGCCGTATTGACCGCAAAGGGATTCGACGGCGGGCTCTGCGGAAGTTGCGTCAACTGGCGGAAGAATGCGCCGCCGGCTCCGCCGCGGCCGCCGGGGCCGCCCCCTGGCCCGCCTTCTCCCCCGCCGACAGCCGACGCGAGAGCCGGCGCGCCCGAATTTTGCGGGACGTTTTGCCCGAAGCGCACCGTATAGGTAACCGAGTACTGACGCGGCGGATTCGGTCGCGCAACCGTCGGAATAATCGTTCCGGCCTGCGTGATGTACGGCACGGCGCCCTGCGATGTTGCGAAAATGCCGCCATAAGCATTGAAGATGTTGCTCGCCGCAAAGGTGATGTCGCCGCGCGAGGCATGGTAGTTGATCCCGGCGTCCACCGTCGTGTAAGCCGGCAGATTTTGCGAATTATTGCTGCCGGTGTAATTCGCCCGAGCTAACCACTCGAATGCGGAGCGGGGCGGCTTGTAGTCGAGCGTCAGGCCGGCGCGATGCAGCGGGACGTTCGGAAGCTGCATGCCCGCCACCGTGATCGCATATGGGTTGACGAAACGCGGATCACTGCTGTTGGCTTTGGCGACCTGTGTGTCGTAAAACGGCTGGATCACGAAGTTTCCCAACGTGAAATAGCCGTTGAGTTGGAAGCCTTCGTAGACGCGCTGCACGCCCGAGATCGGCGTCGAGAAGTACGTGTTTTGCGGGCCAAACGTCGTTCCAACCGGAACGCCGCACTCGTTGACGAATGTGTTTTGTGCCACCGCGAAATAGTTCGGCGGAAAAATGCTGCTGCCGACGAGTGCAGTGCCGTTTACGTCGATCGGTAGCACGACGCCGTTCTGCGACTGGCGGTAGACTTGCGCGCTGATCAGGCCACCGTTCATCTTGTGCGAGTAGCTCAGTCGCGCCGACGTGGAAGAATTCGCCGTTGCATTATCCCCCGGTGCGCTGCCGAATGCGACGTCGCCGTTACAGTCGAAGCGCAGCTGCGCGGGATCTGAGAGAACGCCTTCGCGGCCAAGCCGTGCGCCGCTGCCACCGATGTTGTAACTAAAAGCATACGTGTCGCTGGTCGTCGGCTGCCAGTTCGTGCTGAACCCCAAAAGGAGTGTGCCAGGTCCGGTGCTCGAACGGCTGATGCCGATAGAATCGTTGAACCGCAGCTTCGGATTCGCGCGAATCGCGTCGTTGATCGTGAGGGTTGAATAGCTGCTGGACTGACCATTGAAAGTATACGGGGCCGCTTGAGGGACCAGCGGTGTATAGGAGCTCCGGCTGTTGCTGGTATTGGCGGTAATCGAAATCGTGTGGCGATCGCGGGCCGGCAGCGTGGCGTTCAGTGAAAAGCCGTTCGAGTAATTTGTCGACTGCGTGCCCGTCGGCGATGCCACCCCGCCGACGAAGCGGTTGAGCATATCGTTGAGCGTATTCGAGCGCGTCCCGTAAAACGACGCTGCCATTTGCGTGTCGCCGATCAATGCGTTATCGGTCAATGAATAGAGAGCGAAGGCCGTGTTCGTCGCGTTGTCGGGACCATATCCGCACGGCACCGGTCCGGTGAACTGGGTGCACACCATATTCGCCGAGTTAGTCGAATGCATGTACAAGGCACTTAGCGTCTGCGCTTCGTTGAGTTGGTAGCGCAGGTTCAGTAACGTTCCGCTGCTATTGCGATCGCCGTTGTGGCTATAGCTCAAGCCGCTAGCGTCGAGGAACGTCATTCCGTCCAGGAGGCTCGGCGTGGCGCGGAACGTATGCGTGAAAGCAAACCCGAGTTTCCCGATGGAGCCGCTTTCCGACGCCAGATAGTTGTTCTTGCCATTGCTGCCCGCCGAGAGCGAGAATTCGCTCTGCCACGAGAGCGTCGGCTGAAGCGTCGAGAAACCGACGCCGCCGCCGCCGAAACCGCCCGTTTGCGGCCCAAACGAAACATTGGCGCCGGTGAACAAGTCGGAGTTAATCGAGCGCACGTTACCGGCGGTACCAGGCGAATTCAATGGAATGCCATTGACCGATAGCGCGGTTTGACTGGCGTCCTGTCCCTCAAGCGATATCGTTTGCGTCGCGTCGCTGTCGTTGCTCGAGGTCGTTAGGTTCACACCGGAAAGCGTACCGAGCGCGTCGGCAAGCGTATCGGAGAGCTTGCGCTGGGCACTGTTCGCTGATATGGCCGTCGTCGAAACAGTCGCCGTCGATTTTGAAACGACCGACGCGATCGTGCGAAGCGGCGCCTGCGACTGCGCCAATTCGACCGCGACGGTAACCGAGCGGCCGTTCGTCACTTCGAAGTTCTGCGACGTCACGGCCTGGAATCCGCGCGCAAAAACGCGCGCGCGATAGATCCCGTCGGGAACGTCGATAAAGTGGACTTTTCCGTCGTTGCCCGTGTACTCGCTCGTGACCACCGGACCGTCGAGGAGAACCCGCGCCAAAATAACGGGCGCTTTGGTTCCGGCGTCGTTTACCGTGATCCAAATTTCGCCCGTGTCGGACTGTGCGCGAGCGGCCGGCGTCAGACTCGCAACGAGAGTCAAGGTCAGCAGTAAGGCAATAAGGCGTCGCATCAAGATTCTTTTACCACTTCACCCTTGGGAAATACCTGAGGAAGGCGGATCGTCACGGTCGTTCCGTGCCCGGGCGCGCTATCGATGCGAATCGTCCCTCCGGCGCGATCGACCGCCCGTTTGGCAATCGCTAGACCAAGGCCGGTGCCCGGCATCTCGCCGCGTGCGTCCCCGCGATAGAATCGCTCAAAGGCATGAAGCCGCTCGCCTTCGGTCATTCCGGGTCCCTGGTCGCTGACGGTCAGCACGACTTCTTCACCTTCGGCGGCCGCGCGCAAGTGGACCGGAGCTCCCGGCGCATACTTCAGTGCGTTTTCTAAAATGTTCCAAAACGCTTCGCCCAGCTCGGCCCGATCGGCGAAAATCTCCGTGACGCCCTCGACGCTATAGTCGATGTGCCGCTGCTCGTCGAGCCTGCGCGCCGCGTCGGATTGATCGCGCAGAAACTCGCGCACGTCGATCGGCATCGGTTCGGGAGGCGCCTCGGCATCCATGCGCGCCAATCGCATCAGGCGATCGATCAAGCCGCGCATGTGCTCTTTTTCAAGCGCCATCGTCGCCAAGATCTGCTTGGCGACTTTCGGTTCTTCGATCGCACCGCGGCGCAGAACGTCGATATAGCCCGCGATAACGGTCAGCGGGGTGCGCAGCTCGTGACCGGCATCGGCCACGAACTGGCGCATGCGGGCTTCGGTGTTCTTGCGTTCGTCCATAGCGCTCGCGACGCTGGCGGCGGCATCGTTGTACGCTTCGGTCAACTGCGCGATCTCATCCCCGCCGGCCGCGATGAATCTACGCTGCGTGTAATCGCCAAGGGCCAGCGCCTGTAAAGAACCGGTGACTTCGGTCAACGGCGCGAGGGCGTGGCGCGAAAACACGCGACCGATAAACCACGAGAGTAAGATTGCAACGATGCCGATCGAGACGATGATCAGCCAATACGGCCCAAGGTTTGCAAAGATGATCCAAGGCGACGGCATGAACGCCACAAATCCGCCGTCGACGCCGATTAAGTAGCGGAAGTCCGGACCGCGCCTCGGGCCGTTGAATTCGGGGCCCCGGCGGATCGTCATCTCTGTCCGCGACCCTGGCGGCTGCGGAATTTCTACACGTCCGTTCAACACGCGCGCCATCAGCGGCGGACGCAGAGCCCGATCGCCTGCCAAGTACTTCCCTTTTTCGTCGAAGACCGCGACTTGCAGCCCGATGCCGCGTAATTCACGCGCGATGTCGGGCGCAGCCTTACGTAAACTTACGCCCTGCATGTGGTACTGCTCGGCCAAGCTGCGCGCTTCGTCGTGTTTAGCGACAATGATGTCGCGGCTAAATCCGGTCAGTTCGTAAATCAGCGCGATCGAAGACGCGACGATAACCAGAAATACGGTAATCCCGAGCAGCAGCGTGTAAAGACCCGCCAAGCGGGAGGCCAGCGAACGCCTCATCGTCGCCTATTGCGCCAGGCCGTAGCCGACGCCGCGCACCGTACGAAAAAATGACCCTTGATCCGGCCGGTCGATCTTCGCTCGCAAGTAAGAGATGTACGTTTCCACGATGTTCGGACCGCCTTCGAAATCGTGACCCCAGACGAGCTCGAGCAAGTGATCTTTGCTAAAGACGCGACGCGGTTCGCGCATGAACACCGAGAGCAAATCGAATTCCCTTTGCGTGAGATCGAGCACGTCGCGGCCGTGCCATGCTTCGCGCGTATCGGGGTTAATCGCAACGTCGTGCCAGCGTAAGACTTGTTCTTCAATTAACTGCGGACGCCGGAGCTTCGCTTGCAGCCGCGCGATCAGTTCTTCGAAGATGAACGGCTTAACTAAGTAGTCATCGGCGCCCGCGCCGAGGGTCGCGACTTTGTCGGCGGTTTCCCCTTTGGCCGTGAGCATGATGATCGGTGCTTGCGTGATCTCGCGCAACTTCGGCAGCAGCGCCAATCCGTCGATCTTCGGCATCATGACGTCGAGGACGATCGCTTCGGGCGCCCATTCGCGCACGAGTTGAAGCGCAGCGACGCCGTCGGCCGCGGTTTTAACGATGAAGCCTTCACGGGAGAGGCCGAGTTCGAGCATTTCTCGGACGAAGCGGTCGTCGTCGACCACCACTACGCGAGTCGGTTGCATATCGGGCATTGTATGACTGATGGTCGGTGCTGACCCTTAGAGGGCGCTGAACTAGGCTGCCCGGGAAGCCTTCCACCGGGTATGCCGCTGCCCGGCTACGACCGCCGCGGACTCGATGGCTTCCAAGGGATGAACCACCAGACCGATCCCGAGCTTGGTCAGGGCCGCGTAGGTCGCATCGTCGGGGAGCCAGTGCGCGAACAGATGAATTTCCGGCGTCTGGGCGGCAGCGGCGAGCATCGAGAGGACGTCAGCTAAGGAGCACGCCCCGCGCTCGATAAGCGCGTCGGTCACGTGCGAGCGGAACCGGCCGGCGTCCCAGCCGGGCACGAGGACGAGCAGCCGGCGCAGCGCCTCCGGGGAATTCCCGTCGAAGTCGACGGCCGCCGCTTTAACCGAGCGAGCCAGCATGGCGTCGACGCGCGCGTGCAGCATTGCCGCCGTGACTTTGGCGGCGTCGCCTGTCTCGAGAATGGCCCCCGCGCCGATCATGTACTCCATGATGCGAGTATGGGGCCTCTGAGTGCCAACTGGCTGGCACAAAGCAAAGGGCGCATCCCGCGATGCGCCCTGCCCACTCCCCGGAAAACGTGTCTATGCGCTCGAGGCGCGGACCTCGCGGTAGTCGCGCGACTTCCGGAACAAGCCCAGCATCGCGTCGACGACGGCAGCGTCCCATTGGGTCCCTCGGCCCGCTTCTAAAATC
The DNA here is from genome assembly GCA_003136355.1 of Vulcanimicrobiota bacterium. Classification (GTDB taxonomy): domain Bacteria; phylum Vulcanimicrobiota; class Vulcanimicrobiia; order Vulcanimicrobiales; family Vulcanimicrobiaceae; genus Rubrimentiphilum. Next base: position 9,102 of record PLED01000030.1, on the reverse strand, counting down.
TCCAGCGCCTGGCGCGGAGGGATGGCCTTGCGGTACGGACGTTCGCTGATCATCGCGTGGAAGGCATCGGCCACGGCGACGACGCGCGCTTCAAATGGAATATTTTCGCCGGCCAAGCCGTCGGGATAACCCGCGCCGTCCCAGCGTTCGTGGTGCGCCCTCACGATAAGGGCGCATTTTGCCAAAGTTGGTATTTGATCCAGCACGCGCTGCCCGGTGGCCGAATGGTCGCGCATGATCGCCCACTCGTCTTCAGTGAACGTGCCGCGCTTGAAAAGTATGGCTTCGGGCGTGGAAATCTTCCCGATGTCGTGCAAGACCGCGCACAGTTTTATCAGCTCGGCTTTCTCGGGCGGAATTGCCATCGCGGCACACAAGCGGCGGGCCCATTCGCCCGTCGCGCGGGAATGACAACACGTCGCCGAATCCCGTTCGCCCAACATCGCCAATAGCGCGCGTGTGCTCTCCGAATATTCGGCCGGTTCTTCGCGTGCGTCATTTTTGTGCGATGCTAACGCCGACACGATTTCGGAACGCAGCACTTCCATGAACGCCAACAGGCGCCCGTGGTCGAGATCGAACCGGGCGGCTTCGCCCGCCACCACATGCACGGCAGCGGACGCAAGTTCGCTTGCTCGCGCCGTTCCGAGCCGGTTCCCCTCTCGCACCGCCCAATTGCTCAGGCCAACAGGTTTTGAGAGATTCACCGACATGCAGAGCCGATCGAGCAGCGCTTCAATCGATCTTTCCAGCCCCGAATCGCCGACCAAAGCCGGATCATGGAGCTGCTCAATTACGGCTTTTGTGAGTCGCGAAAGGTCTGCTCCGAGCGAAATGATGCGCTCTGTGTATGGCCTCAGAGTATTAGCCGACTATCCGATTGTGGGCGGGACGGTCGAGGCAAAAATAAGTTCGAGATCTAGGATAAGAGAATCCACTTCAAACTCTCCTTGAGAAGCTTATGTGATTAGCTCTCAGAATAGCCCGAATTGCCTTCTAGGTCTCTAATTAAAAATCAGTATGCCGTTCAGCGTCAGGATGGCGCGCCGGCGTCGTTCAGTAGGCCTCGCGCGCGAGCGATTATCAGCGCCTCATGCCTACCGCTACATCCGAGCCGCTTTATGATGTTTTGAATATGTGTTTGGATAGTGTAAAGACTGCGTCCGCTCTCACGGGCGATCTCTTTAGGGGTCTGACCCGAAGCTAAGGCCTCCAAAATCTGGATCTGGGTCTGAGTCAATTCCTCGTCGCTCGAGGTAGAGCTCAGAATCCGTTCCAGTGCCACTTCCAGAACGCGCGCGAAACCGCCGTAACCAACGTGTGAGATACCCGCGAACTGCTCCGTCAGCGCCTCTAAACGAGCCGTCTTATTCAACCGCAGAACGGCCACTGCGGTATTTCGAAAAGCCTGAACAGCTGGGCCGTGGGTTAAGGGCTTCATATGCAGAAGGCGCTGCGCATTTATTTGACGGCCTGCTAGGCTTTCGACTATCGCGCAGATCAGTTTTGCGATCTCGTTCTGACGCTTTGCGTGCGGCAAGGGCGATTGTACCATTTCGATCTCAGCCAACGCTCGCGATGTTGCAGCAAGGGCCTCGTCGCGACGCCTGTCCGCTAATAAAAATACTGCGTCCATCGCAGCGTTGAAGGCGAGATCGAAGTCAAAGAACCGGGCATTTCCAGCGACGGTCGCCATAAGACGGTGCGCTTCATCAAACTTTCCGAGCCAAGCCGCAAGAAGAGCGCGCACAGGGACGACGTACACTAGCCGGTTAGTATCCGTCGTTGCTACGGCAGCGAGCTGTTTTTCTAGGGCTTGAATACGCTCTGCATTGCCGCGTCGTCCCTCGATATCCATTAATTGAAGCAGGGCGGTTTGCAAATTTATCCGATCGCCCGCTTTCATCGATGCCGTGGATGCCTGTTGAGCATACCAGGTTTCTCTTGTAATATCGCCTTCATAAAAAAGCGCGATGCTAGCGAGTGATGAAAAGCAACGCCCTGCCAATCCAAACAGTCCCTGCTCGGAAGCAAGCGCAGCTGCTCGCTCCTGCATAGCAAGTACTTTCTCGAACGGCAATCCGAGTCGGGCTCTCGCGATTGCGATTCGGTGAAGCACTTTTGCGCGGTCCTGGTCGTTGTCTAGTTCGGCCGTCAGAAGTTCAGCCTCATGAGCGGCCGCTTCTCCTTGTTCGGTCCGAGCGGCATATGCGTGCGCAATTGCGAGGAGACTGACAATTTCGGCACGCAAATTCTTCGAAAGCGCCTCAGACTTCACGGGCTCAAGGACGCTGGCCGTTTCTTTCATCTGATTTGCAAGAATCAGAGCCAGCTTTATGGCGAGGGTTGCTCTTAACGTCACGTTCTTCGTGACTGCGATAGCGCGCTGCAAAAGGGATTCAGCACGATCGAGCCGACCGGCATCCCCCATCATCACTCCGCGAATCCCCAACACGTACGGATTCGTAGCGCGCACGTCGTGAGGCACCACTGTGACGGCCAATTGCACCACGTCGCCGTGCCCGAGCTCACTGAGTTCCAGCCCATGTGTCTCTAACAATCGCAAGACGTCATCAACAGAAAACGCTTGCGCGAACACTCGGAGCGCGGCAGGGACGTTGTGAACGGCCTCAAGGGCGTGCGCGGCCCTTAATTGCATTGCCAAGACAGCAGCATCTCCACTCAGCTCGAGCTGATGCGCGAGAAACCGACGGAACAAATCATGGCACCCATAAACGGATGGCCGAACCGAATATATGAACGCGACTCGATCGCGAAGGTTTTCAATAATCCGCTTGGCGTGCGCATAACCAGCCTTGCGAAGTACGGGAAGGTCTATTTCGTCTAGATGCGACACAAAATGCAGCAAGTCGCGCTCTTCATCATTTAGGCCCTGGTAGACTTGCTCTGCGAGGTAACGATACACCATCTCCAGTGTGTTGGCTTGGATGTTTTGGAGATCTACTGACCTTGTCGAGGAGCGAAGAGCAAAACTTAATGCCGTTGGCCAACCTTGCGTCATCAGTAAAAGCTGTTCAAGCTCTTCGTCCCGGACGGTAACGCGCGCGGCTTTCGCAGCGGTCCGGGCCTCATCCAACGTAAATCGCAAATCATGCTCGTCGATTGTCAGATCCATGTCACCGTAAGCAAGCCACGAACCGACTGGTAAGTCCAACGTCGATCTTGATGCTAGCAGCCACCGCGAGCGCCCACGCGAAAGAGCAACCAAGGACGATAAAAAGTTAGTTACTTCACGGTCTGCTTCGGTGACGTGCAGATCGTCGATAACAATTAACCCTGAATAACTCTTGATATGCGCGTGCATCCACATCGCCAGGTCCGCGCCTGGTGTTTTCGACGTACAATTCGCTTCGTACGCGACCTTGAGCGTTCCCCGCGCGTCTGGCGTGATTACCGAAAGCGAATCGGCAAAACCGCGAAGGAAGCCCAAAAGGCTAGCGTGCTCAGGCTTAGCGTTAAAGCGTACATAAGGCTCGCTCACGGTGTCCAGATACTGGCTGAGAGCAAGCGATTTCCCATAGCCAGCGGGCGCAACAATCAATACGAGCCTTTGAGAGGCCGCAGACCGAATTCGTTCGACGATTCGGGGTCGGACCACGGGCGTAAAAACGCCGCCCCGTTCCAGGTGGCCATCTGCCCTCACCGGCCTGATCATTACGGATGCCTTAGGCGCGTTCTAAGCTGCTCCTCTAAGTAGAAGCGCTAGAGACCTATGTTGAATACTCCGGTGCGCCGAGCCGTCGCTAAGGCTTCATGACGTCCCTGACAACCGAGTTTCTGCATAGCCCGTTGAATCAACGTCCGAACAGTGTGGACACTACGCCCGGTCCGGGCGGCAATCTCTTTAGGATTTTCGCCGCCGTCTAGATCGATCAATACCCGCCGTTCAGCTGGCGTCAGCGCGACTCTTGCTCCGGCGCGTTCGGCGTGCAAAGCCGCCCAATACTTCAAACTAACCTCGAGCGTGCGGGCCACGCCTGCGTATTCAACCGAGATTGATCCAATCAAGGAAGACGCGTCCTCGTTCCAATCGCCATTGCGTTGGAAAAATAGGTTCAGGGCCTCCCCGAGGAGCAATACGGGGCCAGGGGAGTTAAGCGGCAACGACTTCAAGATCGCCCGGGCCTGCTGTCGCCGGCCACCGAAGTATTCCGCCGTTGCGCTAAACACAGTTGCAACGCCCCACTTTGCTTTGCTGTACGGGTGTGGACATTTACATTGGCTGCTCTGTTGTGCGACGATCGCCAGCAGTTTTCTGCTCAACGGAATGTCACCGGTTCCAGCTGCAAATAGAGCATGGCTTGCCATATTAAAGAGCCGATCGAAATCATAATAACCGTAATCGCTCGATGCTAAGTCTTCCATTAAAACTGCTGCATCTCCGAGCTGCGCATTCCAAGCACAAAGCGTGGCCCGTGTGTAAGAGCGAATGGACCGGAGCCGTTCTGCGTCCGAGATGGCTGCCTCGCTAAGTCGCAACAGTAGCGGCTCTAATGCGGCCTCGTTTCCAAGATTTGTCTCCGCTGTAATTGAGTACGCAATTGCGGCTTGCAGGGCAAATCGATCGGCGCTTTTTACGGCAGCGATGGCCCCTTTTTCCTCAGATTTTAAGGTTTCGTCAGGGGCGTTCAAATAAAATAATTGTGCCATGCCTAGGACGTTATAAGCTCTCGCAGCGATCCCAAGCATGCCAATGCTTTCCGCCAAACTAGCCGCCTCTGACAAACCTGACAATACGTCCTCGGTTGGATAGCCTATGGTCATTTTCGCGATTCCGATTCGCAACAATAGCTTTGCGCGGACTTCCTGTGATTCAATAAGGGGACAGAACCGCTCGGCCACTGCGACTCTCTCTTTAGCGCGATCCTGATCGTTTGACAGCGCGCTATCCGTTGCAAGCAAGGCCGCGATTTCAGCCCGGAGCTCGAGGCGACCGGCCGATGTGTCTAGAGAACCGAGAACTTCGTTAACCGAGCGTGATCGATTTCGAAGCAAAACGGCCAGCGAGATCGCAAGCGTCAAAAGGGTGTCCGGATCTTCGGCAAAATCTAAAGCACTCTTGAACAACGCTTCGGCGCGCTCAAAATGTCCAGAATCGGCCGCGCGTTGAGCGCGCAGGCCGAAAATAATAGCATCGGACGATCGTATGTGCGGCGCCACGGCTCGCAGCGCGCTTTCTACCGCGTCGCCGTGAGAGTGATCCATGAGGCTGAAGCCGTTCTCGCGCAGGAGACGCAACACGACGTCGGCCGCGTGCATCTGTGCGTACAAACGCAGCGCTGCAACCACATCGCCGCTGCGCTCCAAAGCTGAGGCCGCCTTCTCCTGTAAGCGCTTCGCCTCGGCCGGATCGGTCAGTTCGATCTGTCCGCGCAAGAATTCGCGGAACAGGTCGTGGCATGCATATCTGCCTGGCGACTCCAGCGAAAGAAACGTCGCTCTCCGCCGGACCGCTTCCAAAACTCGCGCACTCGTGTGATAGCCGGCGACTTCGAGTACGCTCACATCGACCGAGGGTAAGTACGCGGCGAAGTGCAACAGCTCGCGCTCTTCCGGCGAGAGCTCGGCATACACTTGCTCCGCCAGATATTGGAAGAGCACCTCGCGCGTAGAGTGTGAAAGATCGGCGCCCCCGCTTAGTACGCTCGCACTTCGCAGGGCAAGTCCTAACGCCACCGGCCAACCCGACGTGGCATCCATTACGCCCCGGAGCGCTCGCGCCGACAAGGCTTGTCCCGCACCTTGGGAAAGTTCAAGTGTTTCGTCGTCCAGAAACGTGAGATCCCGATCGCCGATAACAAAATGCGCATCGCCGTAGGCCAACCAACTTGCGACCGGCAGATCTAATGTGGAGCGCGTGGCCAATACCCACTGTATCTGCACTTTGGTCCGGGCGATCAGCGAAGCGACGAAACGCGAAACCTCGATATCTTCGCTCGCGCGGTGAAAATCGTCGATGGCGATGATGCCGTTGAATCCCTCAAGATGTGCCGCAATCCAGCGCGCCATTTCATGCCCTGGCGCCACCGCCGACGCACTGTTTTGAAACGCGGTCGCCACGGTCTTGCGCAATGCGGGCAATTGCGAGAACGCCTCGGCGATGCCGCGCGCAAATCCGAGCAGCGTATTGTGTTCGGCGTGCACGTCGAAGCGCAAATAGGAGCGCCGCCGGCAATCGAGCCAATGCGAAAGCGCCAGTGATTTTCCATATCCTGCAGGAGCAACGATTAAGATGATTCTGCCCGCAGCGGCGGCGTCGATGCGCTGCGATATTCGCGGACGAATAATCGGCGAAAATATTGCCGGTCCGGCGGGTCGTGCAGCGTCGGCCAGCCGCGTCACCCCGCGACCTACGACGAAAGATTTGGAGCCCCTCCGCGACGACGGCCACACCTGGGAGAGGCTCTGTAAAGATCTTACTGGGTGCCGGGACATTTGAACTATACAGCAATTGCAGTACGGCCCGCGCACTGTGCCATACAGCTGTCACTCTTGCGGCGTATGCTCCCTGTCATCACACAGAAAGGGTGAACTATGGACAACGATATTGTTAACAACGGCGCGGAGGCGCTGGCACGGCGCATGCTCAACCGGATCTGGCACGACCTTCCCGAAGAGCGTCGTACTTCCGACGAGCTTCGCAGCGAAGCGCTCCAGCTTACGTCGCGCGCGGCCGCGAAATTCCAGCCCCGCCAAAACCCGTACGCGCGCGTGCGCGAAACCTACCAAAACGCGGGCAAGCCGTGGAAACGCACGGACGACGAGGAACTCCGCCGGCTCTTTGAGGCGGGCAATTCTATCGACGACCTGATGCTGCTCTTCGGCCGCACGCGCAACGGGGTCCAGCAGCGCCTGGCCGTTGCCTAAAGCGGGTCGTCCCCGCGACGCCCGCCCACGGCCTCATCGTAAACCTTGGGCTGTTGGGTGAGTGTCGTCAGGGGCGGTAACTTCGCTGCCCGTAATGCCGCGTCGACCTGCCGCAGTGCGCCGGCTTCAAAACCGGCCACTGCGCGCAGCCGCTGATTAGTCAGCGCGTGCAGCGTCGCATTTTCCGTCAGCTGTACCGCGGTTGGCGGCCCAGCCGATCCCCCGAAAGTGCCCATCTGCGTTTGCAATCGTTCGCGTAAAACGTCGGCGAAGAAATCGTCATCCTGATCGTTGACGGGATTTTGCGTGATCGAAAGCAGCAGAAGCTTGGCTTGTGATGCGGCCGCCGCTACGCGTAACGCGAGCGTGCCGTTCTGCGCCTGGTTGAGCGCGGCTGTACGCAGCGGCGCTTCATTTAAGACGGTCGAGAGCGTATTCAGCGCGATGTTCACGCGGCCGAAATCGGCGAAGACCTCGCTCATTGCGAAGTAGTTTTGGCGCAATTGCGCGGCCGTATATCGCGTCCGCGGATCTTGCTGCACAACAATCGGCCTTCGCACGGTGACGCCGGCGTGCAGCACGAGCGTATATCTGCCGGGCAACACCGTCACGCTATCTTGACTGAAGGCGCCGCCTTGGTTCCAGGTCGGCGTGAATTTCCAAATGGGCGGCGCATCTTCGCTCGTATCCCAAGCAAAGCGATTCAAGCCGGCTTGATTGCTGAGATCCTTCGCCTTGAAATGCCGCATCACGCGCCCGGACGAGTTCACTATCTCCGCGGTCGGCGCAAATGCTGCCGGTCGCTTCAAGTAATACGTGACGATCGTTCCGTACGGAGGGCCGACGCCGTCGGTGCGCGTCCCGAAATAGTTATGCTCGTTCCACTGGATGGCCGGCCGTGCCGGAAAAAGATACACACCCAACCTCGCGCTTTGCGCGGCATCGAGGTTTTGCAGTGGTGAGAGATCGTCCAAGATCCAGACGCTGCGGCCATGCGTTGCGAGCAGCAAGTCGTTGCGGTCCGGCTGCACGGCAATGTCGCGCACTGAGCTCGGCGGAAGATTGAAGTTGATATTGCGCCAGTGCGCTCCGCCGTCGAACGTGGCCCAAAGACTATTTTCCAGGCCCGCGTACACGAGCTTGGCATTGTGCGGATCGGCGCGCACGCTGCGCACTTCCTGACCGGCGGGCAGGTTTGCCGCAATGTCGCGCCAGTGCCGCCCGTAGTCTGCGGTCATGAAGACGTGCGGGGCGCGGTCGCCCACCATGTGCAAATCGTAGGCCGCGTACAGCACTCCGGCACTGTGCACCGACGCGGAGAGGCTCGCAAACCGCCCAAAGGGACGCACCCCCGCTGGCGTAACGTTGCGCCAGCTCTTCCCGCCGTCTTGAGTGATCTGAATGTAGCCGTCGTCGGTCCCAATCCAAATCTCCCCGCGCTTCACTCGGGAAGGCTCTATATAAAGGATAGTCTCCGAAGTCTCGGCGCCCGTGCCATCGAGCGTAATGCCGCCGCTGACGACCTCGTGTCCGCGGGCATTCCGGGTGAGATCGCCACTGATCGCCTGCCAGTGCCGGCCGGCATCACGCGTCTTGAACATGACGTCGCCGGCGGTGTAGACGGTATGCGGATCGAACGGGTCGAACGCAATCGGCGTCTCCCAGTTAAAGCGGTACTTCAGATCGCGCGGGTCGACGACGTTTTGATCGTGTAGAAACGGCGAGACGGTGCGGATCTCGTTCGTGCCCGTATCGATGACGCCGATCTCTCCGGCGAAGTTGCCGCCGCCACTCGTCAGCCACACGATCCGCGGGTGCACCGGATCGGGAACCACCCACGTTCCGTCACCGCCTCCCATATTCTGCCACTGACTCGAGCTGATGCCGCCGCTCAAACCGTCGTTGGGTGCGCACCACACGCCGTTATCTTGCAGCGGAGCGCAGACGTGATAGGGGTTCTGACGATCGAATCCTATGTGATAGAGTTGTGCGATCGCTAAATTGTGCGGCATCTGCCACGTTGCGCCATCGTCGTATGAAAACGAGGGACCGCCGTCATTCCCCTCGATGATCCGTTTGGCGTCCTTCGATATCCACATCGCGTGATTATCGCCGTGCACGCCGCGCGCGCCTAATCGCCACGTCTTCCCCCCGTTGCTGCTTGCCGCCACATGGACCGAAAGCGCCCAGAGATGATCTTCGTTGGCCGGATCG
>PLED01000028.1 GCA_003136355.1 Vulcanimicrobiota bacterium | reverse complement strand
CGCAACTTCGGCAAGAAGTCGCTTGATGAAATCAAAGTGGTCCTCGAATCCAAAGGGCTGTCCCTCCGGGAGCAATAGGAAACGATCATGCCGCACCAGATTGCGTATAAACGCCTTTCGCGGACCGACGGACACCGCCGCGCGCTGCTGAGAAATTTGGCGACGTCGTTTTTCAAGCACGGAAAAATCGAGACGACGACGACGAAGGCCAAACAAGTCAGCCGTGTGGTCGAGCGGCTCATCGCCACGGCGGGCCGTGGCGACGTGCATTCGCGCCGTCAGATCGCCGAATACCTGACCGANNTCGCGCCGGCGCTCAAAGAGCGCCGCGGCGGCTACACGCGGATCACCAAGACGCGCGTACGCCCGGGCGATGCCGCCGAGCTCTCGATTCTCGAACTGGTTGATTCCCCAAAACGATAAACACTACCGATCTGCTCCGGCGGTTGGTTGCGGGCGACGACCTTCCCGAGGAAGATGCCGCTGCGATCGCGGGTGCGATCATGGACGGGCAAACGACGCCCGCGCAAACCGCGGGGTTCTTAACGGCGCTCGCGGCAAAAGGTGAGACTGCCGCCGAACTGATCGGCGCGGCCCGCGCGATGCGGGAACGCAGCGTGAAGCTCGAACACGATCTGCCGCTGGTAGCCGACGTCGTTGGAAGCGGCGGCGACGGCGCGAACACCATAAATATTTCTACGCTCGCGGCGCTGGTCGTCGCAGCAGCGGGTGTTCCGGTGGCAAAACATGGGAACCGCGCTGCGTCGGGACGATGCGGCAGCGCCGATGTATTGGAGGCCGGCGGCATGGAACTGGACGTTCCGCCGGAGCGCGCAGCCGGCAGTCTCAAGGAACTGGGTTTTGCATTCATGTTCGCTCCCTCTTACCACCCGGCGATGAAAAACGTTGGCCCGGTCAGGCGCGAGATTGGAATCCCTACACTCTTCAATCTGGTGGGACCGCTGACCAATCCCGCGCAAGCGACGCATCTTCTCGTCGGTGTGGCGCACGCGGATCACGTCGAAACTGTCGGCGAGGTTCTGCAAGCACTCGGAGTGCGCGCCGCGGCGGTGGTCCACGCGAGCAGCGGTATCGATGAAATCGGCGGCGAAGGGCCGACGTCCGTGTACGAGTTCGGCGATGGTGCGGTCAAACGCTGGACCTTAGATCCGCAAGAGTTCGGCGTGCGCGCGAGCGCTGCCGAGATCCGCGGCGGCCCGGTTGCCGAGTGCCGTACCGCCTTCGAGGCCATTCTCTCAGGCGAACGCTCGCCTCGCTCCGACGTCGTCGCCCTCAACGCGGCCCTTGCGTTTCGGCTTTGCGGCAAAACTGCCGATATAAAAGATGGCATGGAGCTCGCCCGGGCACAACTTTATGAAGGCCGCGCTGCGTCGCTGTTCGCGCGCGCGGCGGCATATTCGCATGGGTGACATCCTCACGCGCATCTACGATGCCAAACGGCGCTATGCCGAGCGAGACGAAGCTGCGGAGCCGCACGAACTCGTGCGGCAAAGAGGGCTGGCGCGCATGAGTGCGCGGCGGCCCTTTCTGGAAGCGATTCGCGCTTCACGCGGTCCCGCGATCGTCGGTGAAATAAAACGCGCATCCCCCTCGGCCGGGCTCATCGCGCGAAACTTCGATGCAGCCGCCGTCGCGCGCGCTTACGAGAACGCGGGAGTGGATTGCATCAGTGTTCTAACGGAAGCCGACCATTTTCTGGGCGAGCTGGCCTACCTGGATATCGCACGCATGCATTCGTCGCGCCCGCTGCTCCGTAAAGATTTTCTCGCCACGCCTTACGAAGTCGCGCAATCCGCGGCTTACGGCGCCGATGCGGTTCTGCTCATCGTCGCCGGACTCGACGACGGCACACTCGCGGCGTGCATGCGCGAAGCGGCGGAATATCGGCTGGATGTGCTGGTCGAGGTGCACGACAGCGCCGAGCTCAGGCGCGCGGTCGCGCTGGGCGCCGCGCTGATCGGAATCAACAACCGCAACCTGCGCACGTTCGAAACCGACTTGTCCGTAAGCGAATATCTGCTTCCCGAAGTTCCGCAGGGCGTAACGGTCATTAGCGAGAGCGGAATGCGTCACCCCGGCGATATTTCCCGGCTGCACGCGGCCGGAGCGCGAGGCTTTCTCATCGGGGAGGCGCTCATGCGCGCGGACGATCCCGCCGCTTTGGTCGACAGCTTGAAAACCGCGGTGGAAGCGCGCGCGGTTTCCCCTTGAGAACGCGCATAAAGTTTTGCGGATGTACCGATCTGCAGGACGTTATGCTGGCCGTGGAAACTGGTGCGGACGCAGTCGGCATGATCTTCGCACCGTCGGTTCGCCGGATCACCGAAGGCGCGGCTAAGCATATCGCCGAGGAACTCCCGCCCTTCATCACGCCGGTCGGCGTGTTCGTTAATCCGTCGCGCGACGCCATCTCGCGCGCTCGGGCGATTTTCCCCGACCTCGTGATTCAGCTCCACGGAAACGAGTCGCCGAGCTTCGTTTCCTCGATCGACGGACGAGTCATCAAAACGATCCACGTCGACACACAGTCGCCCGATTCCGCCGCGCTCGAACGGAGCGCCAACGAACATCCGCGCGCCATCATGCTGTTCGACAGCGCGGCGGACGGCTTGTCCGGCGGCACCGGCGTCCCGTTTCCGTGGAAGGCGGTCGTGCCGGCGGCGCGTTCGCGCCAGATCATCGTCGCGGGCGGTTTGACGCCGGAAACGGTTGGACAGTGCGTGCAAGTCGTGCGTCCCTACGGCGTGGACGTGCGAAGCGGTATCGAAACCTCGGGCCGCAAAGATCGCAACAAGATGCGCGCATTTGTCAAAGCCGTCAGAGACGCCGATGCAGCCTGACGCGTTAGGCTACTTCGGCGAGTTCGGAGGACGGTTCGTTCCCGAAGTGCTGGTCGCTGCGCTGTCGGAGCTCGAGCGGGAAATCGAGTCCGCTTTTGGCGATCCTGCGTTTTGGCGCGAGTACGAGTCGGTGCTGGCCGAGTTTGTCGGCCGGCCGTCACCGGTCTATGAAGCGCGGCGGTACGCGGCGCCGGCGTCGAGCGCGAAGTTCGTCGTCAAGCGCGAAGATCTCAACCATACGGGCGCGCACAAGATCAACAACACGGTCGGGCAAGCGCTGCTCGCGCGGCGCATGGGAAAGAAGCGCCTCATTGCGGAGACGGGCGCCGGACAGCACGGCGTGGCGACCGCGACGGTCGGCGCGAAGTTCGGAATACCGGTCGATATTTACATGGGCGCCGTCGACGTGAAAAGACAGGCGCTGAACGTCTATATCATGCAGCTCCTCGGTGCGACGGTGCATCCCGTCAGCGGCGGTACGAAAACGCTGAAGGATGCAACGAGCGAGGCGTTCAGGGAATGGGCCGCGCGAGTTGGCGACACGTTTTATGTTATCGGCAGCGTGGTCGGCGCACATCCGTATCCGTTCATGGTTCGCGAGTTCCAAAAAATCATCGGCGTCGAAGCGCGGCAGCAGTGCATGGAGCGTTACGGAAAATTGCCGTCGGACGTTGTCGCGTGCGTCGGCGGCGGGAGCAACGCGGCCGGTATCTTCGCCGGTTTCATAAACGATCCGGAAGTAAGACTTTGGGGTGTTGAATCCGCGGGCGAAGGAACCCAAACGCCGCGGACGGCCGCTTCGCTGAACGCGGGCACCGTGGGCGTACTGCACGGAAGCCGCTCGTATGTACTGCAGACCGCCGAGGGTCAAGTCCGAGAAACGCATTCGATAAGCGCGGGCCTCGACTATCCGGGCGTAGGACCCGAGCATGCCTTCTTAAAGGAAAGCGGACGCGCGAGGTACGTTTCGGTCACCGACGACGAAGCGGTGCGCGCGTTTTACGAATTCGCGAAAACCGAAGGCGTCATTCCGGCGCTGGAATCGGCGCACGCGCTCGCGTACGCTCGAACGCTTGCCGCGGAACGCGGGCCCGAACATCTCATTCTGGTTAACCTCAGCGGGCGCGGCGATAAGGACATCGCGCAGATTCGCGGCCTCTCGCGTCCAGCGTCTTAGAGGATGGCGCGACTCGAATCGATCTTCAAACCCGGAGGCTTGGCTTTCATTCCGTACATCATGGCCGGCGACCCGGATCTGGATACGACGCGCGCAATCCTCACGGCCCTCGCACAGCACGGCGCCGATGCCATCGAGGTTGGAATTCCTTACGGCGATCCGCTCGCGGATGGCCCGGCGATCGCGGCCGCAGGAGCGCGCGCTCTGGCCAACGGCGTAACGCTGCAGAAGGTGCTCGCGCTCGTGGGCGAGATGCACGCGTCGCTGCCGCCACTCATTCTGTTCACGTACTACAATCTGGTGTATCAATTCGGGCTGCCGGCGTTTGCGCGCGCGGCTGCTGATGCCGGCGCAGCGGGGGTCATCGTTCCCGACGTATCGCTCGAAGAGATCGAGCCACTCCGGCTCGCACTGGGCGCGCACGCAATCGATATGCCGCTGCTCGTTGCGCCTTCAACTCCGCCGGAGCGCGCCGCGCGCATTGCGGAGCAATCCGGCGGTTTTATCTACGTGGTCTCCCGTCTCGGCGTAACGGGCTCGGGCCGAGCGCCCGATACCGAACCTTTGCGCGCGCAGATCGCCGTGCTGCGAGCCGCCACGAAAAAGCCGTTGGCGGTCGGCTTCGGGATCAGCACGCGGGAGCAAGTCGACGCGGTTCGCGGACTAGCGGACGGCGTGATTGTCGGAAGCGCGCTCATCGATGCGTATGCCGGTGCACGCGGAGAAGAAGCTGCGCGCCGGGTGCGTGCATACGTCGACGGCCTTTCCGCGTCTGTTTAGAGACCAAATTGCTGCGATGCGCGCGTCACGATATGCGCTCCGATAGCGAGCGACGCGGTGGCGGCCGGCGACGGTGCGTTACGCACGTGCATGACTCGGCCGGAGCCTTCGAAAACGAAATCATCCACGAGTGTTCCGTCGGCATTCATCGCCTGAGCGCGCACTCCGGAGGGGCCGGGCAGCACGTCTTCGTTTCGAAGTTCGGGAATGTACTTGCGCAGCCGGTCGACATAGGCGCTACGAAAGAGATCGCGGTATAATTCGCCGGCAGCGATGGCCGGGTATTTCAGTGCCAGGCGAATGAGTCCGGGGTAGGTGAGCGTTTCAAAAACGTCCGCGCTGTTTACCGTTCCGAATGTGTAGCCTTCGCGCGCGAACGCGAGCACGGCATTGGGTCCAAGCCAGACGTCGCCGTTCATACGCGGCGTAAAGTGCGCTCCTAAAAATGGAAAGGCCGGATCGGGCACGGGGTAGATGTTTCCCTTGATGAGATGACGGCTCTCCGGTTTGAGGATGAGGTAGTCGCCGCGAAACGGGACGATCTTGGGATCGCGATTGCCGCCGGTCATCTGTGCGAGCCGATCGGCGTATAAACCGGCGCAGCCAATCAGAGCGCGGGAATTGATGGCGCCGCGCGCGGTTCGTATTTCCAGACGCTCGCCGGTCTGCGCGACCGCGGTGACCGGATGATCCGGAAGTATCTCGCCCTGCATTGCGCGGACGTCCTCCGCGAGAGCTGACGCGACGGCTCCGTAATCGACGATTCCGGTGGCCGGGGAAAAAATCGCCCGAATTCCGGCGCAGTGCGCTTCGCGGTCGCGGAGGCCGGCGCCGTCCAGCATCGAGAGGCCTTCGATGCCGTTGGCGATTCCGCGTTCCCACAGCACATTTAGCCGCGGCAGTTCGTCCTCGGTCAGCGCGACGATAAGTTTTCCGACGGGCCGGCACTCGATGCCCTTGCTGCGGCAATAAGACCACAGCTCGCGACGCCCTTCGATACAGAGCCGCGCTTTAAGCGAACCCGGGGCGTAATAGATTCCGGAATGGATGACGCCGCTATTGTGGCCGGTCTGGTGTTTCCCGGGAGCGCCCTCTTTGTCCAAAACGGCGACTCGCAATCGGGGGTGGCGCAGCAAAAGCTCGCGGGCGGTTGCCAGCCCGACGATGCCCGCGCCAACAACCGTGACGTCGTACACGTCCGCGACCTTCGCGCGCGACGATGGGGAGCCCGCCCGGAGTCGTAACCGGGTCCCCGCCGCTTGGGTTATCATGGAGGCATGAACATGACCGCCGAGCGCATCGCGCCCTTTAAAAACGAGCCTATTAAGACGTACGCCGATCCCGCCGACGCCGCCAAGATGGAAGCGGCCCTTGGCGAGGTTCGCAAAGAATTCGGACGGGAGTACCCGCTGGTGATCGCCGGCGAGCGCATCGCGACGCAGAAGACGATCGCGTCGCGCAATCCGGCCGATCCGGCGCAGATCATCGGCGAAGTTGCTTCGGCTTCCCTCGAAGATGCAAACCGCGCGATTGAAGTCGCCAACCGCACTTTTCAATCCTGGAAAGACACGCCCGCCGCAGAACGCGCGGCGTTTCTTTTCAAAGCTGCGGAGCTTGTGCGCGCGCGCCGTGAACGCTACAATGCCCTGCTCGTGTTCGAGGTCGGCAAGAGCTGGGTCGAAGCCGATGCCGATACCGCCGAGGCGATCGATTTTCTGGAGTTTTACGCGCGCGAGGCGCTCCGCTATGCGCAGCCTCAGCCGCTGACGCCGATTGCGGGCGAAGAAAACGAATTGGTGTACGTTCCGCTGGGAGTCGGCATCGTAATTCCGCCGTGGAACTTTGCGTTTGCGATCATGGCGGGCATGGCGGCAGCAGCCGTCGTTACCGGCAATACCGTCGTTCTCAAGCCTTCGAGTGATAGCGCGGTCATCGCGGCATGGTTCGTCGACCTCATGCACGAGGTCGGGTTGCCGAAGGGCGTCTTGAATTTCGTGCCGGGGAGCGGCAGTGTCATCGGCGACGCTTTGGTCGCTCATCCACTCACGCGATTCGTCGCGTTCACCGGAAGCAAAGAAGTCGGTCTACACGTCAACGAGCTGGCCGCCAAACCGCAAAAGGGACAGCGCTGGATCAAGCGTGTCGTTGCCGAGATGGGTGGTAAAGATTCGATCGTCGTGGCAGCCGACGCGGATGTCGATTCGGCCGTGGAGGGCGTCGCAGCATCGGCGTTCGGATTCCAGGGGCAGAAGTGTTCGGCATGCTCGCGCGCGATCGTCGACGCTTCTATCTACGATGAATTCATCGATAAGCTCAAAGCGCGTGTGGCGAAAATCACGGTTGGCGATCCGGCCGACAAACAAAACGACATGGGGCCGGTCATTAACGAACGGGCGCGACAGTCGATCGAAAAGTACATCGAGACGGGCACGAAGGAAGGCCGCTTGGTCTATGGCGGCAAGCGCGTCGGCGACAAGGGCTATTTCTTAGAGCCGACCGTCATTGCCGACGCGGCGCCGGACGCGACGATCTCGCAAGAAGAGATCTTCGGTCCCGTGCTGGCCGTCATCAGGGCTAAAGATTTTGACGACGCGCTCGCGATTGCGAACAACACGGAGTTCGGCTTGACCGGCTCGGTNNGGATTCAACATGTCGGGAACCGACAGCAAAGCCGGCGGCAGCGATTACTTGCTGCTGTTCCTTCAGGCGAAGACGCTATCTCGGAAAACCCAAGGCTAACTGCCCGGCTGCATGTTCGATCATGGTAGGTAACCTGTAAAGCCGTTTTAGCGGGTATTCCCCGGGCACGGTGGAATCATCTAGGCAATGTCATCCCGCAAATACGGGCTTCCCGCGGACCTCGGGGTTCTGCGAGCTTTCATTAATAGCGTGCAGCCTGAGGATTGTCCCGACCCCCTCGCCGGTCCCGACGCCCTTGACGAGTGGTGCGCGGCCTCGAGCGTGTGCCAGGGGACGGCGCCCGGGGAGTACCCCCGGCTGCGCGCTTTCCGGGAGGCGCTGCGAGGGGTCCTGAAGGTGAACGGGGGGACGGGCGACGCTCCCTCGGCCTGGGCGTCGTTGGAACCATTCGCCCGGGAGTCGAGTTATGTGATGCGTATCGACGCGACGGGCTCGCCCGCGCTCGAACCCGCCGGCCTCGGCGCCGAGCGGACGATCTCCGGTTTACTGGCGATCGTATACGATGCGATGCGGCGGGGCGAATGGTCCCGCCTCAAAGCCTGCCGCAAACTCAGCTGCCGTCGGGCCTACTACGACCGGTCGAAAAACGGGTCGGGCGCCTGGTGCAGCATGGCGGTATGCGGCAACCGCATGAAAGCCAAGCGGCACCGCCTGAAAAGCCTCATTCCGAGCCTTGACTGTGGTACTTAGCCGCGGTATGATGCTCGTCGTGACTCTGACGCATAGCGCCCAGGGTGGCTCCTTGAAAACTGAACAGTGCNNTAGCGCATAAGTCTGTGGGTCTCGTCCCAAAGCAGATTGCGCCGTAAGGCGTTTTTTTATTTTGGGTCCGAGAATTTTAATCAGTGCAAAGAAGAGTACCGTTCCACCGGTTCTTCGGCGTGCTGATCGTACAGTATTATGGCTAGCCTTCGATCGACGAGCTGGAAACGGCAAGGCGATCGGCGGCGGATCGATTTCGCGATCGATCCATTAATTAGTCAGCGAAAATAGAGAGCCAACAAAAGGCTCCATAAAATGTTTATGGAGAG